>CAYSSS010000001.1:0-148999 GCA_964433975.1 uncultured Planctomycetia bacterium
GGGGCTCATGCTGGAGAGTTCTTGAGGCTATTGGGCAATGGGAAAGAGTTTGGCCTTAAGCACATAAATTATACGTATCAAGAGGGCGAAGGTGGCATAGCTGAGGCGTTGAAGCTAGCGGAGCACTTTTCGCGCGGCGATAAGATAGTTGTTATTCTAGGCGACAATATAATCGAGAAGAACATAAGACGGGCGGTCGAAGATTTTAAGAAGCAGCCCAGGGGCGCAAAGATAATTTTGAAAAAAGTTGAGGATCCGGAAAGGTTCGGAGTCGCCGAATTCAAGGGTAAGAAGATAATATCGATAGAAGAGAAGCCTAAGAAACCAAAATCCGATTATGCCGTTACGGGCGTTTATATGTATGATTCTAAGGTCTTCGATATCGCCAAGAAATTAAAGCCATCAAAGCGCGGTGAGCTCGAGATAACGGATGTTAATAACGAGTATATCAGGCGCGGCGAACTTACTTATAGCATCCTCGATGGCTGGTGGACCGATTCCGGCACCTTCGAGTCGCTCCTTAACGCCAATATTCTAGTAGCCAAGAAGGCTGCTCCCGTCGTCATTGCGAGCGACCGAAGGGAGCGAAGCAATCTAAAATGAAACGCATTCTAGTCACCGGCGGCGCCGGCTTCATCGGCTCCAATTTTATCTGCCACATACTCAATAAATACGATGATTACCATATCGTAAACTTAGATAAGCTCACCTACGCAGGCAATCTCGATAACCTTAAAGATGTATCAAAAAACAAGCGCTATAAATTCGTCAAAGGCGATATCGCGGACTCTAAAGTAGTCGAGAAGTCTGTAAAAGGTTGTGATATTATCGTGTCATTTGCCGCTGAGACGCATGTCGACAGGTCGATACACGGCGCGGCGGAGTTTGTCAGGACAAATATATTCGGCACCCACACCCTGCTTGAAGCCGCAAAGAAGCTCAAAACAAAGTTATTTATACAGATATCGACCGATGAAGTTTACGGAAGCATTGCCGAGGGCTCATTCAAAGAGACGGACGCGTTATTCCCCAATAGTCCATATTCATCCACCAAGGCCGGCAGCGATCTATTGGCAAGGTCGTTCTTTGTCACTTACAAATTACCTGTTATCATCACAAGGAGCTCCAATAATTTCGGCCCATATCAATACCCGGAGAAGGTCATACCGCTATTTATTACAAATCTTCTGCAGAATAAGAAAGTACCGCTCTACGCCGATGGAATGAATGTGCGGGACTGGTTATATGTTATCGATAATTGCGAGGCCATCGATCTTATTATACATAAGGGAAAGGCGGGCGAGATCTATAATATCGGAGGCACCACGGAAATTACCAATCTGGAGTTGACCTATAATATCCTTGAAATGCTTGGCAAGGATAAGACCTCCATAGAGTATGTCAAAGACAGGCCCGGCCATGATAAGAGATATTCGCTCGACATTACCAAGCTTAAGGCCCTTGGCTGGAGCCCCAGGTATGATTTTAAAGAAGCTCTCGAAGCTACAATAGACTGGTACCGAGCCAATAAGCCCTGGTGGACGAAACTGTTGAAGGGGTCTGTCCCCGACCCTTCGGCTTTGCTCAGGGCAGGAGGGGACTGACCCCAAAAGAGTCATTGTAAATCATGAAGCACAAGATACTCATAATAGGCTCGAGCGGAATGCTCGGAGTCGATCTTTCTCAAGAGTTGCGCCAGCATTACGAAGTATTCGGTGCGGACGTCGTTCGTCGTTCGTCGTTCGTCGTTCGTGGGTTCTACAAGCTCGATATAACCAAGAAGCAGAACGTATTGGCAATTATCAGAAATCTGAACCCGGATATAGTTATCCACGCCGCGGCGTGGACGGATGTTGATGGTTGCGAGCTTAATGAAAAAAAAGCCTACAAGATCAACAGTGAAGGCACGAAGAATATAGCCTTGGCCTGCAAAACAATAGGTGCCACATTAATATATTTAAGTACCGATTTTGTATTCGACGGCAAGAGAAAGAGTCCTTACAAAGAGACCGATAAGACAAACCCCTTAAGCATATATGCGGATTCAAAGTTAAAAGGGGAGTTGGCCATAAAAAGAGCCTTAAAAAAATATTTCATATTGCGTACCGGTTGGCTTTATGGCAAGCACGGTAAGAATTTTGTAGATACCATTCTTAAGAAGGCCGAGACCGAAAAAGTTTTAAAAGTGGTAAATGACCAGGTCGGTTCTCCGACGAACACGAAAGATTTAGCAAAAGCGATCCATGCGCTAATATCTGTCATTGCGAGGAGTCCCGCCAAAGGTGGGACGACGAAGCAATCTCAAAAGGCTAGTTACGGAATTTATCACATATCAAATTCCGGTAGTGTTTCCTGGTACGGCTATGCTAAAGAGATATTAAAACTGGCAAAATCTCAAGTGAAAGTAGTGCCGATCTCATCGAAGGAACTTGATCGACCGGCCAAGCGTCCGAAGATGTCGGTGTTGGACAACTCAAAGTTCGTTAAGTTCACAGGCCACAAGATGCTAAGCTGGCAGGAGGCATTGAAAGAATATGTTTGAGTCCCTAAAATCGAAGATCTTAAGCAAAAAAACCAAGATAGGAGTTATGGGCCTTGGCTACGTGGGGTTGCCGCTCGCGGTAGCTTTCGCAAAGAAAGGATTTAAGACCTACGGTATAGACGTAGATAAGGATCGTGTCAAAAGGCTTAAGAAGGGGAAGTCCTATATCCTTGATCTAAAACCCAAAGATATAATTGCGTTGCAGAATGAAAAAAAACTTATCGTCACGTCTGACGTCAGCCGCATGGAACAATTAGACGCTGTAATAATATGCGTTCCCACGCCGCTTCTTAAAACTAAAGAGCCGGATGTTTCGTTCATAGTATCTGCCACGGAGACCGTTAAAAAATATATCAGACGCGGGCAGATAATCGTATTGGAGTCCACCACCTACCCCGGGACTACCGATGAAGTCATGCTCCCTATCCTGGAGTCGACGGGCTTTAAAGAAGGGAAAGATTTTTATCTTGCGTTCTCTCCGGAAAGAATAGACCCGGGCAATACCAAGTATTTTGTGACTAATATACCCAAAGTCGTCGGCGGCATCTCCAAAAAGTCTACCGAGATCACCGCGTTATTGTACAGACAGGTAATAGAAAAGGTCACAGCCGTCTCTTCCAGCAGGGCCGCCGAGATGACGAAGCTATTAGAGAACGCCTTCAGGATCGTCAATATAGGCTTCATCTACGAAATGACTATCATGTGCGACAGGCTTGGTTTGAATATATGGGAGATCATAGAGGCCGCGAAGACAAAACCATATGGTTTTATGCCATTCTATCCGGGGCCCTCAATAGGAGGGCATTGCATTCCTCTGGATCCGATATATCTTTCGTGGAAAGCGAAACAATACGGATTTGAGACCAGATTTATAAACTTAGCTTCGGAAGTCAATGAAAACATGCCGCGCTATGTGGTGGAAAAATTAGTTTATAGTCTCAACAGGAAGAAGAAGGCCTTAAAGGGAGCCAAGGTTTTACTATCGGGCGTAGCGTACAAAAGAGATATCCAAGACCTGAGAGAATCTCCGGTATTTCCGATAATAGACCTGTTGAGAAGACATGAGTCCGATATCTATTACTACGATCCGTACTTTCCATACCTTAAGGTTGAAGGAATAGATTTGAAGTGCGTTAAATTTGACAAGAAGACCCTGAAGTCTTTCGATTGCGTCGTGATAGTCACAGACCATTCGAATATCGACTACCAGTTTCTAGCTAAGAACTCGAGGCTGATCATCGATACCAGAAATGCTTTAAAATACGTTAAGAACAGGTCTAACATAGTAAGGCTATAAGATGGCAAAATACCTGGTTACCGGAGGAGCAGGATTTATCGGCTCGAACATTGTTGAAGAACTTGTCAGGTTGAAGAGCGCTGAAGGGGTCTGTCCCCGAAGCGTGTTGAAGGGGTCTGTCCCCAAAGAATTGTTTACGAAGTTGAAGGGGACTGACCCCAAAAGAGAGCGTAATGAAGTCGACTCGATCCGCGTCCTCGACAACTTCTCCACCGGTTCAAAAGATAATCTCGCGCCCTTCATGAATAGCATCGAATTGATAGAAGGGGATATCCGTGATAAAAATGTACTGTCGAAAGCCCTGGGGGGCATAGACTATGTCATTCATCAGGCGGCCCTTCGCTCCGTAGCCAAATCTGTAGAGGATCCATTTGCCACAAATGATGTCAATGTTTTCGGGACGCTCAATCTTCTCGTGGCAGCCAAAGAAGCTGGAGTTAAGAGGGTGGTTTACGCTTCTTCAAGTTCCGCTTACGGAGACGTTAAGAAATTCCCTCAGAAGGAAACGGCCCATCCTGTGCCTATCTCACCTTATGGAGTTTCAAAGTTAGCCGCGGAGAATTACTGCATAACTTTCGCAAAGACTTTTGGACTAGAGACGGTCTCTTTGAGGTATTTTAACGTATTCGGCCCCCGGCAGAATCCCGAAAGCAGGTATTCCGCCGCTATTCCCGCGATACTCGTAAAGATGTTAAAGAACGAGCGCCCTATAGCGGAGTGGGACGGAAAGCAGTCAAGAGACTTTACTTATGTAGCCAACGTAGTGCAGGCAAATTTAAAGGCTTGCGTGGTTCCCAAGATATCGGGGGAGGTCTTCAATATCGCCTGCGGTACGACGACCTCTATACTTGATATAATCAGGGAAACAAATAAAGTGTTGGGCCTTAAGCTTAAACCCGAATATGGCCCAAAGAGAGCCGGTGATGTGAGAAAAACCTATGCCGACATCAGCAAGATGAAAAAAGTTTTGGGAGTGAAAAAAATAGTCGGTTTTGAAGAAGGCCTTAAATTAACAATAAATTGGTTCAAGCGAAAGGGACTATCCCCAAAGAGTTGAATTCTTGCTGAAGGGGTCTGTCCCCGAAGGGGACTGACCCCAAAAGGAAGCATTGTATGACTAAAACAATTCTTATCACCGGCGGCGCCGGATTTATCGGTTCGCATCTCTGTGAGCTTTTCCTTGGTGAGAGGGTCTATCCTCAAAGCGTGTTGAAGGGGTCTGTCCCAAAAGAATTGTTTACGAAGTTGAAGGGGACTGATCCCAAAAGAAAGCGTTGTAGAGTTATCTGTATTGATAATCTTATCACCGGAAAACTATCTAATATCTCACATCTATTGAAGGATGAAGACTTTCAATTCATAAAACACAATATATCTGAGCATATCAATATCAGGGGCCCGGTTCATTACATTCTTCACTTTGCCTCCCCGGCCAGCCCGATTGACTATCTCAAATTCCCTATACAAACGCTTAAAGTCGGTTCTCTCGGCACTCACAACGCTTTAGGCTTGGCCAAAGCAAAAAGATCGAAATTTCTGCTTGCCTCGACCAGCGAAGTCTACGGCGATCCTCTAGTTAATCCACAACCGGAAAGCTATTGGGGCAATGTCAACCCAATCGGGCCCCGCGGAGTTTATGATGAGGCCAAGAGGTTTGCGGAAGCCATTACAATGGCATATCATCGATACCACAGGATAGATACGAAGATAGTCCGTATATTCAATACCTACGGCGAAAGGATGAGGGAAGAGGACGGCAGGGCAATACCTAATTTCATAAGCCAGGCGCTTAACGATAAGCCGATCACGGTTTATGGCAAGGGTGATCAGACGCGCAGCTTCTGTTACGTCTCCGACCTGGTAGATGGTATATACAGGTTATTGATGTCAAAAGAAAACTATCCTACTAACATTGGCAATCCTAATGAGATGACGATACTGGAGCTTGCCAAAGAGATAATACGCCTGACCGGTAGTAAAAGTAAGATAATACATGAAGGTCTTCCGACGGACGACCCCAAGGTAAGGCGTCCAAATATAGCGAAAGCCAAAAAGATTCTAAAATGGCAACCAAAGATAGGCTTAGAAGCAGGCTTAATAAGAACCATAGATTATTTTAAAGAAATTTAATTCGTCATTGCGAGGCCGCAAAGCGGCTTTCGTCATTGCGAGGAGGCCGAAGGCCGACGAAGCAATCTCAAAAAGGAGCAGCATGAAGATCCCGATCTTAGACCTAACCGCCCAATACAAAAGCATAAAAGATGAGATCGACTCCGCCGTTGCTCGCGTCGTCGACAGCCAATACTTTATTCTCGGTCCTGAAGTTGAGGCATTTGAGAGTGAAGTCGCCGCATACTGCGGCACAAAATACGCTGTAGGCGTTGCTTCCGGAACGGACGCGCTCATCCTGGCGCTAAAAGCACTCGGAATAGGCGAGGGCGATGAAGTCATTACGACCCCGTTCACATTCTTCGCCACGGCCGAATCCATATCCCTCGTAGGAGCAAAGCCCGTATTTGTCGACATCAACCCCAAAACATATTGCATCAATCCGGGGCTGATAGAGAACAAAATAACGAAAAAGACAAAAGCTATCATCCCCGTTCATCTCTTCGGTCAATGCGCTGATATGGATAGGATCCTGGAGATCGCGAAATTAAATAATCTGAAAGTAATTGAAGACACGGCCCAGGCGATGGGCGCTACTTATAAGGGTAAGCAGGCGGGCTCGATGGGCGATATAGGAGCTTTAAGCTTCTTCCCAAGCAAGAATTTAGGCGGTTTTGGCGATGGGGGAATGGTAATCACGAATAATAAGGAACTTGCCGATAAGATAAGAATGCTGCGTGTTCACGGTAGCGCTGTAAGGTATATTCACTCAGCCATCGGCACGAATTCGAGGCTTGATGCCTTTCAGGCCGCTATTTTAAGGGTAAAGCTCAAGCATCTCAATAAATGGCTGGATGGCCGCCGCAAAGTCGCTAAATATTATGATGAAAACCTTAAAGGGCTACCTATAATAACGCCATTTACACCATCATACAATATGCATACCTATCATCTCTATGTGCTTCGCATTAAGCCAGGCCCTGAAAAATTGGCCAAGTCCATTAATGACGCAGGCATAGAGGCCAGGACCTACTATCCCGTATCCCTTCACCTGCAGGAAGCTTATAAAGGCCTTGGCTATAAAAAAGGTGACTTCAAAGAGTCCGAATCCGCTTCTCCCGAAACCCTCGCTATTCCCATATATCCCGAGTTGGATACCGATGAGCTTAGTTTTATTGTAAAAAGAATTAGCTCGTATTAATAACTTGAATAATTCCAGCTGCTTGTTGCAACAATTTTCAATGTTTGAGCAAGTATAAAAAATAGGCCTGGCAATGGATAGCTATATTAAAAAAGTTTCTTTGGTCAAAGGCTCCGGCAGATATGGCAATATACAAAAAGCACTGGAGCTCATAAAGCCGGACCTGGAAGCGATCCGCAGTAAAAAAGAGATACTGATAAAGCCTAACCTGACCGCTACCAACAATGAAGCCGCTAATACGCATAGGGAAGCGGTAGAGGCCGTAATAGATTTCTTGTTAGATAATTTCAATGAGCTGCGTCGCAGCCAATTTACTATTTTGGAAGGGAGCGGAAGCGCGCATTATGAAAAAACATCCACAAGGGAAGTATTTGAAAAATTCGGCTATTTTGACTTGGTAAAAAAATACGATAATGTCAGAATAGAATGTATTGAAGATCATCCGGATTACTCCGAGCATACGATCATGTCCATAGCCGGCCCAGAAAAGATAAGGATCGTAAAACGCCTATCCGCCTTTGACTTCAGGATATCCGTAGGGGTGCCCAAAACGCATAACTACGCCATAGCCACATTCGGCATAAAAAATATGGCTGGCTTGATCAAGCAGGAAGACAAGTCGCTACTTCACGGTCTCCGCACCCCGAACGCGCCCAACTCTAAAACCATATTTACGTATATTCCCACGTCGGCGATAGCCTGGATGAGGAGGAGGTCTCCAGGACTGGTAAATTTCCTATTCAAGAAATCCATGGCATATATAAAATCTACAAAAGTAATTCATAGAAACGTGGTCAGTCTGGCCAAACTTACCTGGCCGGATCTCGTGGTATTGGATGCATTTCATTGCATGGACGGAAACGGCCCCGTAGACGGTTTTCCCGTAAAGCTGGAAGCGGCAGTCGCGTCAACGGATGCCCTGAAAGCGGACGGGGTCGGAGCCAGATTGATGGGCCTTCAGCCAGAGGATATAGGGTATCTCTATTACCTATATAAAGAGGGCATGGGGGATTATTCTATTAACGGCATGGTGGGGTACCCCATAAGCGATGTCGGGCGGAATTTCATGATGCACCCAACCTATAATATACAAAAAAACTGGAATTTGGCGTAAATGTGGATGAATATGGCAGTAAAAAATGAATTTTCTTATATCGTGAGAGGATAAGACCAGCCAGGCCTGCGGCATTCATGGACCCTTCCCGAAAGTAGCTAAATCTTGACTTTTATTACCGATTTGGTACAATAATGTTCAATGATTGAACGTCCCCCAAAAGAAGAAATTCTGCATATGATAAAGGAAATAGACGGCAATTCCGCCACTACCCAGCGGACTATATCCAATAAGCTGGGTATTTCTCTAGGTAAGACGAATTATCTGCTAAACTCACTCATCGAAAAAGGCATAATCAAATACAAGAGCTTCTCCGATAATCCGGGCAAGATCCGGAAGATCCAGTACAGCCTTACGAGCAAAGGGCTGGAAGAGAGAATGCGTCTAATGCGCCTTTTTTTAAAGATCAAGGAAGAGGAATATAACAAGTTAAAGCAGGAATGGGAAAGTATCTCTGCCAATAATGACAAGGGAGGCCTTTTAGATGAAAGCAGAAGATAAGAGCCGTTTTTCTTTCGACGTGGTAATTGTGGGTGGTTTGGGGCATGTCGGGCTGCCTTTAGGCCTGGTCTTTGCCCAGAAAGGCCTCAAGACATGCCTATGCGACATCGATCCGGTCAAGGCAGGCAGCGTAAAAAATGGCATTATGCCTTTTATGGAGCATGGAGCCGAATCCATCCTGAAGGAAGTTCTGAAAAATAAAAAGCTAAAAGTGTCGTTGGATGAAAAGGTTGTTTCAAAAGGGAAGTATGTCATCGTCGCCATAGGCACGCCCGTCGACGAACACCTGACCCCAAAAACTCGGGCTTTTTTGGAGCTTTTTCTTAAACTAAAAAAGTATTTAAATAAGGAGCAGGTTATCATAATCCGCAGTACGGTTTATCCGCACACCTGCCAGCAGGTTTTAAAGATATTGGGTCAGGATGCCGGTTGGCGCGTAGCATATTGCCCGGAGAGAATCGTCCAGGGATACGCTGTTAAAGAATTAAATGAACTGCCTCAAATAGTCGCCGGCATGAGCGATGAAGCGGTTGATGAGGCGGCAAGGTTATTCGGTGTTATTTCGCCCAAGATTATAAAAACCTCTATAGGGGAGGCGGAGCTGGTTAAATTGTTCACTAATTCCTGGAGATATATGCAGTTTGCCATGACCAACCAGTTTTATATGATCACCAGGAATTTCGGAGTTGACTATAACAACGTGCGGCAGGCGATGATTGAAGGGTACGGGAGAATGGCAACTTTGCCGACTGCGGGTTTTGCCGCCGGACCGTGCCTCTTAAAAGACACGATGCAGCTGGCCGCGTTCAGCAGTAATAATTTTATTTTGGGCCACGCGGCCATGATGATCAACGAAGGCCTGCCTAATTTTTTAGTGGAGAAATTAAGAGAAAAGCGCGACCTGCACAAGTCCAGGATAGGCATACTCGGGATGGCTTTCAAGGCCGATACCGATGATATAAGAGATTCGCTTTCGTATAAACTCGGTAAGATACTCAGATTCCACGGCGCCGATGTATACTATTCCGACGAATACGCGAAAAACCCGGATTTTGTCACCAAAGAAAAGCTGTTAAAGTCCTGCGATGTGGTTATAGTCGGGGTCCCTCATTCCGCCTATAAAAAATTGTATATTCCGAAGAAAGTAGACGTTATTGATCTATGGGGAATTATTGAAAGAAAAAATGCAAAAGTATAAAAAAATACTCCTAACCGGGGCTTCCGGCCAGCTGGGGACGGCCATATTGAACATCGAGGACCGCGTCCGTTTTTTGACTCCGGCAATGGATATTTTAGATATAACGAAAACTTCTTCGATTGAAAGATATTTCAAAAAACATAATTTTGATGCCGTTATACATTGCGCCGCTCTGGCGCGCATGACCGAATGTGAAAAAGATCCGATAACGACCATTGAAACAAATATCAAGGGGACGGCCAATCTCGTAGCGGCGGTGATAAGCAAAGAAGGCAAGCTTGAGAGGCCTATCAGATTCATGCACATTTCTACGGACGGGGTATATCCCGGCACAAAAGGTAACTATTCCGAAAAAGACGAAACGATTCCCTGTAATATTTATGGATGGACAAAGCTTGGCGCCGAATGCGCCGTTCATTTACTCAAAAATTTCTGTATTATACGCACCAGTTTTTTTAATCCGGACAAGATCAGATTTAATAATTCCGCCACGGATCTGTATTCATCCAAAGTTACAATAGACTATTTGGCCGAGGCGGTCATCAGGCTTCTTGAAAGCGAATTTGTCGGCACAATAAATATCGGCGGGAAAAGGCAGTCTGATTATGAGAGGTATAAGAAATTCAAACCTTCCCTGCGGCCATGCAAAGGGATAGATATATCAAAAGGCATAGGCCTTAAGCTCGCGAAAGATGCTTCTTTAAATTACAGGCAATGGAAAAAAATAGAGCGAGGGTTGTTAAAAACCACAAATGGATAGATTAGATATAGTTATCCCGGTTTATAACGAAGGCGAAAATATCGCGACGGTTTTAAAGTCGCTGAAAAAAGATGTCTCTACGCCTTCCCGCGTTTTTATCTGTTACGATCGCGACGATGATAATACGTTGCCTGCGGCCAAAGATATCGGTGGAGAGCTGCCATACGAGATGATATTCGTCAAAAATAACGCCGGTGGAGTCCATAACGCGGTTATGGCCGGATTCGCCGCCAGTGACGCGCCGGCGGTATTGGTCTTTCCGGCGGATGACAAAGACAATGCCGGGATAATCGACAGGATGTATGAAAAATTTAAAGAGGGAAACGATATCGTCGCCGCCAGCCGTTTTATGAAGGGCGGCTGCATGAAGGGCTGCCCCTGGTTAAAATCATTTCTGGTGCGGTCCGCTTCATTTACGCTCTATTGGTTGGCAAGCATCCCTATAAAAGACGCCTCGAACGGTTTCAGGTTATTCTCCAGAAAGATCCTTGATACGGTCCCCGTCGAATCGAGTCAGGGTTTTACGTATTCGCTGGAATTCTTAGTAAAATGCCACCGTTTGCGCTGGAAGATCGCCGAAGTACCGTCCTCCTGGCATCAGCGCGAAAAGGGGGAGAGCCATTTTCGTTTGTTTAAGTGGCTCCCGTATTATTTACGCTGGTATTTTTATGGGTTTATTACCAGGTATCTCAGAAAAGTTCCGGAAACTGTCAGGTTAAAAAGATAATAATTATGCCGAATAAAAAAGTGTCTGTGATCATACCGATGTATAACGCCTCCGGCTGTATCGAGAATTGCCTATCTGCTGTATCGAAACAAACGGCCGGGGATCTTGAAGTTCTCCTGATAGACGATTGCTCTACGGATGATACTGTCCAAAAAGCGCAAAGTTATCCTTTTAGGATAATCAGGACCGAAAAGCGCATTTCTCCGGCCAAGGTAAGGAATTATGGGGTAAAATTTGCTTCCGGAGATATTCTTGTATTTGTTGACGCCGATGTTGTGCTTAAGCCTGATTCGGCGAAGGAAATCATTAATGCGATATCCGCGCCCGGCACAGACGCGGTCTTTGGAATGTATGAAGAGGCTACCCCTCAGGCCGGTTTCTTTAGCCAGTTCCAAAACCTGTTCATAGTATACAGGTACGAAAGATTGCCCAGGTCTACAGATATCACCTGCTCTTTTTTCTTCGCCATAAAAAAGAGCGTCTTTGAGGCTGTCGGGGGATATAACGAAGAGATGTCTTATTATGAGGATATCGAAATCGGTAAAAGGCTTTCTAAGGAAGGCTATCATTGTAAATTTGATCCCGGTCTCAAGGTAACGCATCTGAAGCGCTATAGCAACCTGAGCCTGATCAAAGACTATTTTAGGAAGAGCGCCGAAGCAGGGCTTTATATAAAACGCGAGGGTTTCTCAAGAAAAATAAAGGATAATGCCTGGCCTCTTTCGATCAAGATAGCGGCACTGTCAGGCCTTTGCCTTTTATCTTCCATCAGCCTGATCAGGATTACATTCATTCCTCTTTTACTGCTTTTCGGCATATATAATGTTTCAATAGTTCCTTTCCTGTCATATCTGGTTAAAAACAGAAATCTGGTTTTCGGTATAAAATCCTACTTAGTGTTATTTGAGATCTATCCGGCTTTTTTCACCGGGTTATCTTATGGCATCCTGAAAAGAGGCGCTCGTGGCTGATTTACTAAAAGTTTTGCCCAGGATATTTTTCCCTAAAGGGGATCCGCTTCAATTTATTTTTTTCATTACCGCCAAATGCAATCTCAGGTGCAGGCATTGTTTTTATCTCGAGAATATAGATGAACCAAAGGACGAATTATCCTTAAATGAGATAGAGAAGATTTCTCATGGGATGGGCGATCTACTCTGGCTCTCCCTGACCGGCGGCGAACCATTTTTAAGAAAGGACATCGCTCAGATCGCGAAGATCTTTTATGTTAATAATAAATTCAATCTTTTGACCATATGTACCAACGGTATTCTGCAGGATCAGATTATCCGGTCGGTCTCTGATATCTGTAGAACATGCAAGAAAGGGCACATCATAATATATGTTTCACTGGATGGCATGAAGGAAACGCATGATCATCTCAGGGGCCTTCAGGGCGGATTTGAAACGGCCCTGGGTACGGTCCGAGAGCTTAAAAAACTCAAAAAAGATTTTAAGAATCTAAATGTGGGAACCATTACTACCTGCAGCGCGGAGAATCAAAAGGATATGGGGAGATTAGCGTCATTCCTGAAGAGCGAGATTAAGCCGGATAATATTTCGATTAACCTTATACGAGGTAAGCCGCGTTCTACCAACCTGGGAGCGGTGGACCTGAAACATTATTTTGAATTCGTGAAAGTTCAAAAAGAGGGATGGGCCACCGGGGATTTCGGGCATTTTAATTTGTTCGGTAAGACCTTTATCAGGCGAAGGGAGTTGCTGCAGAAACAAGTCATATCTACCGTATTTAAAGAGGATAGATATGTAATTCCCTGCCTGGCAGGGAATATCAGCTGCGTAATGACGGAAACAGGAGATCTATACCCCTGTGAGATTCTTGATAAGAAAATAGGCAATATAAAAGAGACGGATTACGACTTTAAGAGGCTATGGCATTCTACGGAGGCGGCAAAGCTCAGGAGCTTTATCAAGGATACCAAGTGCTATTGCACATACGAATGCGCCATCACGACTAATATTCTCTTTAATATGTCGCAGTTAACGAAGATGTTCACAGGGAGAGCTTAAGGACATGAAATATTTGGTAACAGGCGGAACGGGTTTTATAGGCAGTGCTCTTGTCAGACGTCTGGTGGAAGAAGGTAACAGCGTCAGAGTCCTTGATAATAATTCGAGAGGCAGGTTTTCCCGTTTGAAAGATATAGCATCCAGTATACAGATGGTCAATGGAGATATCCGCAAGCCGGAAGATGTTCAAAAGGCATGTAAGGGCATGGACGCCGTATGCCATCTGGCATATTTGAACGGTACGGAATTTTTCTATACAAGACCTGAGCTTGTGCTTGAGATCGGGGTCAAGGGCATGATTAACGTTATAGACGCTTGTATCAAAGAAGGCGTGCGTGAGTTAATAGTCGCGTCCAGCTCGGAAGTTTATCAGACTCCGCCTAAAACCCCGACTGACGAACAAGTTCCGTTAAGTATCCCAGATCCGACTAACCCGAGATATTCTTACGCCGGAGGAAAGATCATAAGCGAGCTTATGGCGATAAATTACGGACGGAAGCACTTTGATAGAGTGGTTATATTCAGGCCGCATAATGTTTACGGGCCGGATATGGGTCGAGAGCATGTAATACCGCAGTTCATCCTGAGGATGAAGAAGCTTTGTCAAAAATCCGGGTCAAAACAGGCGCGTTTCCCGATACAGGGATCCGGTAACGAAACAAGGGCTTTTGTGTTTATCGATGACTTTATTGACGGACTTATGCTTGTGCTGAAAAAAGGCTCTCATCTCAATATTTACAACATCGGGACGATGGAGGAGATTACCATTCAGAAAGTGGTCCGGGAGGTGGGAAGGTATTTCGGGAAGAAGGTTATTATTGAGACCGGCAAGCTTGCGAAAGGCGGGACATTGCATCGCTGCCCCGATATTTCCAAATTAAGAAAAATGGGTTATAGGCCGAAAATCTCTTTTGCGAAAGGCCTGGGGATTACGGCCGCCTGGTACGATAAAAATAGGGGGAAAAATTGAACAAGTCTACTAATCTTGCTTTCAGGTCTGGATCAAGTGTAGTTGTAGAACGCTGCCAGGTATGCGATAGTCCAAACTTGGAGCCGGTATTATTTTTGGGCTACCTTCCGCCTGTGAATAAAATGCATAAGATCGGGGAAAAGCCGATGGAAGAAAGTGGATATCCTGCGCAATTGCTTTATTGTCTCAAGTGCCACTTAGTCCAGCTTGGACTAATTGTAGATCCAGCCATATTATTTCCCCCGGAATATCCATATACCAGCAGCACTACTAAAATATTGAGAGAAAATTTTGCCGAACTATACAAAGAGTGCTCGGGCCTCATAGATTTGAAATCCAGCGACCTGGTTGTAGATATCGGCTCCAACGATGGAAATCTTTTAAGTAATTTTAAAGGGCATTGCAATGTTCTTGGCGTCACTCCGGAAGAGATCGGTAAGATCGCTATTGATCGCGGCATACCGACCATCATTGATTATTTCAATCATGATGTTGTAGAAAATATTTTGAAGAAAGACGGGCAGGCAAAGATCATCACTGCAACCAATGTTTTTGCGCACATAGAGAATGTCAATGAAATAGTTAAATGTATTTTGCAATTATTATCAAAAGATGGCGTATTTATTTCAGAGTCCCATTATCTGTTTTCCCTGATCGAAACCCTGCAATACGATACCATCTATCACGAGCATCTTCGTTATTATTCTTTGCATAGCCTGCAGTACCTTCTTAAGTCCCATGGCCTGGAGATATTCCACGCCAAGCGCATTCCAACCCACGGAGGTTCAATAAGAGTATATGCGGCAAGGAAGGGGCAATACAAGGTGAAGGATACGGTCGATAGGCTCCTGAAGGAAGAAGGGCCGGTTGTTCTTAGCAAAGAAAGCCTGATGAAATTCAGGGACAAGGTCGTGTTATCAAAGCTGGAATTGAATGCTTTACTGGGGGATATTAAAATGAAGGGCGAAAGGATATGCGGTATAAGCGCGCCTTCCAGGGCAAGCACTCTCATCAATTACGCAGGTATTGACGATGGCATCCTTGATTGTGTTCTGGAGATCAAGGGTTCGCATAAGATAGGCAAGTATGTGCCGGGGACTCTCATACCCATACTTGAAGAATCATCGCTTTTTTTTGATCAGCCTGAATATGCACTTTTACTTTCGTGGCATATAGCTGATGAATTAATGCCAAAGCTAAGAGCAAAGGGGTTTAAGGGAAAGTATATTGTGCCGTTGCCATCACCTAGAATAGCAGGAGAATAGTTAATGGGATTTAATTTTTATGAAATCTTAAAGAAGATCGCTTGTTTTGTCCTGATAGTGCTCTGTGTCGGATTGCCCGCTATCAGCGTATTCAGCTTTGTCATCATTTTCATCTCAGGCCTAGCGATAGTTAACGGAGCGGCAAAGCATTCTTTAAAGCGGCTGATAGCGGTGGTTTTAATAACGGTCTCGATCGTTATCGTTAAAAGCGTTCTTCCGCACGCCGCGATACAGGAAGGGCATAATATCTTTTTTACTAAAAGCGACGGAGAAGCATTGGAAAAGGGGCTACCTCCGGAGGCTTTTAATTTTATGAAACAGCGGTTTTTAATGCAGTATCCTCTGGATAAAAGGAATATTACCGATACCGGATGCTGGCAAAGTCAGGCGCCACGATCTCTATTTGTCTTTTCGTCCGATTCGGCATTCTCAAAACCTAAATATAGCCGCATAGTGGACAGCGTGAACTTTGACAATCTTACAGAATTCAGGGGCGGCTTTGCGAATGATAGCGCTTATGGCTGGTTTGGAGCCTCTGATATCAAGCGGGAGAGCATGCCGTTTTTTGTAATGTATGAGTTGTCGCCATCTTCCGTTGATAGTTCACTATACTGGACCGGGTATGTCTTGTGGGAAGGCGCGGACGGGCATTATCAAACCATCTACAACGAGACCAGGGGTTGCAGAAAGATAACGGATTCGGATATCGGTAAAAAAGTTTTTGGAGTAGCGATAAATAATGAAGAACAATTGGGTTTTTGGGGCAGGTTTAAAGATTTAAAATCGAGAATAAGGCTTTTCCTGTCCGGCAAAAAGCCTGTTCATGCGTCGGAAGAAAGCAAAGAGACGTCTCTTTCCATAAGCCTGGCGTTGTCTCCTGTGCTAAAATTTTCGTACATTTTAAAAAGGATCCTGGAGGTCTTAGGGGTATTTTTTATACTTAACCTGATGGTTAAGATAAACCGGAAACGCTTTCTTATCGCTTGTACAATAATCGCGTCCGCGGCAATCATAGTTTATTTATATTGTCCACACTTGTTCGGCCAGTATTATATTCATGAAGGGGGCGAAGACGGCCCGACCCATGAAACGTTAGGGCGGGGAATATTGGTTAATGCCGTGTCCGGGGATTGGAAACAGGCTCTCCGCGGAGGAGAGGATGTTTTCTGGAATACACCCGGATTCCGGTATTTCCGCGCGCTGGAAAAATTATTCTTTGGCGATACCGATTTCGGATATCTGGCTGTTGTTTTAATATTGCCGTATGTCCTTTTTGGATTTCTCGCGAATTTTATTTCAGAAAAATGGTCTTTCTGGATAACCGTGTTTTTTATATTCAGTGTCTTTTTGCATTCTCATTCGCTGGATTCCCTCGGCTTTACATATCATATTTATGTAATGGTGGTCCGTGGCGGCTGGCCCGATTCTTTGGCCTATACGGCTTTTCTCGGCGCCCTTACCCTACCCTTAAGATATATAAAAAGGCGCGATGGGGCGTATTTATGGTACGGGCTTCTGGCGCACTTTTTATTTTTTATTGCGGTCTTCATGCGCCCGCAATTCTGTCTTACAGCCCTGATAGCAGTATTGTACTTTGCCGTGAGATTGTTCAGGGAGGGTAGGGTTAGGGAGATATTTCTTACATGGATAGGTTTTGTGCCTATCCTGTTTCCTCTCGCGCACAATTATTTCTTTGGCGGTAAACTCCATCTCTTTACAGGTTTTACCAGCATGGCTTTAAGCACGCCGCCTTCTATGTACTTCAATGCCTTAAAAGAGTTGCTGGCGGCGGATTTTTCTGGGCAGAACTTAAACAAAGTTGTCTTGCATCTAAAGAGTATGGTAGGCCCATGGTATCGGATTATCTTCCTTGGGATAGTCTTTTATGCGGCTTTTCTTAAACGAAAGATACCGGCTGATATGAGGATGGTGGCGATCCTCTGTTTAAGCCTGCATTTTGTCAACTTGTTTATCTTTGCGGTCTATTTTAGATATGTTTTTCTGGCGTGGGCGTTGACGGTGGTAGTAGCGATATTTTTACTCTGGTTGAGGCTGGCTGGCCGGAAAGAGAGGGTTGTGCTATGAAGGTGGTAATTCTTGCGGGCGGCGTCGGGACAAGATTAAGCGAAGAGACTAGCGTGATACCCAAGCCTATGGTCGAAGTTGGAGGCAAACCGATCCTGTGGCATATCATGAAGATCTATTCGCATTTCGGTTTCAATGATTTTATAGTCTGTTTGGGGTACAAGGGCTACATTATCAAAGAATATTTTTCGCACTATTTTCTGCACAACAGCGACGTAACGATAGATATGAAAAAGAATAAGGTTAGCGTTCACTCTACCACTTCCGAGCCATGGAAGATTACATTGGTTGATACGGGTTTAGAGACGATAACCGGCGGACGGATAAAGAGAATCAAAAAGTATATCGGTAAAGAGTCATTCTTGATGACATACGGAGATGGCGTTGGCCGCATCGATATCAGGGAGCTTGTGCGTTTTCACCGAAAGCACAAGAAGATGGCCACGGTAACCGCTGTACAGCCGCTTGGCAGGTTCGGCAGTTTGGATATAGGAAGATCAAGCAAAGTTAGTTCATTTTTGGAAAAGCCGCAAGGAGATAATAACTGGATCAACGCCGGTTTTTTTGTCCTCGAGGCCGGTATCTTTGATTACATTAAAGGCGATAGTACGCACTGGGAAAAGGAGCCGCTCGAAAATCTTGCGAAGAGCGATCAATTGGTAGCGTATAAACATACGGGATTTTGGAAGCCTATGGATACTTTGCGGGATAAACTGGAATTGGAGCGGTTATGGGATGCCAATAAAGCGCCATGGAAGATGTGGTAAAAATGAATAAAAAGTTTTGGGATAAAAAGAGCGTACTAGTAACCGGTTTTGAGGGCTTTCTCGGTTCAGGGCTTTCAAAGACGCTGCTGACAACAAAAGCAAAAGTTATAGGCCTCGATATAAAGACATTTCGCAGGGAAACGATCCTTTGCTGCACTGACTACGAAAAGATGAAGGTGTATAAAGGTAGTGTTACTGAGTATAAACTTTTACATAGAATCTTGCGAAGACATTCAATAGATGTAATTTTTCATTTGGCAGCGGAGGCAATCGTCGGCAGCAGCCAGGAGAACCCTTTAAAAGCTTTCGAGTCCAACATAAGAGGGACCTGGACGGTTTTAGAAGCTGCCAGGCAGTATAATAAAATAAGAGCTATTGTTGTCGCGTCTAGCGATAAGGCATACGGCAGTCACAAGAAACTCCCGTATAAAGAAGATATGCCGCTTATTGCAAAACATCCATATGATGTTTCAAAAAGTTGCGCCGACCTTATTGCTCATAGTTATGCGCATACTTACGGATTGCCCGTCGCGATAACCCGATGCGGTAATATTTATGGCCCCGGTGATTTTCACTTCTCCAGGATCGTTCCTGATGCAATACGTTGCGCATTGAGTGGTAAAACGCTTTTTATGCGTAGCAACGGTAAGTACATGCGGGATTACGTATATGTGGATGATATCGTTAGCGGATATATGCTGTTAGCCGAAAAGCTTACTGGCTCAAAGATATCAGGCGAGGCGTTTAATTTTAGCGACGAGAACCCCATTACTGTATTAAGAGTAGTAGATAAGGTCGCAAGAACTACGGGTAATAAGCTGCGGTACAAGATACTGGACAACGCAAAATATGAAATAAAAAATCAATATCTTAATTCTCGGAAATCAAAGGATGTCTTGAGGTGGCATCCCCGGCATTCCTTCGCCGAAGGGATTAATGAAACCATAAATTGGTTTAAGTCACCTTCAATTAGAGGTTGGTTAAAATGAACTGCAGGTTTTGCGGTAAAGAACTTACGAAATTGTTCGTATCTTTAGGGTCGGCGCCACTGTCGAACGCCTATCTAAAGAAAGAGCAATTAACCAAAAAAGAACCGTCTTATCCTCTTGACGTTTATGTCTGCGACGGCTGTTTTCTGGTTCAGCTGCCGGAATTTGAAAGTCCCGAGAGGATCTTCAGCGACTACGCATATTTTTCATCTTATTCTGAAACGTGGGTGAAACATTGCGAAGAATATACCGATAAGATGTTTAAGAATTACGGGATCGGTAAAAGATCCCGCGTTGTCGAGATCGCGAGTAATGACGGCTGTCTGCTACAGCATTTTATAAAAAGGGGTATGGACGTACTGGGTATTGAACCAGCTATTAATGTAGCCGAAGTGGCCCGGAAGAAACACGTGCCTACCGAAGTGGCGTTTTTCGGGACTCGGACCGCAAATCGACTGTTGTCCGAAGGTAAAAGCGCGGATCTACTGATCGGAAATAATGTCCTGGCGCATGTGCCGGAGCTCAACGATTTCGTCGAAGGATTAAAAATTCTCCTTAGCCCGGACGGAATAATCACCATGGAGTTTCCGCATCTGGCCAGGTTGATCGAAGGCAGGCAGTTCGATACTATTTATCACGAACATTTTTCCTACTTCTCATTTTTAACGGTTAATAAAATTATTTCCGCTCATTCTCTCGTGATTTTTGATGTCGAGGAGATATCTACACATGGCGGTTCCCTGAGGATATACGCCCGGCATAAAAACGGCAATCCGGCAGCGATAAGCGAGCGCGTCGGTAAAATGCTGGACAAAGAAGATGAATTGGGTTTCGCCGATGTTAAAAACTATCTTGCTTTTGATGAACAGGTCAAAAAGGTAAAACGTGAACTTCTTAATTTTTTAGATCGGATAAAACAGGACGGAAAAACCATTGTCGGATACGGGGCGGCAGCAAAAGGCAACACGATGCTTAACTACTGCGGTATAAAGGATGACTCGATAGATTATGTCGCGGATATAAGTCCGCATAAACAGGGGCGTTATCTGCCGGGCAGCCGTATCCCGATCGCGGCTCCTGACAGAATACGTAATACAAAGCCGGATTATGTCCTGATACTACCATGGAATATCAAGGAAGAGATAATGGAGCAGCTCTCCTATATACGGGACTGGGGAGGGAAGTTCGTTATCCCTATCCCGGACCTGGAGGTTATAAGATGATATTCAAGGAAACGAAGTTGAAGGGCGCCTATACCATAGAAATGGAAAAGACGGAAGATGAGCGCGGTTTCTTCGCTTATTCCTATTGTCAAAAGGAATTCCGCAAGAGAGGCATAGATTTCAATATAGTCCAGTGCAATGTCTCTTTTAATAAGACAAAAGGAACACTGCGCGGTATGCATTATCAGTCTTCTCCGTTTGAACAGGCCAAGCTGGTCAGTTGCATAAAGGGCAGGATATACGATGTCATAGTAGACCTGCGGAAAGAGTCAGACACGTACTGTTTGTCGCACGCCGTGGAATTAAGCGCCGAAGGCTATAAAATGCTCTATATCCCCAAAGGTTTTGCCCATGGGTACCAGACGCTTGAAGATAACTCGGTCGTCTTTTACCAGATGGCCGAATTTTATCACCCTGAGTGCGCAACGGGCGTAAGATGGGACGACCCTTTATTCTCGATAAATTGGCCTCTTAAGGTTCGGGTGATATCGGAAAAAGATAAAGAACAACGGTTATTTGCGGATAATACTTTATGAAGACAGCGCCACGTGTAATGATATTGTTTCCCAATACCGGCAGCGACGGAGTGATCCCCCTGGCTGCAGGGATACTGTCTTCGATCGCAAAGAACGCCGGTTGCGAGGTGCGCTATATAGAAACAACTTTCTATAACAAAAGCAATACCGCTACCGAGGATCATGAATCTACCGGAGAGTTCAGGGCCGTAAAAGGGAGCAAAAAATCGGAATATCCTCCCTTAACGGATTTTTATGCAGATTTTGAGAATGCGTTAATATCGTTTCGTCCGGATATCCTTGCCGTGCATGCCAACTCTTTGGAATGGGAGCTGCTCAGGACGATCATGGAAAATGTTTCGCTGCCCGTACCATCGCCATTTGTTGTTGTGGGAGGAGTGCATGCTACCATCGATCCGGATTCGGTTGTGGCCGAACCCTTTGTGAGCGCCGTATGTTCAGGTGAAGGAGAAGACGCGTGGGCAGAGCTGATACACGCAATTCACCATGGCAATGACCTGTCCGGTATAGCGGGACTTTGGGTGCGCACGGGAAAAGAGATCCATAGAAATCAAAGGCGCCAGCTTATTGCGGCCGATCGGCTCTGGAATATCCATCCCGACTACTCCCTATTTGATGGGCGACACTTGCTAAAACCGTATGACGGCCGGATGCGCCGCCGCGCTCTTATTGAATACTCCCGCGGGTGCCCGTTTTCCTGCAGTTATTGTGTAAACTCGGCGCTTAAGGACAGCTGTAAAGGACTCGGTCAATTCTTCCGGGTGCGTCCGTTTGAGAATTTCCAGCGCGGCGTACAACAGCTCATACAGATGGGTGCGGAGATAATGCAGCTTCAGGACGAGTGCTTCTTTTACAATACGGAAGGTGATATAGGACGATTTTGCGAATGGTACGGCGAAGAGATCCGCCTGCCGCTCATTCTGCAAACACGCCCGGAATCAATAACCGGAGAAAAAGTGCGCTTTGTTTCCGGCATGGGAATCCCGGTGCAGATCTCCATGGGCGTTGAATCCGGCAGTTCCAGGATATTGTCCGAGATATGTAATCGCCACATGACAATAGACTCCATACGCAACGCTTTCGAGCTTATACACCGTTATGGACTGCGCTCCAGCGCATATTGCATGATCGGCTTTCCTACCGAGACGCGTAAAGAGGCTTTTCAGACGATAGGATTGATCCGTGAGATACAACCTACAGTCGCGATAATGAGCGTTTTTTATCCTTTTCCCGGGGTCCCCTTAAGGAAGTTTTGCATAGATCATGGCTATATGAACGGCGATGAACCGGCGCGCACTTTTACCGACAAAACTGTATTGCGCGGGCAACCGATGAGTCCCGACGAAATCGAGGGGATTCGCAGGTGTTTCAGATTGTATACCAAGCTTCCGGAGAAATATCTGTCCCGGATCGAGCGCTGTGAACGCGATTTTGATAATAACCGGGAATTGTTTGCAGAGCTGGTTGAGCGTTCGTGGTCCAGAGAAGCGCTCGAATACTGCTGTGAGGGCGCATGATGCATTATACCGTACTTGGTTCCAATGGTTTTATAGGAAGACATGTGGCTGAAGCCTTGCGCCGCCGCGGCCATATCCCGTTCTGTCCCGCTAAGGGAGAGAATATATCGAACCGCGACCTGGGCCTGGCCTTCTATTGCATTGGTCTTACCGCTGACTTCCGGCAAAAGCCGCTTGAAGCGGTTGAAGCGCATGTATGTGTACTGAATCGGGTGCTGCGCGAAGCAAGCTTCGACAGGCTTATTTATCTATCGTCCACCCGTGTATATGCCGGGCTTAGGGGCCCGGTTAACGAAGACGTTGTGCTGACCGTGAACCCGAACGATCCATCAGATCTTTACAATATCTCTAAACTTATGGGTGAGTCGGCCTGTCTTAATTCCGGCCGCAGCACAGCTATCGCGCGTCTTTCTAACGTAGTCGGCCTGGACTTTCTTTCGGATAATTTCATCTCCGTTCTTATACGCGAGGCATACGATAATAAATTGATACAGCTTCATTCCGCGGCGGAAAGCGCCAAGGACTTTATATTATTGGAAGATGCCGTTCAGGCGATCGTCGTCTTAGGCGAGCGTGCCGGTTCAAAACCTATATATAATATTGCTTCGGGTCGGAAATTGACCGGGGAGGAGATCTGTAAAGCGATTGCCGGGGTTGCAAATTGCAGCTGGGAAGTGGTGCCGGGCGCTCCGCTTTTGAGTTTTCCCGATATAGATATTTCCCGGGCACGTACGGATCTGGGGCTTGAGCCAGGCGATGTTTTAGGGGCTTTAGGGGAATTGGTTCGCCTATACCGTGAAGAGAAAGGCGTGGAACATGGATATACGCATTAACGGCGACAATATTACAATAATTGAAAATGGAGCCGAGCGTAAGCTTGGTATCGGCACGCCCGAGGCGTTCAAACTGCTATCCGCTTTATGGTTACGGTCAGGTTGGGATAATAAGCACGTCTACTCTTTTACTTGGATGGGCCGCCCCATAATACAGCTGCCAGAAGATATTATCCGTGTCCAGGAGGTCATCTATCGTGTGAAACCGGATGTACTGATAGAGACCGGTATCGCTCATGGAGGCAGCCTGATATTCTATGCGAGCCTTTTTAAGGTTATGGGCAAAGGGCGGGTGATAGGCGTTGATATTGAGATTCGGGCGCATAACCGCAAGGCCATCGAAGAGCATGATATGTGTCACCTTATTACCATGATTGAAGGGTCGTCTATTGATAATGGCGTAATTGGTAAGGTGCGCTCCCAGATAAAACGCGGCGAAAGAGGCCTGGTCATACTGGATTCCAACCATACGAAAGAGCACGTTCTGGCCGAATTACGGGCTTACTCCGAATTCGTAGCGGTCGATTCATACATCGTTGCCTGCGACGGGATCGCAAAAGAGGTCGTAGGGGCGCCGCGCACCAAGCCCGAATGGGCAACGGACAACCCGCAATCGGCCATTAAAGATTTTCTGTCGGAGCGGAATGATTTTGTTCAGGAAGAACCGGTATTTCAGTTTAATGAGGGCGAGATAAAAGAGCGCGTTACCTATTGGCCGGGCGCTTTTCTACGGCGTGTGAAGTGAAAATATGAAAGATAAAAATAAACCTTTAGTCAGTATCGGCGTGCCTGTTTTTAACGGGGAAAAAGGGATTTGCCGCGCGCTGGATTCATTGCTTGAACAGGACTATCCATACCTGGAGATAATAATCTCGGATAACGCCTCGGATGACGCAACGCCGTCGATATGTGCAGAGTATGTCAAAAAAGACTCTCGGGTACGGTATTTCCGGTCTGAAAAGAACCATGAGATAATATGGAATTTCAGCCGTGTTTTCGAGCTTTCTTCCGGAAAGTATTTCATGTGGGCCGCCCATGACGACCACAGGGAGCCGTCTTTTGTGAGCGCATGCGTTGACAAGATGGAGAGTTGTCCCGATGCCGTGCTGTGCCAGGCCCGCACTTCTATATTCATTGACGGCAGCGAGGATATGTTATGTGTGGCCGGGCTTGATAGCTTCGAAGGTGCGACCGGACTAGTAGAGAGGTATAGAGAAACGCTGAAACGTTTTCCGGCGACTGTCATTTACGGCCTTTACCGATCATCGGCCATGCGCAAGACAAAGATGCTACAGAAGAACATGGCTACGGACCTAGCTTTTATACAAGAGCTATCCATTTATGGGTCGTTCGTTCAGGTGCCAGAAACCCTTTTTACATATGTAGGCAGAAAAAAATGGAATTCTGTCCATAGAGAATATCGTGCCTCTGTCGGAAAAGATAAGAAGCCCTGGTGGTATCTGCCTTTTGCCGTGTTGTTCCTCAGTCATTGTAAAAGGGTGGCGCGTGCGCCGGTCCCTTTTTCAGATAAGTTCCGCCTGTGGGCTGTGTTGTTAGGGCATGAAACCGGCCGGATAACCATGAAGGCCATGGTCAAGGCGGCCGGGCCGCTTTGCCCGGGGAGATGGAAGGAAAAGTTGGGACGCGGAATATATCTGCGGTGGGTGCATAATCCCAACATGAAGATCTGTCGCGAGGACTTGTTTTTAGAGAGAATAATAAAGCCTACACTTGGCTGGTGGAGATAGCAATATGTCAGAAGACATCGTAAAAGGTTACCAAGATCGCCTTGTTGATTGCATACAGTCCTTTGACTGGTTGCCGGTAAGACAACTTACAGAGAAGATTCTCTCTGTTCGTAAAGATGGCGGGAGAATATTTTTGTGCGGCAACGGCGGAAGCGCTGTCAACGCTATGCACATAGCGAATGACCTATTATGTCTTAGGTCAAAGACAGGTAAGGCAGGAGTTAACGCTGCTGCGTTATCGGCTAACCAGGCTATTTTGACTTGCTTGGCCAACGATATCGGTTATGAGAATATCTTCTCTTTTCAATTAATGAATTCAGGTAAAAAGGGAGATATTCTTATAGTTCTTTCCGGAAGTGGCAATTCTCCCAATGTTTTAAATGCATTGAAAGCAGCTAAGGGGATAGGGATTTCAACATGTGCTATCTTAGGGTTTGACGGAGGCAAGTGCCTAAAATTAGCGGATATCGTTATGCATTTTCCAATAAACGATATGCAAATAGCAGAGGACCTGCAGCTTATAGCCGGACATATGTTAATGCAATGGCTTGCGAAGGATATGGCTGATGATTAAGGTACGCGAAAAGATAGCTGTGTTAGGTAGCAACTCCTTTTCCGGGGCAAGTTTTGTGGCGCATTGCCTTTCTTTGGGAATAGAAATATTGGGCATAAGCCGCTCATGCCAGCCGGCGAAAGCATTCTTGCCGTACGAATGGGACAATATGAACAAGTCAGGCTTATTCAGGTTCGAACAGCTTGACATGAATCGCGATACGGATAAGATCGCCGACGGCATAAATAAGTTTCATCCGGATTATATCATTAATTTTGCGGCGCAAGCCATGGTGGCTCAAAGCTGGGAGCATCCGGAGCATTGGTATCAGACCAATGTTGTTGGTAACGTGAAGATTCATAATAAAATAAAGGATTTTAATTTTTTAAAGAAATATGTGCATGTTTCAACTCCGGAAGTATATGGCAATTGCGCAGGGAAAGTAACCGAATCGATGTCGTTTAATCCAAGCACGCCTTATGCCGCTTCAAAGGCAGCTTGCGATCTGCACCTGCGAACATTCTTTAATCATTATAAATTTCCGGTGGTTTTTACGCGCGCGGCGAATGTCTATGGGCCGGGGCAGCAGCTTTACAGAATAATCCCCCGAGCTATTCTTTGTATAAAGCTTGGCAGGAAACTGCAGCTGCACGGCGGCGGGCATTCATCGCGTTCTTTTATTCATATAAGGGATGTGGCAACGGCCACTTTGAAGATCGCGCAAAAAGGGAATGTTGGAGAGATTTATCATATATCCACATGCTCGTATATTTCCATAAAGAAATTAGTGAAATTGATATGCGAAATCATGAAAGCGGATTTTACAAAACTTGTTAAAATTGCAGACGAGAGGCCGGGTAAAGACGCCGCATATTTATTGGATAGCGGTAAGCTGCGCAGGGAGTTAGGCTGGTCGGATATCATAGGTTTAGAAGTCGGCATACGCGAGACCATAGATTGGGTAAATGATAATTTTGAAGAGTTGATAAAGCAACCCGTTGAATATGTTCATAAAGAATGAAGGGAAGTAACAATGCCAAGCGCAAATAAGAGTCTTCCGTTTCATGCGGCCCTACAAGTTTTTTCCAGGCTTAGGAGTGAAGGCAAAAAAATTGTCCAGTGCCACGGAACATTTGATCTCCTCCATCCCGGTCACATCGTTCATTTTGAAGAAGCGAAAGCCCTCGGTGATATATTAGTAGTGACTGTTACCTCGGAGAAACATGTGAATAAGGGCCCGGGCCGCCCGTATTTTAATGATGAACTCAGGACAAAATATTTGTCATCCTTAGAATATATTGATTATGTGGTAGTAGTTCCTTTTCCTGCCGCCCGCGAAGCGATAGAGTGCGTCCGGCCGCATATATATTGTAAGGGCAAGGAGTATGAGGACCCCAAGATTGATATAACGGGCAATATTTATGATGACATTCAAGTGGTGAAAAGATTAGGCGGCCGGGTGCATTATGTAGGCTCGGTTGTATTCAGCTCAACAAAGCTGCTCAATAACCATTTTGAAATTCATCCGTCACAAATGAAAGAATTCTGTAAAAAGTTGGCGGCCAAATATACGCCTGAGCGGTTCAGGGAGATAGTGGATGGTTTTAGAGATCTGAAAGTTTTGATCATCGGGGATACGATCTTTGACCGGTATTCTTCGGTCAAAGTTCAGGGGCTTACTTCTAAGAACCGTATCATCTCCACAAGATTTTTATTTGAAGATATGCAGGCGGGGGGTGCCTTGGCGGTACTACGCCACGTAAAACAGTTCACACCTAACATTAAATTTATAAGCATGGTAGGCACAGAGGAATGGGTAGAGCCGGTTTTAGCGAAATATGTAAGCCTAGAAGAAGACGGAATAGTTCGCAGTCCCGATTTTACCACTATCATCAAGCAGCGCTTTGTTGAGCCGCTTCAAGAGGGGAAGGAGCTGTCCAAGCTCTTCTCTATTAATGTGATCAGAGAGCAGTATTCAAACGAAAAAACCATAACTTTGGCTTGTGATATTATCGATGGTTGTATAAAAGATTACGATTTAGTCATGGTAATGGATTTCGGGCACGGCTTTATGCAGGAAAGCGTTCGCGAGCTTGTTCAGAAGAAGGCACCCTTTCTCGCACTTAATTGCCAGACCAATAGTTATAACCATGGTTTTAATATAATCGACAAGCAATACCGCCGCTCAGATTCATTCTCCCTGGATGAAACAGAACTGACCCTGTCTTGCGGCCAACGGAACATAAGTTTTTATGAAGAATTGAAAAAGCTGCATCATAGGCTCTCCGCCAATTATGGCTGGTTAACCCGTGGCGGCACAGATACGATTGGCATAAAAACCGGTGAGCCGGAGTGTGAATGCATGTCTTTTGAGCAAACCGTTGTTGATACCGTGGGTGCCGGAGACGCCTTTTGTTCCGTAGCTTCTTTGGCGGCCGCAAAAGGCCTTCCTATAGACCTTGCTACTTTTATGGGGCAGCTGGCGGGAGCGCAGGCAGTCCGGATTATCGGCAACGCCGATTCTATCAAAAAGGACAAATTATTAAAAGGCGGGATGGCTTTACTTAGTTTCTAATTAATATAGAAAAGGGTATATGAAGATACTTGTTTTAGGAGGCTGTGGTTTTGTGGGAACAGTTTTAACTCATACACTTTTAGCCAAAGGGCATTGTGTTACTGTAGTAGATATACAGTGGTTTGGTAATTACTTGGCTGAGCATAAAAACCTCAAAGTTATTAAAGAAGATATACGCAATGTGAATAATATTCCGATGGAGGGTATAGATGCAGTTATACATCTAGCTAATATTGCCAATGATCCTTGTGGGGAATTAAATTCTAAATTGGTTTGGGAGGTTAATGTTTTAGCTACAATGCTTTTGGTGGAGCGGGCTATACGGCATAAAGTAAAACAGTTTATTTTTGCCAGTTCCGGCAGTGTTTACGGGGTTAAGGATAAGCCGGAAGTTACGGAAGATCTTTCTCTTGTGCCCATATCTGATTACAATAAGACTAAAATGATAAGCGAGAGAGTGCTCATTAGTTATCGGGATAAGATACTGGTTCAGTGCTTAAGGCCGGCTACTGTATGCGGGTATTCTCCTCGAATGCGGCTGGACCTTTCGGTAAACATGCTGACTATCCAGGCTTTGGCTAATGGAAGAATAACAGTTTTAGGCGGAAAGCAGGTGCGCCCCAACATACATATCAAAGACATGATTGCGGTATATCTATATCTTCTCAAGGCCGGAGACAAGATAGAGGGTGTCTATAACGCAGGTTTTGAGAACATCTCCATCCTGGATATAGCAAAGAAGATAGTTAGGCAAGTACCGGCAGAGATTATCATTAGTGAGTCAAATGATCCCCGGTCATACAGGCTATGCTCAAAGAAGTTGCTTGCTACGGGGTTTAAGCAAAAATACAGCGTTGATGATGCAATAAAAGAACTTGTAGATGAATTCCGTGCAGGCAATCTGAAAAACGAAGACAGATGGTATAATATCAGAACGATGAAGAAGCTTAAGCTATAATAAACCATGAAAATAAAAAAAATAAAAAAGATAGTTTTAATTCAGCCGAATTATGCCTGGATGACAAAAAGAACCTGGTGCCATCCGCCTTATACATTAGCCCTTCTGAAGGCCGTAGTTAACGACCGTGCAGAAACGATAGTATTTGACCCTAATTTTGCGAATCTTTCCGAAGAAGATGTATCATTCGTGTTGAAAAAGATAAAGCCGGACCTCGTAGGCATCACATCTGTCTCTACGGAGTATTACAACACATCAAAATTACTTACTTCGCTTGTTAGAAGAGCGCTCCCTGAGGCTGTGATCATTTTTGGCGGTGTTATTCCGACAGTATTTTTGGAAGAGGCTATGAAAGATAAAAATATCGATTACTGGATGATCGGTGAGGGCGAGGTTTCTTTCCCAAAGCTGATAGATGAGTTGCAGAAAGAGAATCCGGAATTATCTACTATCAAGGGCCTTGCGTATTGGCAAAAAGGCAAGACCATAGTGAATGATAATGTTTTTTTAGAGGATCTGGATCAGGTACCGTTCCCTGACTATTCCAACATAATAGGTAGTAGAAAAATGAGCAAGGTTTCCATGCATGATTATGGGAATGTAGTTTTTAAATACGCACCGGGTATTTTGGCTAAAAAATATCCATCAGCCATGACCATAACTACCCGTGGATGCCCTTTTAAATGTATATTCTGCGCAGGCAAGACCGTAAGCGGTCAGAGGGTACGATTCAGGAGCGCGGAAAACGTGCTTGCCGAGATAGATCTTTTATATAAACAGGGAATCAAAGAGATAATATTCCTTGATGATCATTTTCTAGCCAACAGAAAACGCGCCATGGATATTATGAACGGCATAATGGAAAGAAAGTATGATATGGCCTGGCGATGCTGTAATGTAACAGCATGGTTATTGGACAAAGAGATATTGGAAGTTATGTATAAAAGCGGATGTGACTTTCTTTTGGTATCGCCTGAATCCGGCAATCAATATGTTCTTGACAACATAGTGAAAAAACCGCTTAAATTAAATAGCCTTCCCGGGATTCTTAATATAGCCAAATCGATAGGCTTTAGCGTAATGGTAAATTTCGTATTCGGGTTTCCGGGGGAGACATGGGACCAGATAAGAGATACAATCAAGTATGCTGAGAAACTCAATGTCGACATAGTCAATTTTCATATTGCCACGCCACTGCCTAAGACCGAATTGATGGAAATATGCCTGCGCGAGAAGCTACTTCCCGGAGATTACGTTCGGAATGTATCAAAATATTCCGGATACGGCAAGGGGCTTATTACGACTAAGGAGTTTACTCCTGTTGAATTGGAGGTCTTAAGGTCTTTTGAATGGGATAGAATAAATTTTTCTTCAGAAGAGAGAAAGAAGTCCATTATGCGGCTTAATGGCATAACGAGGGAAGAGTTAGAAAACTGGAGGGTCAATACCCGACGCAATCTAGGCGTAAATAGCCTTATTAGAAATATTATGCACACTTCGAGCATGAACAGTGCTTGATGTTTACAGCCGATAATTATGACGAAGCATATAGGACTAGATTTCGATAATACGATCATTACCTATGATGAGGTATTTCATAAATACGCTCTTAAGTCAGAATTGATTTTAAATGAAGTGAAAAAGAATAAGCAGGTTATTCGTGACGCTATCAGGGCTTTGCCTGAAGGCAACGATAAGTGGACGGAGCTTCAGGGTTTTGTGTACGGCAAGCATGTGTGTGAGGCTCGACTGACCCGGGGTGTTGAAAGTTTTTTTGAGGCGTGCAAGAGAAATTCAGTCAAGGTCTCAATAATTAGCCACAAGACTTTGTATCCGGCCTCAGGGCCCCGCGTTAACCTTCATACGGCAGCAAAGAGATGGCTTAAGGATATGGATTTTTTATCAAAGTTCGGCTTGATGGAAGGGGACATTGTATTTGAGGAAACCCTTGAAGGAAAATTGGGGCAGATCACCAGGAAAAAATGCGCCTATTTTATAGACGACCTGAAGGAAGTCTTGCTACATCCGGATTTTCCGAAAGGTGTCGGAAAGATACTTTACAGTGAAGAGGCGGACGATGCTCTTCCGGCGGATATTACGATTTTTAAGGATTGGGATGAAATCACTAAACACTTTTTTGGTTAATTCAAATAATGCCGGAGCGGATATCGCTGTTCTTTTTGACGGATTATTAAAGGCGAAATTCAGCGAAAGCGTGGCAAGTGTAGATAAAATTCCAGGAGGCATCAATAGCGAGGCGTATAAGATCTTAACGGGTCAAGGTAATGAGTATTTCGGGAAGGTTTATCGGATCAGTAAAGGCGACAGCAGAGACAGGTTAGCTACAGAATTTTCGGGGCTTACTTATTTGTGGCAGAATGGCATTAAGAATATACCGGAACCTTTATTGGCAAGCGAAGAATACGGCTTTGCGATTTATAGATATATAAAAGGATCGAGTATAAAGCCCGGTGAGATAACCGCGGCCGATATTGATGAAGCCGCTGAATTCGCAACCCGGATCCATTCGTTAACCCGCGTAGAATCTGCCGATAATCAGCCGGTTGCTTCCGAGGCATGCTTTAGTATCCGGGAGTACATAGATTGTGTTAGTGGTCGGATAGATAAATTTAAGAAGGTTATTAAAAAAGATACCATCTCTGCTTCGCTTGGCGCATTTCTGGAAGATGAATTCATACCTTTTTTTAGTGGCGTCAGGAAAGCGGCGGAAAGAAAAGCCGAAAAGTCCGGCATTGATATCGATGAAAAGCTTCATAAGAGCAAGCGGACGTTAAGCGTATCTGATTTTGGATTCCATAATGCTGTAAGATCGGAGTCCGGCAAACTTTTTTTCTTCGATTTTGAATATTACGGGTGGGATGATCCCGCGAAGATGATAACTGATTTTTATCTTCAGCCGGCCGTCCCGGTCCCGTCAAGTTACAGAGAGCGCTTTTTTAAAGAAGTGCGAAAAAACTATCGCGAAGGGAATAGCCTGGATCTCCGGATTTCTATGATTTATCCGATACTGGGATTGAAATGGTGCCTTATAATGTTGAATGTCTTTCTTCGTATTGATGATCATGAGAGCAGTAAAGATGTACGCTTAGAAAATCTTGCGAAGGCGGTAACCAAGTTTCAAGAGATAAAGAATGAAATTGACATAAAAGCATTCCCCCTTTCTCTTGTATGAGTAGAATTTTATGGAGATTTTCATGGATTTGCAGAATCTGGATAAAAGGTCAATAGAATTCAGAAGGAAGATCCTCCGTATGATCGATCGCTCCCGCAGGGGGCACATCGGTTCGGCCTTTTCTATAGTGGAGATCGTGCGGGTTTTGTATGAAGAGGTGCTGCGCGTAGATCCGAAGAGACCCCTATGGGAAGAGAGAGACCGTTTCATATTGAGCAAAGGGCATGGTTGTCTTGCGCTGTATGTGGCCTTAGCCGAAAAAAAATTCATTAGTAACGCGGAACTTTCAAACTTTTGCGACTTCGATTCAATCCTCGGAGGTCACCCTCAATACGGGAAGGTTCTCGGGGTGGAGGCCTCTACAGGTTCTTTAGGACATGGACTATCCATCGGTGTGGGTATTGCCTTAAATGGGAAGATCGATAAGAGAGATTACAGGACTTTTGTTCTGCTTGGCGACGGTGAATGTAATGAGGGTTCGGTCTGGGAAGCTGCCATGTGCGCCTCAAAACACAAACTTGATCGTTTGACAGCATTGATCGATTATAACAAGATGCAATGCTACGGCGCGACTTGCGAAGTGCAAAATCTCGAGCCTTTTGCCGACAAATGGCGCAGCTTTGGTTTTAGCGTGAAAGAGGTGGATGGGCACGACATGGCGGCGTTACACAATATTCTGAAGAATATCCCGTTCGATACGGAAAAGCCGCAAGTCGTTATTTGTCATACTACTAAAGGCAGAGGGATACGCTCACTGGAAGGGCATGCGCCATCGCATCACAAGAGTAAGATAAGTGATGATGAGATCGAATTGTTCCTTAAGGAGCTGGAGAAAAATTAGATGAGGAAAGCCTGCTTAAACGCAGTATATGAACTTGCCAGGCAAGATAAGAGGGTTCTATTTTTTGGATCTGATATAGCGGCCGGCACATTGGCGCAATTTCAGAAAGAGATGCCGGATAGGTATTTTATGGAAGGTGTTTCTGAAGCCAATATCATAGGAGTGATGTCAGGCCTTGCCATGAACGGCAAAATACCGTATCTAAATACCATAGCCGTCTTTTCGACGCGCAGGTGTTATGAGCAGATCCTGCTTGACGCGGCGATGCATAATCTGAAGATTCGGATAATCGGTTCAGGCGGCGGGCTTGTATACGCGCCGCTGGGGCCCACACATCTTGCTTTTGAGGACATGTCTCTCATGAGAATCATACCTAATATGACTATAGTCGCTCCCTGCGATGCGGAAGAGATGAAACGGCTTATGCCCCGGACGCTTGATCATGAAGGGCCGATGTATATCCGGCTTGGCAAGGGAGGGGACCCAATCGTGAGTTCTCCGGATAAGGATTTTAAGATTGGTAAAGCAATACTTATGCGTAAGGGCCGTGATGCGCTTGTTGTTAGTACGGGAGTAACGCTCAAATTGGTTTTGGATGCGGCGGAAGAATTGAAAACCAGAGGAGTGGAATTAAAAGTTCTTCACATGCATACGGTTAAGCCTATAGACCGCGCAGCCATTATGGAAGCAGCGTTTGGAGTAAAAACTATTATTACGGTGGAAGAGCATTCCGTTATCGGTGGACTCGGAAGCGCTGTGGCAGAGATCGTGGCAGAAGCCGGATTTTCGCCGGCCAAGAAATTCTTAAGGATCGGGCTTCCCGATCTATTTCCCGACAAATATGGTTCTCAAGAAAAATTAATGAATTTTTATGGTTTAACTAAAGAAAAAATAGTATCTGCTTTGTCAGGGTTCTTAAATACATAATAGGAGAATCAAGTAAATGGCGAATATAGATTTTTTAAGCGTAATACACAAAAGTACGAAGCGCGATTATCTGGGCAGAGTAAACGAATATCCGAAAGCGGAGGCCATCAAGAAGGCGAAGCTGTACGATCATGATTATTGGGACGGAGATCGTAAATTCGGATATGGCGGATACAGATATGACGGAAGATGGCGTAAGGTGGCCGACTCAATAGCTGCTCATTATAATCTGAAGGCGGGCGATCGCATTCTCGATGTCGGAAGCGGCAAAGGATTCCTTTTGTACGATCTTACGCAAGCCGTGCCCGGCATAGAGGTGAAAGGTATTGATATTTCTAAATACGCGATTCAAAATTCTAAAGAGGAAGTCCGTTCTTTTCTAGACGAAGGGAACGCTATATCTTTGCCATACAGAGATAAAAGCTTCGATCTGGTCATATCTATAAACGCGCTTCATAATTTGTACTGTTATGATGTGGTCAAAGCGCTGAAGGAGATAGAGAGGGTCGGTAAAAAGAATAAATATGTTGTCGTTGAATCATACAGAAATGAAGAAGAGAAGGTTAACCTTATGTATTGGGTGCTGACAGGCGAATGTTTCTTTTCGCCAGACGAATGGAAGTGGCTATATGATCTTGCGGGTTATAAAGGTGACCATTCATTTATATATTTTGAATAGGAGTCATATATATGAAAGCGGCAATTTTAGTTGAGCAAAAAAAAGCACTCGTAATAGCTGATATTAATTTGCCATCAGAGCTTCAATACGGGCAAGTTTTGGTCAAGATTGTATGCAGCGGCGTGTGCGGTTCGCAAATAGGTGAGATAAACGGGATTAAGGGGCCGGATAAATTTCTGCCGCATTTACTTGGGCATGAAGGTGGAGGTGTAGTTTCCGACATAGGGCCTGGCGTTACTAAAGTTAAAAAAGACGATCACGTCGTTCTTCATTGGCGTAAGAGTACCGGCATTGAATCACCCGTACCAAAATATAAGTGGGGCAGCAAAATAGTGAATGCGGGATGGGTTACTACTTTTAACGAATATGCGGTGGTGTCGGAAAATAGGATCACTGCTATAGATAAGGATATTGATTTTGAAATAGCCGCATTAATGGGATGCGCAGTGACAACGGGATTGGGCGTTATAACCAACGATGTTAAGCTTAGGACGGGCGAATCGATCGCTATATTTGGTTCCGGCGGCATAGGCCTGAATATGATCCAGGGCGCTTCGCTCGTTTCGGCAGATCCTATAATAGCGGTCGATATTTATGATCACAAACTTAAATTAGCAAAAGAATTCGGAGCCACTCATATTATAAATTCGTCAAAAACAGATGCTAAGAAAGAGATCTGTAATATTGTAGGCAGGTGCGGGGTAGACGCGGCGGTTGATAACACAGGTAATGTCAATGTGATAAATCAGGCCTATGAGGTAACGTCGGATACTGGCAGGACTGTTTTAGTCGGCGTTCCGCAAATCGGAGAGAAGATCAGTATTTACTCGCTTCCGTTACATTTTGAAAAGAAAATCTATGGCTCGCACGGTGGCGGAGCAAGCCCGTCCTTCGATATTCCGAGATATTTGAACCTTTATAAAAAAGGCGCATTGAAATTAAAAGGTATGATAACGGATTCTTTCCGCTTAGATGAGATCAATAACGCTATAGCGGGAATAAGGAAGGGTAGTATCATAAAGTGTATAATAAAGATGTGAAGATGGGCAATAAACCGTCACTGTTACTTATGACTTCGCGCTCTGCCGGTGGATTTAATATAGCGCCGCCGCTGGGTCTATATAGACTGAAAAACTTCATACAACAGGATGTGTCGACCTGCGATATCCTGGATTTCGATCTGGAAAATGAAAATGAATATCTCGGTAAGGCAGAACAGGGAAAGTATGATATTATCGGCATGAGCGTATCGCATATTAACATGGTAATGGATTTGGAAACGCTGGTGAGGTTTCGACATGCCGCACAGGTCAGTGGAAAACGAGTTTTATTTATTGCAGGAGGCCAAGAAGCAGCCCTCAATTATACCCAATGGCTTCAAAGCAATCTTGTCGATGTGATTTTTTTGGGTTTCGCAGAGCGCTCTCTTCAAAAATTTTGCTCTAATTTGGGCAGGATCGGGAAAGAGGCGCCGCTAAAAGATATAGCGAAAGACATTAAAGGTTTGTCATTTTGCGCAGAAACGGGCGAGGTATTGCATATACCATCCAATGTATTAACTGAAGAAGAATTTGAATTATTGTCTTTTGATAATGTCATGACAATGGATATTCCATATGAAATTTACTGGAATAAAATGCGTTTGGAACGGGCAAGGATCAATACTAACACCGAATTTGTTTTTAAGACAGCTCGGCTTTACACCAGTAGTCACTGTCCAAGAAGATGCGGCTTTTGCAGTTCCCAATCCTTTATTACGTCTTCTCAAAAGAATGTCTCTCCCATATTTTCAATAACCGCTGAGCAAATTTATGAAATTGTTAAGCACTATGCCCGACGTTATGAAGCAGAAGGATTTCTTTTTAGCGACGACGATTTTCCCATAGGAACTCTTGATGGAATAGAGAGGGTTAGACGTTTTTGTAGACTAATTATTGACGCCAAACACACAGGCAATCTTCCAGACAAGCTTAAATTTTTTTGCCAATCACGAGTTGCAGATTTTCTCGATAATAAAACAGTGAGGCATGATCTTATCAAGCTTATGAGAGAGGCGGGATTCGATAACACCGGTTTGGGCATCGAAACATTATCTAACCGCCTTCTAAAAGCTCCGTCTGTCAATAAAACAGGAGTTACCGTTTCTGACTGCAAGGCAGTTATTGACGCACTTCTGGAAGAAGGAGTTATTCCCATAATCTTCATTATCATAGGCATACCGGAAAGTTCTGTTGGCGAGCTAGAGGAAACCATATGTGAAGTCGCAGATTATATAAGAAAAGGTGTGGATGTTGCTGTTACAGCTAGGCTCAGAGTTAACCCAGGCTCTCCGCTCTGTGAATGTGGTAGTTATCCGATAAGTTCCACCGCATGGGTTAGTCCAGTCAATGGTAAAACCCTATTGGTAGCCGATTACTTTATTCCATGGAATCCAATAATCGAAATGATTATTGGCAAAGTTCAGGAAAAAGCCGAAGAAGAAGTGCGGCTCCTCTGCGCCAAATATGGGTGGAATAAAAGCATGGCTCCTAAGACTATCGTAGGAATCGCGACACTTATTGCTACCGCAAGACTTATCAATAGAGAAGATATTGTCGAAAAATTCATTGTTTTACTGCGCGATATAGTTGATAATCAATCAAGCTTATTGAGAGAAAACAGATAGGAAAATAATCGTGCTAACAGGACAGAAATGCAAGCTTGCCCTTCACGGCGGCGCCCGAGTCCGCAAGAGGCCCATGCCTCCGCGCTTGGCTTTTGGCCCCGCCGAGCTCAGCGCCATTAATGCGTTGTTTAATCATTACAGGAGCAAGAAAGCGGATTTTGGGTATCAGGGGGAATACGAGCGGTTATATAACGAAGCCTTTGTACGCTACATGGGCGTGAAAGGTTTTAGCGACGCCGTTAATAGCGGTACATCCGCTTTATATGTAGCCATAGCCGCCCTGAACCTGGCGCCTCGTAGCCATGTTATAGTTTCGCCGGTTACGGATCCGGGCACCATAAACGCTATTATCCTGAACCGGCTTATCCCGGTCATAGCGGACTCTAGCCCCCAATCTTACAATATCGGAGTCGAAGAATTTAAGGCAAGAATTTCGAAAAAAGTAAAAGGGGCTGTTATAGTTCATATCGGAGGAAAACCAGCTCCAATAGATAAAATCTGTAATACAGCCAGAAAGAATGGAATACGTGTGGTCGAAGATTGTTCTCAATCGCATGGCGCAAAATTGAATGGCGAGAAAGTCGGCACCTTTGGCGATATAGCTGCTTTTTCCACGATGTATAGAAAAGCTCACGCAACCGGCGGGTGTGGCGGAGTTATATTTACCCGAAATAAGGAATATTACAACATGATAAGGGCCTACGCGGATAGAGGAAAACCTTTTTTCAAGCCCGGTTTTACCGAAAAGGATCCGTCATCATTTTTGTTTCCCGCCCTCAATTTGAATATCGATGAGATATCCTGTGCCATTGGCATCAAGACCCTGGAGAAGCTCGACATCGTAATAAGAAAAAGGATCGAATTTTTAACGAAACTCGGAAGTCATATATCCAAAAATTCAAAAGTTTGCAGGTTGGCGCAAGTATCAGTAAACGATTCGCCGTTTTTTCAGCCGATAATTATCGACACTTTAAAGATCGGTTGCTCAAAAGAGGAGTTTGCTAACGCAGTTAGGGCGGAAGGAATAGATATTAATCCCGATTATAAATATGTTATCAGCGAATGGAAATGGGTCAAGCCATATTTAGCCGATGATTATATGAGTGAGAACGCAATCAATTTTAGAAAGAGTTCATTTAACCTCCTTTTTAATGAAAACTACAAAGAGAGAGAGTTGGGGGATGTTATTAGCGCTATTTTAAAGGTTGAAGAATCATATGCTTTATAAATAGGAGATATGTAACCCATGAAAAAATGTTTTAGCAACGCTTCATCCGTTCGCGCAAAAAGTATTTACAAGAACATCAAGATTGAAAAGCACGTGAAGGGGTTTATGCTCGGCGAATTCAATTCTTATCATTTGATATCCGATCCTAAACGTGTCGGTTTTCTTTTTGCCAGGTATAAATTTGTGGCAAAGATGCTGGAGGGATATGAACGCGTATTGGAGGTAGGCTGCCAGGAGGGGTTGGGGTCATTACTGGTCGCAAAGTCCGTCAAGAAGCTTGTTGCGACCGATTTTTATAAGCCACACATAGAGAGTTGCGTAGGAAATACAAGTAGTTTTGCTAAGAATATTGAATTCAGGTGGCACGATATTATCGGAGGGCCGATTGTAGAACATTTTGCAGGCGCCTATTCCTTGGATGTTTTGGAGCATATAGATCCCAAGCAAGAGGATTTATATATGGCCAATGTTGCTTTAAGCCTTGAAGAAAAAGGCGTATTTATAATCGGAACGCCTTCTTTAGAATCTCAAAAGTATGCCTCTTCGGCATCAAAAGAGGGACATATAAATTGTAAGAGCGGAGAGGGGCTGCGCCTCTTTTGCCAGAACTATTTCTACAATGTTTTTATGTTTGGCATGAATGACGAAGTTATTCATACGGGTTTTCTGCCCATGGCGCACTATCTGTTTGCCGTTTGCGTTGACCCAATAAAAGGGAAGATTAATAAATGAAGGCCATTGTACCTTCCGATGTTTATGAAGGATTTAAAAAATTAGGGATTGCAGGGGAAAGAGTTGTCATCCATTCTTCATTAAGCAGCTTCGGTGAGCTTAAGGGAGGGGCCGAAGCTCTTACGGATGTCATTATCAGCTCCTTCAAGACGATTTTAATGCCCGTTTTTTGTTGGGATTCCGTCACGGTTCCGCCACGAGACGATAGGCCCGGGCAAAATGGATGCGACTATTCGTTCTATGACGGTTGGGATAAGAAGCCCGTGCCATTTATAGTTGAAAATGCCGGAATAGAACGAAGCATGGGAGTTATCAGCCGCCACTTTCTTACTAAACCAAATGTCCTGCGAAGCGATCACCCTTGGCATTCATGGGCCGCCTACGGAGACAGGGCAGGGCAGCTGACCGAAGAATGCTCTTGGAATGTGACCAATCTGCCCGTTGAGAGGTTGGCAAGTATTGGCGGACATGTTGTCTTGTTGGGAGTGGGATTAAACTCCTGCACAGCTGTTCATGTTGCTGAGGAAAAGGCCGGGCGGAATCCTTTTATCAGATGGGCGATTGATAGGAGCGGCGAAGTCAGGCGCGTAAGGGCATCGGGCTGCGCAAAGGGATTCAATAATCTTCTGCCTCTTTATGAAGACATATTCAAAAAGATATACGTGGGAGAGTGTTGTGTTTTGACAGCTCCCCTGAAGCCTTTTATTGAGCACACAAGATCGATTATTCATTCAAATCCGGAAGTCACGCGGTGTTCTGCCAGCTGTATTAGATGCAATGACGCGATACTAGGAGGGCCGGTTGATTAGCCGTGAAGAAATGAGTTGTAAACTCTGTTCATCCGAAAAGATCGTTGAATTGGGAAAGGTAGGGTCTAAACCCGCATCGGTCACTTCGGATTCAAAACTGTGTGCGGTACAGGCCAGGGCCTATATTTGCCGGCGTTGCCGTCATATTCAAAAATTTAATCATGATGACGGGGAATCCGCCACGATTAATTCTGTTTATGAAAATTATGCGCCGCACTATCTTTCGGGTGGTAACGAACAGCTCTTATTCCCGGAAGATCAACAACCGCGCCCACGGACCTTTCATGTTATTGAAAAGTGTATTAAGTTTTTACCAAAAACAGGAAAACTTCTGGATATAGGCACTGGTAATGGCGCTGTTTTAAAATCAGCGTCAAGGTTGTTGTCGGAATGGCAATTGCATGCTTTTGATATAGTGGACTCACATAGAGAAGAGGTGCTTAAGATTCCCCATGTGGAAAGTTTTTTCTGCGGCAAAATAGACGACATAGACCAGGCAAAATATGATTTGATCGTATTGTGGCATGCCCTGGAGCATATCTCTAGTCCTATGGAAATATTGATGAAGCTGAAAGATAAGATTACGGATGACGGTTACCTATTAGTGCAGGTTCCAGACGTCCAGCGGAATCCTTTCGATCTCGCCGTAATCGATCATTATTCGCATTTTACTTTTAAAAGACTGGCGGAATTTGTCCGTTCCCTAGGCTTTGTAATCGTTGCCGACGGATATGAATGGACCCACAACTGCCTAACTGTATTACTCAAAAAGGACCACCCTACTTCCGAGGTCGCAACGGCATATTCTTGCGACACCGAAGATATCAAGTCCGAGAGTTGCTTTTATTGGGTCAATGAAACGCTCGAATATTTTAAATGTGCCATAAATAATTTGGATTATGCTATTTTTGGGACCGGCATGGCATCCATTTGGTTGTTATCGCAGCTGCCCAGGCCGCCGCTTTTTTTTATCGATGAGGATAACTTAAAGTCGTCAAATAAGATCGATAATATTCAGATTATTGGGCCCAAAGATTTACATCGGGGTGAGCTTAATATAATTATGCCATTCATAAAGCCCGTAGCCGCAAATATTAGTGGGAGAATAAAACGGCTGTATAAAAATTGCGGTTCATATAATTTTGTAATGGCAGAAAATTAGCTGGTTTTGAAAGGGATATCTGATGGGCATAGCCCCCGCGATGATCAAACTGCTTATGAGGGAGGGTAAACAAGAAGTTTTCTCAGGTCATGCCCTGACTATTGGCAGACAAAATATCTCTCCGATGACGATCCGCGACCTGGAAAAGTTGGCCAAAGAGATTAATTTTAAGTTAAGGCCTTTTCCGGGGAATACGCACTTGGACAATAAGACCGCGAAAAATAGCTTTGTTACCGATAAGGTGCTCTTTCTGTCCATGGGGTTTAACGGTATAGATAGTATCGATTATAGCGATTTCGAACAATGCGCTATAACGCATGATTTAAATACAAATGTTCCGGAGAACTTATACAATAAGTACGATCTGATATTCGATGGGGGATCTACGGAGCATATATTCAATGTTCCAAAGGCGCTTGAGAACTATAATAAGATGTTAAAAATAGGCGGTAGGATAATACACGCCTTGCCGTCAAACGGTCTTGTAGATCACGGATTTTATATGTTTTCTCCTACTTTATTTTGGGATTATTATTTGGCAAATAGCTGGGATATAAAAGAAGCATTGTTTATAAGACATCCTAAGGATGCTGACAAAGGTCTATGGGATATATATTGTTATTCACCTCATTGTTTAGATATGCTTTCCTATCTTGGCCTGGATAAAAGTAAATACGCCATTTATTTTGTTGTTAAAAAAACAGATAAGTCGACTTTTAACGCTCCCGTTCAACAGGGATTCTATCTGGAAGCATGGAATGGCATATCAAATACAAAGAATGTCAAATTTAAAACATTATATTCCGGAAGGAAAAAAATAGCGAATCTGCTGCCAGAAAGATTAAAAGTTATTCTGCGGCCCTTGTATCTATCTATTCTTTCAAGGATTCCCATAAGATTTTTTTTAAAAACAGTTGGCAAGTATTAAGGGATTATAAACCGATGAAAGCCGTTGTGAATAGTAATATAAAGATGCTACCTTCATTTAAAGAGATATCCTGTGCGCTGCTTCACAAGGTCGGGATCGATCGTGCGGTTTTTTTGGGGATACTAACTAGATTATGGAGCATAGTTGCGGCGCCGTTTACGATATTGCTCATTGCTTATAAATTCTCCCCTCAGCTTCAGGGGTATTATTATACATTTTTCAGTATAATTGCTTTCCAATTTTTAATAGAGCTGGGGCTCAGCAACATCATTATGCAGTTTGCAAGCCATGAATGGTCGAGATTGTCGCTCGATAAAACCGGACGGATTGTTGGTGAAAAAGAGGCTTTGTCGAGGTTACAAAGCTTGGCGCAACTATTTTTTCGTTGGTATTGTATCGGGAGCTTTGTGTTGACCGTAGGGTTAGGGGTGTGCGGAGTTTTTATTTTTTCGCAAAAAGTGGACACTAATATCAGTTGGATATTTCCATGGTTATCTCTTTGTATTTGTAATGGCGTAGTATTTTGCCTGATACCGATCTGGTCATTACTGGAAGGCTGTAATCAGATTTCAAAATTATATCTGTACAGATTTATCCAGGGCATATTTTTAAGCGTGTCCCTTTGGGCGAGTATATTTTTAGGCGCAAAACTATGGGCAGTGGCCATTTGTAATATAGTAACAATTGTCTGTGCAGGGGTATTTCTTTTATTTAAATGCAGGACTTTTTTAAAGACCTTATTCTTTTCTATCCCGGCCGACTCTTGTATTAATTGGCGGCAGGATATTTTACCGCTTCAATGGCGTACAACAATAACGTATCTAGTAGGCTCTTTTGCTTTTACGCTGTTCGTCCCAATTTTGTTTGCATATCATGGTTCTATAATTGCGGGCCAGATGGGTATGACGCTGAGCCTTATATGCGTAGTGTCGGCGATGCCATCCGCATGGCTTAATCCAAAAGTTCCTCAGTTTGGTATGTTAATCGCCAAGAAGAAATATAAAGAACTTGATGCACTTTTTTGGCGCACCACAAAGATTTTTGTTAGTATTTCTATTTTAGGAGCCGTCATGGCATGGCTTATTATCTATATCCTGAATGAGATAGGGCATCCTCTTGCGGGCCGCTTCCTGCCTCTATTGCCGACAGGGATCCTTTTATTGTCCTTGTTTATCTCGGTTATATCGGTACCATTCTCAACGTATTTGCGCATACATAAAAAAGAGCCGCTTTTATTTATATCGGTTCTAGCCGGCATTTTTACTGGATTATCTTCCTTTATTTTAGGTAAGCGTTATTCGGCCATGGGGATAGCGATAGGTTATTTGTTAGTCAACATGATTTTAGTTCCCATCGCTTTTATCATCTGGTATCGCTGCAGAATAGAATGGCATGAAGATGAATGTGCTGAAGCAAAGGATGCAAACTGATATGAAGCCGCCAAAACTATCTGTCATAATGCCAAATTATAACCATGCTAAATACATAGCGGAGGCTTTGGAGGCTGTTGTTACCCAGTCATTTGAGCCCTTTGAAGTTATTGTCTGTGATGATGGATCGACGGATAATAGCGTTGAAATTATCCAGCGATTTGTTGACAAATACCACTTTGTTCGCTTAATAAGGAATGAAACCAATCTCGGCGCAAATAAAACATCTAATAAACTGTTCACTTTAATTTCCGGAGATTACGTGTATGGCGCCGCCGCTGATGATAAGGTCTTACCGGGATTTTTCGAAAAATCAATGAACTTATTACAAAAATATCCTCAGGCAGGACTTTGCTCCACATTAGCCAGGCTTATCGATGAAAACGGTAACCATAAAGACGTTCGTTTAGGAATAACTCTTACTATAAACGATAGTTTTATTGAGAGCAACAGAGCAAAAATCGCATTATATAAATACGGAAGTTGGATCGGAGGCGGCACGACAATTTTTAAACGCAGCGCCTTGATTGAAAATGGCGGATTTATTGAGAAATTACATTCTTATAGTGATAGTTTTATAGAGCAGGTAATAGCTGTTAAGTATGGAGTTTGTTTTGTTCCCGAAGCGCTGATGTGCTGGAGAGTTCTGTATGACGGTTATGGCATGGCGACCAGGAGAAACTTTGATGTCAGGATGGAAACTATAAAGAATGTAACTGATCTTATGAAAGGTATATTTCCCGCCGCCTATATTAGCAAGTGGAGAATAAATGAATTGTTCTCTCTTAAGAAGGACGAACTTTTATCTTATAGAGAACGCGATTTATCAAATATTGAGAAGAATGATTCCGGGAGTCTTTCAAAAATAATAGATAAGTTCAGGGTGAATATTGTTTTCGTCTCTCTATTTTTAGGTATTTTGACATACTTTATGCTGAGATACGGCAGATATTTTAATATCGTTACCAAAATATACTATAGATACCAAAAACACAAAATTGTATAGTTGCAGATCACCTTAGATTAGAATTCGAGGACTTGTTGTGCAAGATATAAAAAATAGGAGATTTGCCGTGATGCTAAGCCATCTTTTTGGAGTGTTAAGAAAAATAAGTTTGACCGAGAAATTATTATATTTATTTATTTTTCTGATCCCCGTCATGAGGGTGCCAGCCTTGCCGTTAGTTAACCAGAAGATACAATATTCCGATCTTGTTTTCGCTTTTTTATTCGGTATCTGGCTGGTGCAGCTCTTTCGCGGCGGGAAAACTTTTCGCCGCGTGCCTTTGGCGTTTCCACTGGGGTGTATGCTGATATTATTCCTATTTTCATTTACTCATACGGATTCCTGGCTAAAGAGCGGCATTGAATACCTGGGCTTATTATATTTGGTAGCTATATATATGCTGTTATTCCAGCTAATTGATTCGCCGGAGATGTGGTGGAGGGTGGTCGCCTGTTGGTGTGCCATCAGCGCATTACTTGCGATAACTGGTATCGGCGCGTATCTTCTATTTGCAATAGGAGGATATAGTAATCCATTGATGGTTGTTTACGACTGCTATAACAATGTAAATCAACAACTAGTCTATCGTCTCGCCTCCGCTTTCCGTCATCCCGCCATGCTGGCCATGTTCCTTCATGTCGGCATCGTATTTGGCTTTATTTTTGCGGCTCGTTATAAAAATAGCAAAGACAGCATATGGGGTTACGCAATAGTCGTCTTATGTTTTATAGCCGCTATCTTGACAAAAACAAGATGCGCCGCTGGAATTGCCATCACGTTGTTTTTTGTATTGGTCTCCATGCCTAAGAAAAACATTTTTCTTTCTTTCGCCCGGTACGCGTCTTTTATTTATGCCGTAGTCCTTTCCCTGGCCGTCATCATTATAACCGTCTGGTGGATTGTCCCTGTCCGTATCCAAAAAGACCCCGTGCAACAAAAAATTTCTGTTGAATTCAGTACGGTGCATCAGATCTATTTCATCCATCATTGGGCTGAGGCGAATATGTTAAAAGACTATCCGTGGGTAGGTACCGGCCTCGGGATGTATAACGCAAAGTCGGCTAAGTATATTGATTGGCGCGAAGTTGAGAAGCCTTATCACATGATCTTTCCAGATATAAAAGAAGTCGAGATAGACCGGTATAAAACAGGCGTGGATCCCCACTCTCTATATTTGGGTGCTGGCGCTGAAGCAGGATTGTTGGGCTTGGGAGGTCTATTATTCTTTTTTGTGCAAACGATCCGTCTACTTTTTAAAAAGGCACGGCAGATGAGTGATGCCAGTGAGAAGTATATCATCAGGATTTTTTTGGCGGGAATCGCGGGCTTCCTGTTCAATGGTTTATATGTCGATATTTTGACCGTACGTTCTCTTTGGGTCCTGATCGCCATGAGCTTGATTTATGTATGTATGCATGAACCTAAAAAGGCCGCATAAGTCTTTGTAAGGAGGTTGATATGAAGGTTGTAGTAATTGGTTCGCAAGGTTTTATAGGGGGATATGTATGCGGCCGTTTTATTAAAGAGGGATGGAGCGTGATAGGAATTGATAATATCAACATGTACAAACCCGATAATTACGATCTGTTCCTCAGGCATTATGAGCTGCGTCAGAAGACTCAATTATGTAAATTGAACGCTTTTTACCGTTGTGACGCAAGCCGCGGAACAGAGGTCGCCAGGATTATCAGAAAGCACAGCCCTGAGATTGTGATAAATGTTGCGGGCACATCCATTGCGGACGTGTGCAAAAAGAACACGGAAGAAGCGGTGCAATCTATATATAATCTGAGTGCAAATATCCTAGAAGCAATAAAAGATTATGGAAAACTGGATCGTTATGTTTTTATATCTTCCAGCATGGTTTATGGCGACTTCCTATGTGACAGTCCGGATGAGGAATCTCTGAAGAACCCCAAAGATCCGTACGGTGCTATAAAACTTGGAGCGGAACTTTTAATACAGTCTTTTGATAGGCAATTTGGGTTGCCCTACACGATTATACGTCCTTCAGCCGTATATGGGCCCCTAGATTCCAATATGCGCGTAACCGGAATATTTTTAATGAATGCACATATAGGCAAACCTTTAAGGGTGGAAAATGTAGATGAAAAACTGGATTTTACCTACATAGATGACACAACAGAAGGCATATTTCTTGCCGCTACTCACAAAAATGGAGCGAACGAGGTATTTAATATAACGCGAGGAGAAGGAAGGACCATATTGGAGTTGGCCGAAGAGATAAGAACGCATTATCCGAATATAACGATAGTTAAAAATACTGCCGGCGAACATATGGAAGGGCTTATCAGGCCGGTTAGAGGAGCCCTTGGCATCAATAAAGCGCGTAGGCTGCTGGGTTATTCGCCCAAGTATTCATTGAAGGAAGGAGTTGCTTTATATGCAAGAGAGTGGAAAAAAATTTATGGCGACACATCGTGTACCGCTGTGCAAGCCTGATATAGGAAAAGAAGAATTACGGGTTTTAGCCGAAATTTTTGAGCAAGGCTCTGTTTCCCATGGGCCGCAAGTGAGCGAGTTGGAGGCTGTATTTACAAAAAGAATAGGGGCTCAACATGCTATTGCTGTAAATTCATGCACTTCGGGATTATTTCTTCTGTGTTCATATATTCGCGAGCATTTTGGAGCCGGAGAGATCATAGTGCCGTCCTTTACTTTTGTGGCATCCGCAAATTCTATTGTATGCGTCGGCATGACACCCAGGTTTGTGGACGTTGATTGGAATACAGCGGAAGTTACCGCGGATCTTATCGAACCCGCTATAAACAAAAATACAAAAGCCATTATGGTCGTTCACTATGCGGGCCGCCCGTGCGCCATGACGGAAATAATGGATTTAGCCGCCAGGCACGATCTTCCGGTTATTGAAGACAGCGCTGAATGTCTTGGAGCGCGCGTAAACGGGAAAGAAGCGGGAAGCTTTGGCTGGGGGGTATTCTCTTTTTACGGAACAAAAAATATTACTACAGGCGAGGGCGGCATGATTACCTTCAATGATGATGATCTGGGGAAATGGCTCCGCCTACGGGTTGCGCATGGCGTATCAAAAAGATCATACTCAAGATATAATATAGCGCGCAGGTGGTACAGAAACGCCATAGTTGCAGGGTATAATTTTCGTTTATCGAATCTGCAGGCTGCTATAGGGCTTGTGCAAATGAAGAAGCTGGATAAGATGAATAAACACAGATACGATATAGCGAAAAAATATTATGATTCCTTGTCGAATATTCCCGGATTAAAATGCGCGGAGCTATTAACCGATCATGAGCACAGTTATCAGATGTACCCGATCAGAGTTCCGGAAAAGGTGCGGGATAGCATGCTGTTATATTTAAATGAGCAGGGCGTTGGAGCTTCTGTTCATTTTGACCCGCCGGTGCATTGGCAAAGCGCGTATATCGATAAAAGAGTAATATTGCCTGTAACGGAGAGACTGGCTCGTTCGACAATTACTTTGCCGATCTCTTCGGTTCAGACGGATGCGGAAACGGATTATGTTATATACCGTATTAAGGAGGCGTTGAACCGATGAAAAAAGATAAAACAGTAGGTATATTCATACCATGTTACAACGAGTCCTCTATTATCGCGGAGACAATTTTCACCGTTCAGAGATATATTGAATCCGAGAAATTCCCTTACAAGGGAGTGATAATAGTGGTGGATGACGGTTCAGATGATGATTCATATGCAGTCGCGAGGAGGGCGGGCGCGGACGTACTCTATAGACATGTCACAAATAGGGGGCTTGGAGCGGCTACGCGGTCCGGAATGGAGATAGCTCATTTTATAGGATGTGACGCATTCGCCAAATTCGATGCTGACCTACAACATGATATAAACGACATTTACGCCGCCGTAGCGCCGCTGGTTGAAAATAAAGCGGATATTTTATATGCATCGCGGTTTTCCGGAAAGATAAATTATAAAATGCCGTTGATACGGTTTTTGGGAAACAAATTTTTTACAGGGCTGATGCGTATTGTGACAGGCTGGAAAATAACCGACGCTCAAACAGGATTGATGTGCTTCAGCAGGCGTTATCTTACCATCTTTGAGATGCCGGGCGTATATAACCCTCCTCAGCAGGCACTATTTGACGCTTCGCGGAAAGGCATGAGATACGCTGAAGTTCCCGCACAATTTTCCAGGCGGAAGACCGGAAGGTCATTCGTAAACTTTAAATATATTTATAATGTCCTGATCGATCTGGGGAAGATATCGTTCTATCAATATTGTTTTGAGGCATTTACTATTCTGGGAATCACGTTGTTGATAATCGGCTCGGCTGTTATAGTCATGGGATTGTATAACTATTTTACACTGCACTCCCTCTCTTATGCCCCGAATAATACCTTGATAATATTTTCAATGGGCACCGGTTTACTGGCTATCCTATTAGGCTTGCAATCTTATGCTCAGATTCACCGTATGAGTTTCATCCGAAACGGCCACAACTACCGGTATGTTATCATCGAGGATATTTTTATTCGCTCTCCTGAAAAGATTGATTTAAAATTGCGCGGGCCTAAGCTGGCGAAAGCAGGAGCGCTTTTTTGATGAGGGTAAAAATGAAGACAAAAGAATTGATAGAAGGAAGCTCTTTTTTGATAAGTGCGCTCGATAATTATAATGGATGGCTCGCAAAGCAGCTGGGCAGGACAGGTCCTATCAGCGGTACGGTGCTTGAATTTGGGTGCGGAAGCGGAGGCCTGACCCGAGCATTGGCGTCTTTACCCGAAGTCAGTAAGGTAATAGCCAATGATATTTCGCCTCACGTAAAAGATTTCTGGTTTGAAAAATTTCGGAACTCAAAAAAAATTGAGTTCAGTAATGCGAACATTTTCGAGTCCCCTCATCTTTTTGCGGATATGCGTTATGATATAGCGGTGTCATCAAATACTTTGGAACATATAGAGGATGATGTCACCGCTTTAAAAAGAGTAGTTGAATATTCCAGGCTCAAGACAGCCATATTGCTGGTGCCGGCGTTAAATTGCTTGTATGGAACATGTGACCGCGTCGGCGGGCATTACAGGCGCTATTCAAAGAAGAGCTTTAAAAACCTTGCCGAGAAATGCGGCCTGGCGGTCGAAGAATTATTCTATTTCAATATGCTTGGAGCTCTGTGCTGGTGGTTTCAGTATGTGTTACTGCGCGCAAAAGATCATACATCCTGTTCCCATGCGCTGCACTACTCATTTTTTGATCGATTTGTGGTGCCGATATATTCGAAGTTGGAAAGAATACTGTATTGCCCTTTTGGTTTATCGCTCGTAGCTCGTGTTACAAAATTGAATAAGTGAAGGAGCGGCCGGTATGGGTTCGGAGAAGCGTTCGAATTTAGTTTGGAAAACGGAACATGAATTTCAGGCAGAATACCTCGGTGACTATGACTTTTTGTATAGAGATTGGATCTATCCATGGGCCTATGAGGATTTCAAAGACAAGGAAGTCCTTGACGCAGGAAGCGGCCCCGGCATTCAGGCGCGCCTGATCGCCCGATACGCGAAACATGTTATCGCGGTAGACCTCGATGCCATAGATACAACGCGTAAACAGACGGCAGATATATCCGATAAGGTGGATTACGTGAGGGCCGATATAGGCACAATGGATCTTGGCAGACAGTTCGATTTTGTTAATTGTGTAGGCACTATCCATCATACGGATGATCCCGATAAAACTTTCCGAAATCTTCTTAAACATGTGAGGCCCGGAGGCAAGCTGATTATTTGGACCTATGCTCATGAAGGAAACCAGTTAATGCGTTGTTTTGTCGAGCCTATGCGCAAAGCGCTTCTTGATAAAGCGTCGCATGAGATATTATGGGCCTTATCCGGCCTGCTTAACGCTGTTTTGTATATTCCCACTTATACCTTATATCATTTGCCGCTAAAATGGTTGCCATACTATGAATATCTTGAGAATGCGCGACGGATGTCATTTCGCAGAAACGCTCTAAATATATATGATAAACTCAATGCGCCACAGACACATTTTATTACCGAAAAACAGATAAGGTCCTGGTTTAATACGGACCATTTTGAAGATATACACATAAGCATGTATAAGGGTGTCTCCTGGCGCGGTTCAGGAACAAAGAGATGGTCGGAAAAAGAGGAAATATGAGATATGCAGTTTATGTAAAAGGCGAAAGAGGTTTTTATTCATTAAAAGGATTGCTGGCGCGCAAACTGATACCGGTTGTATGTGTCGGTGAAGAGCGCGAACGCGCAATAGCAAAATTATGCAAGAAATCCAAAATCCCGTACATTATTGAAAAGAGTCCCGGGACAAAGGCGCACATCGTCGTTACTAATAAGCGTAAGCTGGATCTTCTCGTATGCGCCGGCTATAGCCGCATTCTTCCGGAAGAGCTCTTTTTGAGCCTCCGCTACGGCGCCATTAACTGCCATGGTGGGAGGCTGCCTCAATATCGGGGGGCTTCTCCGATACCATGGCAAATTATTAACGGAGAGACCTACGGTATAGCATATGTTATTAAGATGACAAAAGATATTGACAATGGGCCGATGCTCGCGCAAGAGCGCTACGAAATTAAAGAAAATGACACGGCGCGCAATATTACCGATAAAGTTACAAAGATTTTTTATAGGATCGTGCCGAAAGTCGTTAAATTATATGCTAGTGATAATCCGCCTAAAGGGGCTCCTCAAGACGAAAGAGATGCTTGCCGTTGGACACGGCGTTACCCTGATGACGGAATTATTGCCTGGAACAGGCTTACAGCAAAGCAGGTTGTTAATCTTATCAGAGCACTGGACGATCCTTATCCCGGCGCATTTCTTCTGCGTAAAAAGGAGAAGGTCGTTATTAGGCGGGCAAGAGTTTTTGATAAATTGGTGATGGGGATACCGGGCCGTTTTATAGGCAGGACTTCGCATGGCGCGCTGATTCTCGCCACGGATGGAGCCGTAGAAGTCCTGGAGTTCGCTTATAAAGGGAAGCATTTTCCGGGAAACGAGTTTCCCGGAAGGTATGGAGAAACATATTAGAATATGAAAAGTGCCGATCAGAAGATATATTGGGAAGAGAGGATAGACAGGTTCGATGTCATCTATGACGACAATAAGGGATTAAGGGAAATAACTTTTTTGTCTAAAATCGTTGAGCCTTTTCGGAAGAAGAGCCTGAGAGAGCGATTCGAATATGCCGTCATGTACTTACAGGAAGCCGGAATCAAAGATAAAACATTTATTGACGGGGGATGCGGAACGGGCAGGTTTACCGAATTTCTGCTATCAGGTGGGGCTGCGGAGGTTTATGCTATTGACATAACAGAAAGAGCAATTGAACTAGCAAAAGCGAGAATAGCGAAAAGCTGCCCGGACAAGATCAAGGATGCGCACTTTATTGTCGGAGATGTAACACGGGTTGTCTTACCGCGCACAGATTACTTTATCGGCCTGGGATTGGTAGAATATTTGGAAGATATCCACGCGTTTCTTAAGAATATAAAGAGCAGATTCATTATCCTCAATTATCCGCATAAATATCATTGGAAGCGGATCATAAGGATGGTTGTTGAGTATTTTGAAAAATCGACGCGGCATTACTATTCTGCCGCCGAAATGAAGAAGGTGTTTCAACAAAATCATTTTGAACTGCAAAAACGAATTTCGTTCGGCGCAAGTATTTTGGAAATATACGAAAGAACATGAGCGATGCAGAATAACAAAAATTTGGGTTTAAGAGTAGACGTTGATTTCGAAGTGGGCCTATTGAAAGGCGTGCCTTATTTATTAGATCTCTTTTCGAAAAATGGTATCAAGGCCACATTTTATGTGGCCATGGGGCCCGACGGGTTTTGCCGTCATAGGCATAGAATTAAAACGGACGGTTATATGAAACGTATTACGACACTTAACCCATGTAAGATGATTTTTAATTTGGGTATTCCTTATATTGCCAAGCAATTTATCGGCCGTGCCGGCAATGTGGGGCAGGATCATCCCGCAATACTAAAGAGTATTTTAGCGCAAGGACATGAACTGGCTGTGCATGGATACGATCATTTTTGGTGGGCGGAGCATATTTGGGACTGCGAAGATAGTAAAACTGAGATCGATATGAAAATGAGTTTGGCGGCATTTAAGCGGATTGTGGGTGTTGATTCGAGCACATGGGCTTCGCCTAATTGGCGCTGTTCTACAGCATCTCTGAAACTCGTCGATTCGTATAATTTCTCATACGCGGCAGATTGCCGCGGGAAGTCTCCTTTTTTCCCTCGCATTAGTAACTGGCAGGCAAAGACAATACAGCTTCCTGTTACATTACCTTGCTTACACGAAATAAAAGGTTATCTAAAGAACGGGGATCGCGATTCTGTTATTTCAGAATTTATGTCACGTCTCAGTGATACATTCAATATCTGGTGCATCCATGATTATTATGAAGGGATTCTCGAGAGGAGGCTCTTTTCAGGCACAGTAAGCAACATCATGTCGAAGGGTTATAAATTAATCCCGGTAAAGGAGTTGTTGAGCGCTGTCAACTTGAAAGACGTCGCTTCCTGTGAAGTTATAAGGCATAAATTACCCGGAGGCAGGGGGGAAGTAAGCTGCCAAAATGAAACATAAACGATTGGATTGAATATATGTGCGGTGTATGCGGTATTATTGATTTTTCCGGTAAAAAGGTTGATCCATCGCGTATTCGTAAGATGGCCACTCTCTTGGAACACCGCGGCCCGGACGATGAAGGCATTTTCTGTAAAGACAATGTAGGTATTGGGCACCGCAGGCTGGCAATCCTTGATTTAACGCAAGCCGGTCACCAGCCCATGACCAACGAAGACAATACGATTTGGATAGTTTTTAATGGGGAAATTTATAATTTTAATGAGTTGAAAACCAAATTGACACATTTGGGACATAAATTTAAGTCTTGTTCCGACACAGAAGTTATTATTCACGGATATGAGGAGTGGGGTACGTCGTGTTGGGAGAAATTGGATGGTATGTTCGCGTTTGCATTATGGGATGAGCGCAAGGAAGAGTTGTATCTTGTCCGGGACCCATTTGCCATTAAGCCGCTTTATTGGACGCAGCAAAATAATGCAATAATTTTTGCGTCGGAGATAAAAAGTATTTTGGGCTCCGGCATGGTGGATCGCCGCGTTAATTACTCGACGCTTTCCAATTTCTTTACGTATTTTTATACCCCGGGCCCGGAAACGATGATTGAGGATGTTTTTCATGTTAAGCCGGGCAGGGCTATTACATTCAGCAAAAAAAATGTGTCGGAGCATCGTTATTGGCGCCTAAGGCCGAACGAGTCCTTGAAATCGGTAAAGTTTGACGATCTGCTTGATATGTTAAAAGCTGAATGCAGGCACGCTGTAAAAAAATCCCTGGTTTCAGATGTTCCGGTCGGGTTGCTGCTTTCGAGTGGCCTCGATTCCAATATTATACTGAGTGAATTGTTGAATTTAAAATGCCGCGATCTCCAGACAATAACCGTGGGCTTCAGGGAATCTTCTTTTGACGAAGCTTCTCTGGTGAAAAAAACAGTTGGAAATCTCGGAATCAAAAGCCATATCGTATATACGGAAGACCACGATATTCCGGCTGTTTTTGATCATATGGTTTATCATCAGGATTCTTTAAACGCGAACGTCGCTAATCTTCCCGAGTATCTTATCGTAAAAGCTGCTTCGAAATACGCGAAGGTTGTTCTGGCAGGGGCAGGCAATGACGAACTTTTTGCGGGCTATTCAACATACATGGCGGATAAAATTCGGCCATACTATCTTTTATTTCCGCGTTTTATCAGGAATTTAATCGGCAAATTGGCAGGACGACTGCCGCAGAGGGAATATAAATACAGCTTAGATTACCTCTTCCGCAAATTTGTTGAAGGAGCGGAGTATTCTCCCCAAAAAAGCCACTACTGGTGGCGTACTATTTTTACGGATGAAGCAAAGAAAGAGCTCTTTGCCGGCCATGCTTCATTATCCACAACCGCGAGTGACAGCTTTTTGATCTATAAGCGGTACTATGATGAAGTCGAAAAGGAGTTTAGTTTCAGCGCGCAATCGTTATACGCGGACTTCTTCCTATTCTGTAATGAAAACGCAAATATGATGGTGGATAATCTTAGCATGGCATTTTCTCTGGAAGTAAGGCCGCCATTTTTGACAAAACGGTTTGTTGAATTTGCTTTTAACATCCCGTACAATATTAAGCTAAAGGGTAATATCACAAAATACTGTCTCAGGAAAGCTTATAGTAAAAATTTATCCAAGCGTATTGTCAACAGCAAAAAATCCGGATTGGTATCTCCTGTTTCGCAGCTGATACGGGGCCCATTAAAGGATATGATTTACGATACATTTGCGGGCGCGTCAAAGTACGGTTATTTAAATAAGCCATATATTGACAGGTTATTATCGGACCATATGTCAGGCAGAAAGAATTACGCGTTCCATATATACCTGCTATTTACATTTATGAGGTGGCATGAGATCTTTATCAGTTCAACATCTGAGTGTACTTAGATGGTGAAAAACTGATTTCTAACGATCAGCAGACAGGAAAGCATGAAAGTAGCATTAGTTAGCCCTATTATGAGTAAATTAAGGACTGGCAACTTACCTATCCCGCAGGGTATTCTTTCGTTGAGCGCGATGGTAAAAAGCAAAAAATGCCAGTGCGATATTCTGGACTACAATAAATACGATTATGGGGTTGAGAAATTAAAGAAGTATGACCTCGTAGGCCTTTCGGTTCTTACAGGCCAATTGCCACATGCCACGTATCTTGCAAATGCGATTATTAAAAATACAAAAATTGTATGGGGCGGTATCCACTGTTTGTTCGACCCGCTTTCAATACTGCGCAGCTATCCCGGCACCTTTGTTATTTCCGGAGAAGGAGAGGTCCCGCTTTCAAATTTAATAGATCACTTGTCCGGCTATCAGCCGGATATAGACGGCATAGCCGGATTATCTTACTCCGATGTAAGAGAATTTAAAGTTAAAAAACCGTTTTTTTTAGAAGATATTAATGTCCTGCCGGATGTTGATTACTACGACCTGCCTTATCTTGAAAAGTACTTGAATGGCGATCTACAGTATTTTGGAAGAAGAGTTAGAACGCTGGAGGTCGTTACAAGCAGAGGCTGCTGCTGGGATTGCAGTTTTTGCATAAATTCGATCTTCAGGAAGCACAAGGCATTTCATCGGTCCAAGACATTCGAGAAGATCAGAAGAGAGGTAGAGAAGCCCATCAAGGATTTTAAGATAGAGGCACTTCTTCCGGCCGATGATGATTTTTTCGCAAACAAGAAGCTTTTGTCAGACTGGTCATCTTACACAAGAGAGAAAGGTCTTTTATGGCGGGGGAATTGCAGATATAACTATCTGGGTAGGCCTAGCTTAATGCCGGAAGATCTCAAGAGGCTTGCCGGTTCAGGCCTTTTTGAGGTTGCTATGAGCATTGAAGCCGCGGATGAGGGGATGAGAAACATGCTGCTGAATAAGGTCCTCAAGGATATCGATATAATAAAAGGCGTCAATGTGATGAAGGAGAGCAAGACAGACATAGTGGTAAATACGAGTTTCATATCGTACTTCCCCGGAGATACAGGGGAAAATAGGATCAAGATGATCAAGATGATGGATTATTTAAGTAAAAATCTCAACATCGTCTTTTCTGGCCCGCAGGTCTACAGAATATATCCGGGAAGTAAGATGTCCAATATCGAAAATGATAAGGTTGCGAATGACCTGCACTATTATCTGGATAACCTGACGTTTGATGGTTGGTTAAAATCCGAATTGAAAGAAGATGAGGATGAGTTGCTGTTCTTTTCGATAGTGTTGGCTCACTTTTTTAATACCAGATTTAGTTTTATAGAGAGGTCCGGGAGCAATGAAGTGAGAAAAACTGTTTCCAAAAAAGACGGTTTGTTGGTAAGGCTGATCATGTCCGTGTTGATGGTCACAGTTACCATCAGGTTGAGGACCAATTTTTGGGGGTTCTTTATCGAACCGCGTTACATAGGTAAATTGTATCGTTGGATAAGAAGCATAGGCAGATTTCTCACGAATTCTTCCGAAGCGGCGGTGAATTATTCATGAAAGCTATTCTAGTTCTCGACATGTCCTACACTCTTAAGATGTTCAGGGAGAGGCATATGAAAAAGGCCCTGGATAGTAGAAAGCTGGGTGGGTATTTTGAAAGGGTGATTTCGGTGCACCCGTTAGCCGGATTGTTCGAGTCAGGGGATACTAGATTTGGTGATCCCGTGATCACTGAACTTGATGATTCACATGTGTTTGTAGAAGGCAAGATCGGCCTTAGCCGGACATGGAGATTTGTACCCCCATTGAATTTACTTTTGGCGCAGATTAGGCTCTTTCGGTTGTTGTTAAAGATGTCTAGGAAGGTAAAAGTAGACGTTGTGCGCATTGGAGATCCGTATTATTTGGGGTTAATGGGGTTGTTTTTGGCGAGAATGATAAGGGTCCCTTTAGCAATCCGCGTCTGTCTTAGGTACGATGAAATATTTAAAGTAACAGGCAAGCCCGTGATGCCGCGTTTGTTCAGATTTCGTTGGGTTGAAAAAGTTGTTGAAAGGTTCGTATTTAAACATTGCGATTTAATCGCTGGGGCAAACGAGGACAATATGAATTATGCTCTGGAGAATGGGGGGCGATCTGATGTTGCAACAGTTTTCCGGTATGGCAATTTGATACATACGGACCACTGGCAGGAACCGAGTAAGCGTGCTAATGCAGATAAACAGCTTGTTGAGCTTGGGCTGGCAGATAAAAAATTTATAGCAACGGTAGCCCGGTTAGAACCAATGAAAAGAACGGAAGATGTAATTCGTGTTGTTGCCGAACTTATTCGACGAGGACACCCTATTAAGTGTCTCATTGTTGGGGATGGAACATCGAGGAAAGGGTTGGAGGGTTTGACAGCCACATTGGGGGTGGAGGATGCGGTAATCTTTGCTGGTAATCGAAACCAGGAATGGATCGCCACCATCCTGCCAAGAGCCGCAGTCATTATTTCACCACATATGGGAAGAGCGTTAACGGAAGCGGCGCTTGCCGGAGTGCCTATAATCGCTTACGATTATGACTGGCAAAGAGAGATTGTTTTCAGTGGGCAAACCGGCTATTTGGTGCCGAATAAAGATTGGGCGGAATTATTGGACAAAACAGAAAGTATACTAAATAATCCTGCCAGTGCGAAAAAAATGGGAGAGAATGCGCGCGCAAAAATACTAAATATGATGGATCCTGAAAAATTGGAAATCCATGAAAAAAATGAATATTCGAAAACAGCAAATAGATTTTCTATGAAAAAAGTGTTTCACTTTGTACCCTCGATGGACATAGGGGGTGTCGAGATAGCAATTAGTAAATCATTGCCAGATCTTAAGCAAAGGCTAGATATTAGTGTTTTTTATGTAAAGTGTCGTGGAAACTTGGATGTTGGTCAGATGCCATGGTGGAGATCCTTTAAAAATATTTTTTATGCCAGACCAGATGTCGTTATCACCTCGCTCTGGTGGGCTCATCCATTTGGTTTTTTATTCAGATTAGCTGGCATAAGGTGGATCTGTTTTATGCATAGTTCACAATCCATCCATTTTATTGATCAGCTGGTATGCGTTCTAGCCATATGGTTTTCGAGCGAGATTGCGACCGATTCCGATCAGGCAACGGCCTTTGTCCGCTCGATCAAGAAAACAGCAAATGTTCATATAGTCCCTTATATATTCTCCCTGCCTCCTGAGGTAAGGAGAGTTGAGCGTGTCAAAAACGCATTCATTTATGTGGGGCGAAGTACAAAAGAAAAGCGCATGGATCTTGTCTCCGGGTTTTTTAGGTATCTTTTAGAAACATTACCCACCGTTACTTGCAGATTCGTGATTGCAGGCAACATTCCAACGGATGTTTTAAATTTAATAGATACTTTTGGAAAGCGCGTTGTTGTTGATTTGAATATATCAAACAGCGACGTACTGCAACGGCTATGCCAATCAGAATACTTCGTGGTGCTTTCGGATCTTGAAGGTTTTTGCATGGCCGCATACGAGGCAGTTCAGGCCGGATGTTTTATCATATACAGAGATGCGGGTGAAATTAAAAACTATGTTCTTCCTGAACAGTCCTTAAAGGTGACGGATCCTGGAAATTTTTATAATCAATTTGACAAGATCTTAACAAAAAGAAATAAGATTAATCCTAGAGATGTCCAGGGTGCTGAGCTGAAATTACGAAACAATGTCAGCGCCACATATATCTCTCACTTTATGGCCTTAGTAGAAAATAAGCGAGAACATTGTAAGGACGATTGACAATAACGGGTTAGAGGGATTTTTAGCATTAATAACTTAAGGTGTTAAATTATGTGCGGTATAACGGGATTCTGGAAATTCGGTAATTTTTCCTCAAGCGCTGCCAAAGCTGTCGCGGCGCAGATGGCCGATCGCATTGCCCACCGCGGCCCGAATGATGCGGGCGTTTGGATGGATGAAGGCGCGGGTATTGTGCTTGCGCATCGCCGCCTGTCCATACTTGAACTTTCTCCGGCCGGTCATCAGCCGATGATGTCCGCGTCAGGGCGCTATGTGATCATTTTTAACGGTGAGATTTACAATCATCTGGAGATCAGGAAACACCTGATTAAAAATTGGCGCGGCCATTCGGATACAGAAACGCTTTTGGCGGGATTTGAGGCCTGGGGCATGGAAGAGACGCTTAAAAGAGCCGTAGGGATGTTCGCGATTGCGCTTTGGGATTGCAAGGAAAAGACGCTTACGCTTGCACGGGACCGGATTGGTGAAAAGCCGCTTTATTATGGGTTTCAGAAAGATGTATTTATTTTTGGCTCTGAACTGAAGGCGATTAGTGCGCATCCGGACTTTATAGGCGAAATTGACCGAGATGTTCTTTGTCTATATCTGAGGCATTGCTGTATTCCTGCGCCATATTCTGTTTACAAGGGCATATTCAAACTTCTACCGGGCCATTATATCCGGTTTTCGGCTGCAAGGGGGCACGATGCAATACGTTTGGCGAAGCCGAAAGCTTACTGGAGCCTGGCTGAAGTAGCGGCACAGGGTATCGCTAAGCCATTCGACGGGGACGATGCGGATGCGATAGCCGCACTAGAGGGGCTATTAAAGCGCACCATAGGCCTGCATATGGTAGCGGATGTACCCTTAGGCGTTTTCTTGTCAGGCGGGGTAGATTCTTCGACGGTCGCTGCATTGATGCAGGCCCAATCTTCCCGGCCGGTCAAAACGTTTTCCGTAGGGTTTTCAGAAACGGGTTATAACGAAGCTGAATACGCAAAGGCCGTTGCGCAGCATCTCGGCACGGATCATACCGAACGCTATGTGTCGTCGGCGGAGGCCATGAAAGTCATTCCTAATCTGGGAAGTATGTATGACGAGCCGTTCGCAGACTCTTCGCAGATACCTACTTTTCTGATCTCTCAGACGGCGCGCAGGGATGTCACGGTATCTTTGTCCGGTGATGCTGGCGATGAGCTATTTTGCGGATATAACCGCTACGCATTAGCAGACATGTGGGGCAAGGCTTCCAAGGTCCCTTTCGCTATCAGGAAGTCGGCCGGGCGTTTAATAAAGACCGTTGCGTCGTCAGCTTGGAACGATATCTTTAGATATGCCGGCAAGTTTTTTGCGTTACCAGCCAATATGGGCGATAAACTGGAAAAACTTTCTGTGCGCCTGGAGCATGTTGACAGTATTGAGTCCCTTTACTATAGCCTAGTGTCTGAGATCGCCGATCCTGGCCGGGTAGTTATTGATGCCAAGGAACCAAGTACCTGGCTCACCGAAACAGGATTAAATCGGCAATTTGCGGATCCCAAGATCCAGATGATGTATATGGACAGCATGACTTATTTGCCGGATGACATATTGGTCAAGGTCGACCGTGCGGCCATGTTCAACAGTCTTGAAACACGGATACCATTTCTTGATCACAGAATTATTGGACTGGTATGGTCTCTGCCGCTATCAATGAAAATGCGTAATGGTTGGACCAAATGGATATTAAGGCAGATTTTATACAGATATGTACCTAGAGAACTAATAGAACGGCCCAAAATGGGTTTTGGCATTCCCGTGGGGGACTGGATACGCGGCCCACTCAAGGACTGGGCAGAGGCATTGCTGGATGAGTCCCGTTTGCGGCAGGAAAGGTTCTTTGACGCGCAGTTTATACGCTTGCGGTGGCAGGAGCATCTTTCCGGCAAACGAAATTGGCAGCATTTTCTATGGTCCGTGCTGATGTTTCAGGAGTGGCTGGAAGAACAAAAACAAGCACGGGTATCAGGAGCGGTGCGGGAGATTATTTGCTGATGAAAAAAATTTATTTAAAATCGCTATTGATTGTGGGTATATTCACACTAATCATATGTGGTCTGAATGTGCGCGTAACTACCAAGCAGGGGATCAATTATCAGGTGCATGAAATAAGACTGCCCTTGTACCTTAAAATGCTGGATTTTATAGATAGAAGCTATAATTACAGAAATTTAATAGCGAATATTCTCGGAGACACAAAAGATGACAACGCCAAAACAATAAAAATATTCAATTGGGTCGTAGACAATATACGCAAACAGCCCAGGGAGTTGCCTATCATTGACGATCACCCGCTCAATATATTAATAAGGGGCTATGGTGTGCAGGACCAGTTCGAAGATATTTTTACAATATTATGTACCTATGCCGGGATGGAGGCATTTTTTAAAATGTTTAAGAACCATTCCGACAATGTTTATTTTATATCATTTGTGAAGATCAAAGGAAAGTGGTGTCCTTTCTCGGCATTTGGAGGCGTGTATTCAATAAAAAACGGCGCCGTCGCTTCAGTAGATGATATCTTACTCGACAAAAAACTTTTGATCCCATTTTCATCGAATTTATCCGATTTCGAAACGGACATTTTTTTAAAAGAGATAAATAGCATGGATTTTAAGTCAGATTCCGTCAGGGTCAAGGGTCAAAGCCCCGCGGGCAGAGCATTGCGTTTTATCAAAGACATGTTTCACCGTAAGTCCAGATGATGTTTTATAAAAAAGGAGCGGAAAGTGAAACCTAGCATAAACCCGCATAATAAATCCATAGGGGTTATAGGCCTGGGATATTGGGGAAAAAATATATTCCGCAATCTTTACGAGATGGGTATGATAAGGACCGCATGCGATCTGGATCCCGCGGTGATAAAAGAGTATAGAAAGAGATTTCGCGATATTCGTTACACTTTATCCATAGAGGAGATACTATCAGATCCGGCGGTTAAGGCGGTTTCTCTCGCAACGCCCGCTGTCACTCATTATGAGATGGCTAAGAAGTTCTTGCTTGCGGGCAAAGATGTTTTTGTCGAAAAACCTCTTGCGATGACGAGCGGTGAAGGAAAGGAACTTATGGAACTTGCCGCGAAGCGAAAAAGGATCCTAATGGTCGGGCATATATTACAATATCATCCAGCTATCATAAAACTGAAGGAGATGATAAAATCTGGCAAATTAGGCAAAATACAATATATCTATTCCAACAGGCTGAATATCGGTAGATTAAGGACTGAGGAAAATATTCTCTGGAGTTTTGCGCCTCATGATATTTCCGCCATCCTTATGTTCCTGGGTGAAGAGCCGGTAAAGGTATCGGCTTTCGGCAACGATTCGTTAGGCAACGGAGTATATGATACCACGGTTACCAGCCTGGAATTTAAGACCGGCATAAAGGGCCACATATTTGTAAGCTGGCTTCATCCCTATAAAGACCAGAAACTTATTATTGTGGGGTCAAAGGCAATGGCGGTATTTGACGATATCAGTAAAGAGAAGTTATTTTTTTATCCTCATAAGGTTGAATGGAAAAAAGGTTTTAAGCCGTCTGCGTTAAAGGCCGAGTATGAAGTGATCCCAGTGGCAACAGGTGAGCCCTTGCATCTCGAGCTCGAACACTTCGTAGAATGCGTTCAAAAAAGGAGTAAGCCAAAAACAGATGCATCAGAGGGGGTGAAGGTATTGAAGATCATAGAATCTGCGGAAAAGGACCTTGCGGGATCCTCCGCAAGGGTTGCCATATCCTCTGTAACAAAGGGCGCCCAGATTCACGAAAGTTGTTATGTAGATGAAAGCGTTGTTATAGGTGAAGGCACGAAAATTTGGCATTTCTCTCATGTATTAAAGAACTCAAAGATAGGCAAAGATTGTATTGTGGGCCAAAATGTATCAATAGGGCCGAATGCCGTGGTAGGAAACAGGTGCAAGATCCAAAATAATGTCTCTATCTATAAAGGGGTGGTTCTTGAAGATGAGGTTTTCTGCGGCCCGTCATGCGTATTTACCAATGTTTATAACCCCCGCGCTTCTATAGAACGCAAGGATGAATTCCGGCCTACTATAGTGAAAAAAGGCGCTACAATAGGCGCAAATGCAACAATTGTCTGCGGCGCGGTGATAGGCACTTATGCATTTGTCGGTGCCGGGGCTGTTGTTAAGGGGGATATCCCGGCGTACGCCCTTGTAGCAGGCGTACCCGCAAGGCAGATAGGATGGGTTTGCAGATGCGGTGTAAGCTTAAAGAATGTAAAAAATAAGAAAACCGCTTGTGCCTCATGCGGCAAAGAATATAAAATTAACAATAATTCTCTCGAGGCCATTTAGGATCGAATATCAGGACGATCATGAAGTTTCAAAAATATCCGAATCGAATTGTCATTGAATTGACGCCAGAATGCAATCTGAGTTGCCAGGTTTGCCCGCGTAAATATATGGCGCAAAAGAAAGGGCATATTTTAAAGGATCTATGGGTCAAACTTATTAATGAAGTGGCCGAGTGTTCGCCGGGAGCGGTAATAATTCCTTTCTGGAGAGGGGAATCCCTTACTCACCCCGGCTTTTGCGATTTAATGGAACTTGCGCTTAAGAATTCACTGCGCATTCATATTTCCACGAACGGGATATTGGCAGATGGCAAATATTTTCGGTTGTTGGCTAGGTGCGAATTTGTTACTTTCAGCATTCATACGATCGCGGGTTATCATAATGCGAGGAGTTTCCTGAAATTTAGAAACGCGAAACAGCCGGTCACCCAAATTTCGTTTGTAGAGGGCGAGGAGTCCGTGGGGGATATCTGTTCATCTGTGGTTAACTCGCCTGACCTAGAAGGATTTGATAACGTAAGGATATATGCGCAGCATAGTAAGGATGGTGTTTTCGGAAGTTCAGGTAAGAATGCAGGCGCAAAGAGAGTTTTTTGCCCAAAGTTGCAGGGTACCCTGGTGATCGCTTATGATGGGACGGTTTCCAGATGTAATCATATGTGGGAAACAGAGAAAGAAGTAAATGTTAAGGATATGAGCATACGCAACGCCTGGGATTCGGATTGCCTTAAGCGGATACGACAAGATTATCCCGACTCCAAATGCGGGCCTTGTGGACAATGGGCCGGGCATACGTGCGGCGACTCATGGAAAAACGAAAACGGGAAGATAGTGCATAACCATTTCCGCGCGGGAAATCAATAACATGAATAAAAAACGGAATATTTCAATTGCTGTGCCATACATAGGCGAGAGGGAAATAGAGGCGATAAAAAAGCCTTTATTAAGCGGTTGGTTAACGCAGGGCCCTTACGTTTCGGATTTTGAAAAAAAATTCGCAAAAATGCATGGTGTCCGGCACGCGGTTGCCGCCAGCAGCTGTACCACCGCGCTCCATTTAGCGCTTGTCGCTTTAGGAATTGGGCCGGGGGACGAAGTCATCGTACCGTCCTTTACCTGGGTTGCCACTGCAAACGCCGTAGAATACATAGGCGCTCATCCCATTTTTTGCGATGTAGACCGGGATACTTATAATATCTCCGCTAAAGGTATAGAGGCGGTTGTAAATAAGCGCACCAGGGCTATCATACCGGTGCATCTGTTCGGGCTTTGTGCAGATATGAACAGGATAATGGCTATATGCAAACGGTATGGGTTGAGTATCATTGAGGATGCGGCATGCGCTGTCGGCGCATCCATTAATGGAAAAAAAGCGGGTTCTTTCGGTGACATCGGATGTTTTTCTTTCCATCCCCGTAAAATTATAACTACGGGGGAAGGCGGCATGTGCACGACAAATAATAAAAAACTCGCGCAGACCCTGATCTCGTTACGTAATCACGGAGCCTCTGTCCCGGAGGGAGTACGTCATTCGGGGTATAAGCCGTATATGATGCCCGATTTTAAAATATTGGGATACAACTACAGGATGACAGATCTGCAAGGAGCCATAGGGCTGGCCCAGCTGTCGCGGCTTGCTTCTCTTATACTGGAGCGGCAAAAATGGGCCGAGTGGTATAGAAAAGAATTAAAGGATTTGGAATGGCTTATAACGCCTCGTGCGCCTAAGGGATTCCAGCACAGCTATCAGTCGTTTGTCTGCTATGTTGATGAGGATAAAGCGCCTATGCCGCGCAACGAGATCATGAAAAGATTGTATTTGGAAGGCGTAGACACCCGTGTTGGGACCATAGCGGTCCATATGCAGGATTACTATACCCGTAAATATGGTATTGATCCGGATTCGTTTCCGGTTTCGAAGGATTGCGATTTTAAATCACTGGCGATCCCTCTTCATAACAGGATGTCACCGGATGACTATGAATATGTTGTTAACATCTTGAAAGGTATTTAATATATGTGCGGAATAGCGGGAATATTTAACCTTAACGGCAGCCCCGTCTCCCCGGTTTTATTAAGGAAGATGACAGACGCGATAGCCCATCGCGGCCCCGATGGAGAAGGATTTTATGTCGATAGTTTTATCGGATTGGGGCACCGCCGTTTAGCCATAATAGATCTTTCTCCCGCAGGGCACCAGCCTATGATCACCGAAGATAAACAATACGCGCTTACGTATAACGGCGAGATATATAATTTTCAGGAATTGAAGGCGGAATTAGAGAGGTTGGGCTATAGATTCAGGTCAAAAACAGATTCGGAGGTAGTTCTCTATTCCTATGTTCAATGGGGAGAGAAATGTCTGGATCGTTTTAACGGCATGTTCGCTTTTGCTGTTTGGGACAAATCAAAACAGCAGCTTTTTATCGCCCGGGATCGTTATGGGATAAAACCTTTATACTATTGCGTTCAGGATAAAAAGTTGATGTTCGCCTCCGAATCCAAGGCGTTTTTGACACAGCCTGACTTTAAACGTGAACTGGATTTTGAGGCATTGTACGAATATTTTACGTTTCAGAATATATTTACCGATAAAACTTTTTTTAAGGACGTTCGGCTGCTTCCCGCCGGCTCTTATCTAAAAGTACGTTTAAACGGCCTTAGCGCTCTCCCAAAGTCGATTCAGTACTGGGATTTTAATTTTTCTGATCCGGCGAAACCTCTTAGTGAAAAGGAATATCTCTCTGAAATCGACCGTCTTTTCCGCCAGGCGGTAAATCGCCAATTAATAAGCGATGTGGAAATAGGCGCATATTTAAGCGGCGGCATGGATTCGGGCTCTATTACCGCTATAGCCGCAAAACAGCTGCCGTATATAAAAACATTTACCTGCGGGTTTGATTTGAGTTCGGCCTCAGGATTGGAGATGGGGTTTGATGAAAGAGAAAAGGCCGAATACATGTCCAACCTTTTTAAAACAGAGCATTACGAGATGGTATTGAAGGCAGGGGACATGGAAAGGGCGCAGCCGGGACTTGCCTGGCACCTGGAAGAACCGCGGGTTGGCCAAAGCTACCCCAACTATTATATCGCGCGCCTTGCTTCAAAATTCGTAAAAGTAGTTCTATCGGGGGCCGGTGGAGATGAGTTATTTGGTGGTTATCCATGGAGATATTACCGGGCAACGATCAATAATGATTTTGAAGATTATATAGATAAGTACTATCTATTCTGGCAAAGACTTATACCGAATAGCTCATTAAAAGAAATATTCAGTCCTGTTGCAGATAAAGTAAACGGTGTCTGGACCAGGGATATTTTTAAGGATGTTTTTAAGAAAAAAAACATATCGTTAACGCGCCCCGAGGATTACATAAATTATTCATTGTATTTTGAAGCAAAGACATTTCTTCACGGTTTATTGGTAGTCGAAGATAAGCTAAGCATGGCGAATGGCCTTGAGGTAAGGATGCCGTTTCTGGACAACGACCTTGTGGATTTTGCAATGAAAATACCGGTTCATATGAAATTAGATAATCTCGGAGAAATTATAAAATTAAATGAAAACGACATCGGCCCTAAGAAAGAAAAATATTTCCAAAAAACAAAAGACGGAAAGACGATCTTGCGTAAAGCGATGAAAAAATATATACCGTCGCAAATAACAGGGGCCATTAAACAGGGTTTCTCTGCGCCAGATGCGTCATGGTTTAGGGGGGAGAGCATGGAGTATGTTAAGAAGGTGATATTTAATGATCGCGCCAGGATTTATGATTTTTTTGATCATAAAGTTGTTCAACGGCTGGTCGAAGAGCACTTAACCGGCAGGCAGAATAGAAGATTATTTATCTGGTCCCTGTTAAGTTTTGAACACATGTGCGAAAAGTATATGTAGAAAAAATATTTTTAATCGAAAATTAAGAAGGCGAAAAATGGATCTTAAAGAAGTAAGGAAGCATTGGGAAAGGGCAAGCAAAAGATTTTCTCTTAAAGAGGACACGACCCCAACATCACGGGACCCTTATTTGGGGCAACTCGAGGAAGAAGGCATACTAAGATACCTTGATAAAAATAAAACTGTTCTGGAGATAGGCTGCGGAGACGCCTCCCATACGGTCAGGTACGCCAAAAAAGTAAAACGGCTTTCAGCCATTGATATTACAAAAAGTTTGATCGATATTGCGGAGAAAAAAGCGACCGCCGGCGAAATTAAGAACGCAGATTTTATCATCGGTTCCGCTTTAAGTATAAAAGAAATATATAAAGGCACGCGGTTTAACTGCGTTGTGTCGCAGAGATGCTTGATAAATCTTTCCAGTTGGAAGCATCAAAAAGATTGCATTTTACAGATTCATGGTCTTTTGCATAGAAGGGGGTTATGCTTACTTACAGAGGGTTTTCAGGACGAGCTAAACAACCTCAATGTATTTAGAAGAAGGATGGGGTTGTCTAAAATAAGGGTTGTCCCCTATAACAAAAACTTACGGCACAAAAATTTTGATAAATTCATAAAAACGTATTTCGACATTGTCGATATCCATCACTACGGCCTATACTTATTTCTATCTCGTGTTTTATATCCTTTCGCGATTATGCCTCTTGAGCCGAAGCATACTTCGCGGTTTAATGAAGCGGCATTGAAGGCCTCGCAAGTTATGGATGCGTCGGATTTCAAAAAATATAGCTACAATTTATTATATGTGTTGCGAAAAAAATGATCTTAAAATAGAAAGAAACGTAGAATGATTAAAAAAAGCAAAGTTGCCATAACAATAGACACGGATTGGGTGTCGGATGAGGTCATTGAGTATACTCTTGCCCTGTTGCTTAAATATAACGCTAAGGCCACATGGTTTATTACTCACGATTCTAATGCTATCAAGCGGCTTTTTGATTGCAATGACATGTTTGAGATAGGAATACATCCTAATTTTCTATCTAACTCTACACAGGGGTCTACAGTGTCAGAGGTGATGTCGAATCTTTTAAGTATTCATCCGGAAGCTAAAATTATGAGGACGCACTCTTTATATCAGTCCTCTCTGATGTTCGAAACGATATTAAAAAAATACCCCGGGATAAAGGCCGATGTTTCGTTATTCCTGCCGTACGAAGAACATGTAAGGCCGCACAGGTACTATGCCATGTCCGCGAACAAGATGAATTATATTACGAGAATACCCTATGTTTGGGAAGATGATTATGAGATGTACTTACCAAAACCAAACTTCAAATTCGACATAGGAAGATTTAGTGGGACGGGCATAAAAATATTTGATTTTCATCCTATCCATATTGCGCTTAATAGCGTTACGATTGATTCCTATGCCAGATTAAAAAGTAGTAGTGCATCCGGAATACCAAAATTAAAGCTGAAAGATGTTTTTAGGTTCAGGCAGACCAAGTGCGCAGGGGTTGAAGATTTTTTAAAAGGTCTATTATGCGATAAAAAGGCGCAATTTGTGAACATAAAGGAAAAGACAAGAATATGAAAGTCGTTGCCATAGGAAGAACTTCGATGCTCTATAATTCCGTATTAAAATTATCAGAAGACGCTCACGAGGTAAAAACGATAATTACAGCGAAGTCAGCGCATGAATATACAAGGAACGAAGAAGAATTCAAGGCGTTGGCGAAGGAAACGCACGCGTCGTTTTTTTTAACAAACCGGTTAGATAAGCCAGAGATCATGCGGGCAATAAAAGGTTCCGATATAGCGATCAGTGTTAATTGGGTGTCACTCTTTATCAAAAAGCAGATCGATTGTTTTAAGATAGGGATCCTAAATGCGCACATGGGTGATTTGCCAAAATACAGGGGTAACGCATGCCCGAATTGGGCTATCCTGAACAGCGAGAAAGAGATTGTTATTTCAATCCATTTGGTGGAAGCCGGCAAATTAGATTGCGGCAGGGTAATCGTTCAGGATAGGTTAGCGATTTCGCAAACTACCTATATAGGGGATGTTTACGCCTGGGCGGAAACCACTATTCCGGATTTATTTGTAAAAGCATTGGCTATACTACGTAAGGATCCGGACTATGAATTAAAATACGCTGATGCGGACGCCGCGGAATCTTTCAGATGTTATCCTAGAAGACCGGAAGACAGTAAGATTGAATGGACGTCTTCCACCGAAAAGATACATAGGCTCATACGGGCTTCCGGTAAGCCTTTTAGCGGGGCCTATGGTTTTTTGGACGGAAAAAAGCTCATTGTTTGGAAAGCGGAGCCATGCAGCGGTAATGAACGCTATACCGCGGTCCCCGGTCAGATCTGTGAGATCGGACAACAATATTTTGTTGTTGCTACCGGAGAAGGCAAGCTCAAGATAACAGAGTGGGAGTGCGGTGCCAGAATAAAAACGATTCGGCAAAGATTGCAATAACCACCGACGAAAATAATATCTTTCTTAAAAAATATGAGAATTCGTATAAAACAAAGTTTAAAATGGCTATTAGGTATAACAAAAGCTCTCATCGCTATTGTCAAGGGGCAAAGAGGGGCAAGTGAGCACCTTCTTGCTACATGGTCTTTTTTTATCAAGTCAGACTATGCTTTTGGCAAACCGGTTAATGTTACTATTGAACCGACCAATGCTTGCAATCTCTTCTGTCCTGTTTGCGAGACAGGCGCTGGTGTGCTGAGCAGGGAAAAAAAGACGATGACATTAGACGAATTTAAGATTATCGCGGATAAGATAGCGCTTTTTACAAATACGCTAATGTTGTATTTTATGGGTGAGCCGTTTTTGAATAATGATTTATACGAGATGGTAAAGTATGCAAAGGGAAAAGGGATATCCTTCATAACGGCCTGCACCAACGGTACTTTTATAGACCCTGAGAAGATTGTCGGGTCAGGCATAGATGAGATAAATTTTCAATTATCCGGATTAACCAAAGATACACATGAAATATACCGGATCGGCAGCGACCTCAACTCGATCATGGACAACCTGAAAAATACCATCAAGGTGCGCAATGAACGCATGTCTAAGATGCGCATCGTCTGTGGTTTCATTTTGATGAAACAGAATGAGCATCAGGCAGGAGATGTTAAGAGATACATGAAGCAGATAGGGGTAGATAAGACAGTAATGATCGATCTCTGCGTCAGGACCTTAGAACAAGGTAGAAGGTTTTTGCCTTCAAATAGAAATCACTGGATATATGACCCGGTATCTTTTGAAAAAGGCAAGCTCAAGCCCAGGATAAGCTCGAAGAATGGATGTTCGTGGATGTATTATTCTGTCGTGATACAGGTTAACGGGGATGTAGTACCATGCTGCAGAGACGTGAATGGCGATTTTATAATGGGGAATATTTTGAAACAGGGATTTAATGATATTTGGAATGGGGCTAATTTTAGGAATTTCAGAAAAAAAATACACTGTAAAAAGAATGAAGTAAATATTTGCAGCTTATGTTCCGGATATGGGTTAGCACAGTTAAAAAATAATATCAATGGGTAAACATATTGAATAAGCATACGCGGCATTTTATATTATTTTCCTTAGCAAAGGCTGTCACTCTTTTGACATTATTTCTTAATTCGGCTTTGATCGGCCGTATTTTAGGTGCCAGCGGGTTCGGCCAATGGGCAATGATCATAGCCGCAGCAAGTATTATTCATAACGTTTGTTTTAACTGGACATATGCTTCAGGAATAAGATTTGGTTGTGAGGAATGGTTAAAAGATGGCACGATCAGCCGTACATTGGCAGCAAGGCTTCCGTTGGTTATAATCGGGCTGCTGATTGCGCTTATCCTGCTGGTTTTACAGCCGCTTAATTGGCTATTCGTATTATTCTCTATTAAAGGAAACTTATGGTGGCTAGTGGGGGCGTATTCAGTCGGTTTATGGTTGATGAATGAACTGCAGACTACTTTGCAGGCATCAGGTCAAATGAACTTATTGGCCTTACTTTCTCCGGTAATCACAATATTTTTTACTATATTTCTATTATTGATTTTTCTCATACCGCGCGAAGTAAATACGCCTGAATGGATTGTGGCTGGGCAGATGGCGATTACATTTATTATATGTATCGGAATATGGCTTAGAAAACAAAAAAAGAAACTATTTTATTTGCGTATACCTGTTTATGAAGACATAAAACGTCACTTACGCTTTGGATGGCCTCTATTGCCGTCATTTCTAGTTGGCAATATTGTTATGTGGGGCAATTATTTGATATTGCAGGCCTATCATTCAAGTCATGAGGTTGGATTATTTGGGGCCGCATATCAAATCATGCTCGGCATAATCTCTCTCAACGGCACATTGATAATTATAGTACTTCCGCGTTTAATAGCAAAAAATATGGAATCCGAAGATGCGTGCATAAACTTCTTTAATAATATTGTTCCAACCTTATTTTGCTTATGGGCCTTAGTTACAATAACGATCATTGCGATCATTCCATCTATATTTATTGTCTTATTCGGGAAACAATTCAGAGATAGTCAGTCGATACTTACTTTATTGGCCATTGCCATACCTACCAGTATCTTGCCCTACATGTATGATGTTCTTTTCAATGTCCAACAGAGATTATACAAGGAATTTATTTACTCGTTTATAAGCATGCTTGTCAGTTTAACGGTATCATTCGGCTTAATCCCTTCAATGGGCGGAATGGGTGCTGCCATCGGAACAGTAACGGCTCTTCTGGTAGCGCAGTTACTTGTTATGCGGGATCAGCACAATTTCATGAATACACCATTGCGCCGTATGGGAATAATGTTTTTAGCTGTAATACTAGTCTGCGCGTTTCAATATATAATTGGGGTAAATATTTGGGTGCGAGTTATATGGAGTGCGGTGTCGATCTATTTTTTAATTATGTTGTTTCGAAAATTAAAGATTGTAAATTCAAATTTATTGAGTACTATATTCTCCGGGCACCTGTCTGGTATAGGAGCATTCCTTAACCGGATATTAGTAGCAAGATCTTAACGTGTTAGAGGATGTGTCTTATGAAGGCTCTGATATTTTCAATAATAATTATACTAAGTGCGGTAATACTTAGGCTGCTTCCGCACTATTTCGCGCCTCACGGTGTAGGTGTTGATCACTGGTATTGGAAGACCTATGTCGAGAAATATCGTCGGACCGGCGAGTTTCCGCCGGTGTTGCCGCAGTTCATTTTAGAGGAGCACCAGTGGTATCCGCCACTGTTCCCCGTGCTGGTGGCCCGATTACCGGATTTTGTGTTTGAGCGCTATAGCCGCTTGATCGCAACGTGTATCGATATGTTCCGAATGCTGTTTGCCATGGCAGTGGTCTTTTACCTCACCGGCAGAACAACATCCATGTTGGCCGCGGGTGCCGTATATGCATTGACGCCAATCCTGATAAGCTATAACGTCCAGTTGAATCCAAGGGGACTGGCGGCTCTATTTTTGGATATGGTAATCGTACTGCTTATTATGTTGATCTGGCATTCGGCTTCATGGTGGCTGTGGATTCCGGTGGTGCTGTTTTCCGGGCTGATACTATTGACTCATAAAATGACCACGCAGCTTTTCTGGTTCCTATGTCTGGCGGCCGGGATCGTATCGGCTGACTGGCGCCTTCCGTTACTGATACCGGTTTCAATAGCCGCAGCACTTATACTTAGCGGGGGATTTTACCTAAAAACATTGCGCGCCCATTGGGATATTGTTACCTTCTGGAATCGAAACTGGCCATGGATTTCAGCGCATCCGATTCTTGAGTCGCAAATTTACGGTATTTCGGGATACGAAACACCAACGAAATATTTCCGTTCCGGATTAAAAGGTTTTTTGCGGCGTATGCATTATTTGATAGGATTTAACCCGTGGGGATGGTCGCTTCTTGCGGCTGCTTGCTGGATGTATGGTTCAGGCACTCATCTGACCCCCGAAGACCTATGGACGATCCAATGGTTGGGCATCATCCTATTATTTGTTGTGCTCACAACATTTGTCCCTGCTATGCGCTGCCTGGGAAATGGCTACCTCTATGTCTACAATAGTAGTTTCCCGGCCGCCCTAGTGGTCGGTATGATTTGGGGTGGGCTCAAGCATGATGCGGTTGTAAACGTGATATTAGCCGTTACTTTTGTCATCTGTGTTATCGGTATCGCGTTTTATCTCTGGACGCTCCTGAAAAGTAAAACCTTAAAGATCGATACTTTTATGAACGAAGCGCTTAAGCGACTGCGCACTCTTCCTGATGGGGTTGTGGTATGCCTTCCTCAGCACTGGCATGATGCTGTTTCGTATAAATCAAATAAGTCCGTTCTTTTTGGGGCACACGGATATGGATTCAAGCGTCTGGAATTCATATTTCCGCGTATAACTAAACCGATCTCTGAGATTATCAATAAATATAATGTTAAATACCTGCTTAGTTATGACGGCTATCTTCCGGACAATTTTTTAAAAGATCTCCCTGCTGCTGATGTGGAAGAGTTCGGCCAATACCGTCTATATAGGTTTAAAAATGCGTCTCAATAAAACGATAGACAAATTAAGCGGTATTAATCTGTGGCTACTATTTTTCCTGTACACATGTTGCATCTCCGCTATCGTACAAATGGTATTATTGCCTTATTTCTTTTCAAACTTATACGCTGGTAATGGATTATTTATTAGTTCGTTCGATAGCCTTGGTTTTCATAAGCTGGCCGTAGATTTGTCGGATAAAATCCGCACACAAGGCTGGTCGGCCTGGCAATTAAAACCTGAAGGCCACGCGATAGCGGGCATCATATCTATATTTTACGCTTTATTACTTCCTGATCCAAGAATACTTATACCTATTAATGCTGTTTTGCATGCGAGCGCTGTTTTAATCTTGGTCAACACTTTTAGTTTATTTATAAAGAACAAGTCTAAGGCGGTTCTCTGCGCCCTGCCTTTTCTTGTTTTTCCATCGAACCTGCAATGGACCGCACAGTTGCATAGGGATGGTTATAGTATATTAGGAATGATTTTACTTTTGTATGGCATGGCTTCGCCGTTTAGACTGGAGAATTTTAAAGTTAGGAATTTGCTATTTAATAATTTCCGCTCATTTATTTATTGTACTTGTGGCCTTTTTTTAATTTGGTTTGCGCGTTCCTATATGTTAATGATCATAGTGCCTTTTACAAGGTCAGTGTTCTTTTTATTGTTTCTAATTACTTTGGTCGCAGCGTTTAAAAAAAATATATTATGGAGAGACTTATTACTTGTCTCATTACCCATCCTGTTAATGTTTTTTGTACTAGCGCAGATGTGCCCGCACGATTTTAAAAAAAGTACGTCTGTCGTAAATCCCGTCATCGTAAATCCCGTCACCGTAAATCCCGTCACCGTAAATCCCTCAGTAAAAAATACAGTAGAAGTAATCAACAAAGATGATATTGAAAATTACTGGAAAAGGCTGCCGTGGTTTCCGACAGCCATTGATTGCAAGATTTACAAATTAGCTCAGGCGAGGCGAGGTTTTCGTTTGAGTAGTCCCGAAGCCAATAGCAATATTGATCGGGATGTCGGGTTTGGCAGTATTAGAGACGCGTTGGTTTATCTGCCTCGAGCGGCTCAAATCGCTTTCCTGGCGCCCTTTCCCAATCAGTGGTTACATAAAGGCAGCAGTCCGGCAAATTCTTTGATGCGTAGAGTGTCTGCTTATGAAATGATAGTGGTGTATTTTTCTTTACTATTTTTACCCTACGCAATTTGGTATTGGCGTAAACGTATCGAGATGTGGATAATTTCCTCATTTTGTGTTTACATGATGTTAGTCTATGGGCTGGTAGTCTGCAATATAGGAACGCTATACAGAATGAGGTACGTGTATATTACAACTTTAGCGGCTTTGGGGATAGCGGGTTTTATTACTTTTCTCGAGAATCTAAAAATTAATAAGAGACAAATGTGAAAAATAAAATGAAAGTCTTAATTGTCTCAAATACTTCTTTGACCGTCCGCAACTTTCGAGTAGGCTTGATGCAGGCTTTAAAATCCAAAGAGTACGATGTAATGTTCTGCGCCCAGGATAACGGCTATGCCTCGGAAGTGAAAGAAAAAGGCTTTGCATTCATTCCCTTGACCATCGATCGTAAAAGTACGAATATTTTCGTAGATTTAAAACAGATTATATCGCTTTATAAGATATACAGAAAAGAAAGACCCGATATCGTACTGCATTACACGATCAAGCCGAATATTTACGGTTCTATGGCGGCCGCTCTTGCCGGGGTACCTTGCATCAATAACATAACGGGCTTAGGGTACGTATTTATTAAGAAAGACGCGGTCTACTTTTTAGTAAAATTCCTTTATAAGATCAGCTGCAATCTTGCAAAAAGAACTTTTTTCCAAAATAAGGACGATCAGAATTTGTTTCTTGGAAAGGGTCTGATAACCAAAAAGAAAGCCGTGCTTGTAAACGGCTCAGGAATTGACACAAGTTTTTTTAGTCCAGATTTTTGCCGATCTGTGAAAAAGGAAGAGGGATTATTTGTATTTTTGTTTACAGGAAGATTTTTATGGGATAAAGGTGTGGGAGAATTTGTGGACGCAGCAAGGCTTACAAAACAAAAATATACAAAAACGCAGTTTTGGTTGGCAGGCATAATAGACGAGGGAAATCCCGCGGGAATCAGTCATGAAACAATAAAAAAATGGGAAAAAGATGGGGTTATTGCTTGTCATGGGGAAGTTAAAGATATCAGGCCATTCATCTGCATGTCAGATTGTGTGGTATTGCCGTCATATAGAGAAGGAATCCCGAGGTCGCTTTTAGAGGCCCTGGCAATGGAAAAGCCGATAATCACTACTAATGCAACAGGCTGCCGTGAAGTGGTAGAAAGCGGGATAAACGGTTTTTCTGTTCCCATCCGAGACTATCGGGCTTTATCCGAATCATTCTGCAAGATAATCGAGTTAAGCCCGGAAGAGCGTTTAAAAATGGGCAAGGCCGGTCGCGAAAAAGTAAAAAAAGAGTTTGAAGAAAAGATTATAATAGACGCATATCTTAAGGAGATAGCGCAAATTACAGGCAAGGCTATATGCAAACAGTCTTTATAACGGGGGCAACCGGATTTATAGGCCGGGCTTTATGTGTCAGGATGCTTGAGAAAGGATGGAGAGTCTTAGGCACTTTCCGCGAAAAATCTTTCGATAGAACCTTACCCGCCGGAGTAGATGGAATACAGATAGAAGATATTGAGAATTGTGATTATGTCCGTAGAGAGCTCGAGGGCGTGGATACCCTTATTCATCTGGCTGGCCGTGCACACGTGATGAATGATACCGCAAGTGACCCGTTTGGAGTTTTTCGCAAGATTAACGTGGTGGGTACTGAACGTCTTGCGCGTGCAGCCGCAAGGGCAGGGGTGAGGAAATTTATTTTTGTAAGTTCAATAAAAGTGAACGGCGAATCTTCTCAAATTCCATATACTGAAAAAGATGTACCTGCGCCCCAAGATCCTTACGGCGTAAGTAAATATGAGGCTGAGCAGGCATTGCAGGACATCGCGGCCAAAACAGGGATAAAGACGGTGATCTTGCGCCCCCCGCTGGTTTATGGCCCTGGTGTTAGGGCAAACTTTGAGACCCTGATTAAATTAGTCGCAAGGACTTTACCTTTGCCGCTTAAAAATATATATAACCGCCGGAGCTTCATATATCTTGGTAATTTAACGGACGCTATTTTTACAAGCGTAGTTAATCCGAAAGCTGATGGTGAAATTTTTATGGTGAGTGACTGTAGGGATATTTCTACTCCTGATTTAGTAAGATTGATTGCTTCTGCTATGGGCAGAAAAGCCGCGTTATTTTCCTTACCCCCTGCTTTATTACGAACGTTAGCAAGGGTTGTAGGAAAGGGCGAAGAGCTAGAAAGGCTGACCGGTTCTCTTTTTGTGGATACGGGAAAGATAATGGGGGTGCTCAACTGGAAACCGCCGTTTACTCTTGAGGAAGGTATTAAGGAAACGGTTGGAGGGATTGAGATTGCTTCGCCCCCTCGGGGCTCGCAATGACGAAAATGAAGCGTATTTTTGATTTTGTTACAGCGATTTTTTTATTAGTTCTATTAAGCATCCCGATGCTAATTATCGGACTGGCGGTCAGGCTTACATCTAAGGGGCCCGTCTTATACTGGTCGGATAGAATAGGGCAGGATAATAAAATATTTAAAATGCCAAAATTCCGCACTATGCGTGTTGGCGCGCCGGCTATCGCAACCCATCTCTTAAAAAAACCGGACGAGTATGTTACGCAATTAGGCCAATTTTTGCGTAGATTCAGCCTGGACGAATTACCGCAGTTACTCAATATTATACTTGGGGATATGACTTTTGTCGGCCCACGCCCGGCATTGTTCAATCAATATGACTTGATAGAGTTAAGGACTAAAAAGAATGTTCACAAACTTACGCCTGGGATTACGGGATGGGCGCAAGTTAACGGAAGAGACGATCTTCCTATTCTGGTCAAGGTCGAATTTGATGAGTACTATCTAAAAAACAAATCCTTTTTAACGGATTGCAAGATCCTGCTTATGACCGTTACCAAGTCAATTCGAGGAGAGGGCGTGCAGCACTAGTCTATTATCGGGGTACGGTTGACTATCCCGGTGATAAAGGATATAATCTTCACGTTATACAATATGAAGAACATACTTAATAAGCTAAGAATACCTGTGATGGTGGGCATGGACCTGATGTTAGTGAATCTGTCTATGTTCCTGGCCTTTGCAATTAGATTTGACTGGCGATTTACCAACATCATTGCATCTCCCTGTCTGTATTTTATGCTGTGGGCGGTCATTATCAGGATTACGTTATTCGCCATCTTTGGGATATATCAATGGTCATTTCGCTATGCGAGCATAAGCGAAGCAACGAATGTATTAAAGTCCATAACAATAGGTAGCTTATTACTTATTGCGGTGGCATTTTTTACACAACTCATAGAGATGAGCCGGTCAGTACTGCTAATTGATTATCTGACCTGTCTTTTCCTTATAGGCATATCAAGATTCTCTCCGAGGGCTTTGATTAAATTCACGCAACTAAAATCCTATAATCTCAAAAGAGTTCTTATAGTAGGAGCCGGCGCATCAGGTGAAATGGTCGTTCGTGAGATGATAAGCGCGAAAAAAAGAACTTATCAACCGGTCGGTTTTATCGACGATAACCCGACTAAGCTGCATTCCCGCATACATGGGGTAAGGGTCTTAGGTAAGATAGAAGACATTAGAGATGTGATAGGCCGCCATAATGTTTCGGAAGTGATCATTGCAGTCCCATCCGCAAGCGGTAATACGATAAGGGATATTGTGTCAAAATGCGCAAAGTCGGATGTAAAGATTAAGACCGTGCCGGAGCTCCACAAGATCTTAACCGGCGAGGTAACAATAAAACAGATAAGAGACGTAAGCCCGGAAGATCTTTTAGGCAGGGAAACTGTTAGTATAAGCATGGAAGATGTAAGTGCTTTTATCAAGGATAAAGTTGTTCTGATAACGGGCGCCGCCGGCACTATAGGGTCAGAATTATCGAGGCAGGTATCAAAATTTAACCCGAAGCAACTGATATCATACGATCTGAATGAAAATGACGTATATTTTTTAGAGATCGAGCTCAAGTCGAGCTATCCCTATCTGAAATTTAATACAGTGATAGGCGATATAAAAGATATAGGACTGTTAAAAAATACATTTTCCAAGTACAGGCCCCAAATAGTTTTCCATTCCGCGGCACATAAGCACGTGCCTCTTATGGAGGGAAATCCGGTCTCTGCCATCAAGAATAATGTTATAGGCACAAGGAATCTTATTTACGCTTCGGAGCACTATATGGTAGAGAGATTTGTCATGATATCTTCGGATAAAGCGGTAAATCCTACGAATGTAATGGGGGTTTCAAAACGTATAGCGGAAATGATGATACAATCGAAAGCAAAAACAGCCAGGACAAAATTTATGGCGGTTAGATTTGGTAATGTTATTGGTTCCAGCGGGAGCGTCGTCCCTATATTCAAGCGACAGATTGAAAGAGGAGAGCCGGTAACTGTAACCCACCCTGAGGTCAAGAGGTTTTTTATGACCGCTAAAGAGGCCGTGCAGCTTGTCATGCAAGCGGGCGCTATCGGTAAGGAAGGTGAAATCCTTATTCTCGATATGGGCGAGCAGATAAAGATACTGGACTTGGCCAAAAGTCTCATAACTTTATCCGGACTTGAGCCCGATAAGGATGTGGGAATTAAGTTTATCGGTTTAAGACCGGGTGAAAAGATGTATGAGGAAACACTGCTTGATGTAGAGCATGATAGGGCAACCAAACATGATAAGATCTATATTGCGCAGCCAAATAATTTTGATCCGATTCAATTGCGGGAAGATATAAAAATACTGGAAAAATTGGCTAATTTAATGGCCGAGGCCAAGATAATAGATAAAATCAAAGAGATGGTCCCAACTTACAAACCGAATGGTAAATACAATGGCAGTAAATAGGGAATGGCTTGATAGGCTGATAGTGCTGTCTTTATGCAGTATGATATTTACTCTGCCGTTTTCAAAATCAGCGGTGGAGATATGCATAATAACCGCTTTTGTGTTATGGATTTTAAAAAGATCGTTATCGTACGACCCAAAGGTCCCCCTTATACGAATATTTAAACCGCCCAGTTCAAAATTAAATCTTCCAATATATTTATTTATTTTTGCCGGATTTTTATCGGTCGTCGCTAGCGCCTCAGTTTCGCTAAGCCTTAAAGGTATATTTTCCAAGCTGCTCAAAGAGGTGATTTTGTATTTTTTGGTGATAGAAACTATAAATAATAGAAAAAGACTGCACTTTGTTTTAATATTCATGGTACTGTCCATGCTACTTATAGGCGCGGACGGGATCTTTCAGTTCAGTACATACCGGGATTTTTTAAGGGGTTATCTGCAGGAAGGGAGGATTACGGCTTCTTTCAATACCGCCAATGGCCTAGGCGGTTGGATCACAGTTATGTTGCCGTTGGCTCTTGGCATGATCTTTACAGGAAAAGCTCCACGGCCGAAGCAGGCCTTTAAGTTTATACTATTTTTTTTATCGTGTGTTTTGTTGTTTTGTCTAGTGATGACTCGCTCGAGGGGAGCATGGGTGGGATCAGCTTTTGCCATGATTTTTTTCATTGTATGTAAAAAAAACAGAGTATTTTTTATCGGGATGGCTATCATGTCGGTGCTGTGTATTTTTTTTCTTGCGTACTTGGTATGTGCACATCCGGGGTTTACCGAGTTGCTCAGAGAATCTGTGAGCTTCAGCGCAAATGACGGCCATTTATCTTTTGTTAGAGATTTTTTTATCTCAGTCAAAAATTACGCAGTCCAGATCATGCTAAAAACAGATATCGTAAGGACCCATTTATGGCGGGAGGCGCTATCGGTCATTAAAGACTTTCCTGTTTTTGGATGCGGCTTAAATACGTATTCTATTGTTGCCCCTGGTTACAAAGGTGATATTGGAGGAGAGGCCGGATTTTATCCGCACAACTCTTATCTTCAAATGGCTGCTGAAACTGGAATTGTTGGGTTGGCTTCTTTTCTTATTGTTGTGATAAGCTTATTCAGGGTCTCTATTAAGAATCTACAGAAGATCAAAGAAGCGTTTTACAACAGCATATTGATCGGGTTATTGGCCGGATTATTCGGTTTTTTGGTGCATAGTTTTTTTGATGTTAATTTATACGCCTTGCAATTAGTTAATTTAATGTGGTTTGTCATGGGGTTGATTATTGCTGTTCAGAGAATAGCATTGAAGGAAGAAAGTAAGTCGTTAGGATATAATGCCTAAAAACAGAAAACCTCAATCGTTAAAACTTGGTTGTTTAAAGGATCCCCGTGATTTACGTGACATTCCAATGGGGCTGGTCCTGCCTCCGATACCGCTACCCGATAAAACCGATTATACGGTCAGCATGACCCCTGTTAGAAATCAGGGCAATGAAGGAACGTGCGTGGCGTTTGCAAGTGTTGTAGGTATAAAAGAGTATCAGGATTCCAGAGAGTATAAGAAGATTATAGATTTATCGCCGCGGTATAACTATAGCCTGTGCAAGAAAAATGACGGCAGCCCCGAAGAAGAGGGCACATATCCCAGGGTCGCAATGAAGATGCTGCTGAGCTTCGGTACGCCTCCCGAGAGATATTGGCCGTATAAGCCCCATCAAATTGATAAACCGAAACACGGTGCCGATAAGGCAGCAATGAAGTATCGCATAAAAGCCTACGCTCGTATCAAAACTAACCTTGAAATGAAACGAAGCCTGGTTATCAATGGTCCGTTCATGGCGGGCGTAGATGTGTACGAGTCGTGGTTTACAGAGAAGGCCTCTAAAACCGGACTGATACCTATGCCTATAAAGTCCGACCAGTATCAGGGCGGTCATGCCATATGCATAGTCGGTTATGATGACAAAAGGAAGCTATTTAAATTCAAGAACTCTTGGGGTGATGATTGGGGAGATAGTGGATATGGTTATCTAACCTACGACTATATGAAACAATATTGCGTTGATGCCTGGAGCGCCACAGATTTAATTGAGAATCCGATGGCGCTGGTAAGTAAGATAGAAGAGGTTTTGGTACGGTATGCCTGATTATATTCTGGGAATATCGGCGTTCTATAATGATTCCGCCGCCGCGCTGCTTAAAGACGGCGAGATAATAGCTGCGGCCCAGGAAGAACGCTTTACGCGTAAAAAGCACGACCCAAGTTTTCCCAAAAATGCAATATCATATTGCTTGCGCGAAGCAGGTATCGGCAAGGCAGATCTTGATCTAATGGTATTTCATGATGGCAGCTATAAAAAAGACGTAAAAAAAAACTAAAATTTCGCGGCAAGCAGCTATTTTGCAAACATCACTACGCTCAGGCGGCAAGCGCTTTTTATCCGTCCCCATTCAATAAAGCCGCGATACTTGTAGTTGATGGATCAAATGCTCAGGTAGCGGCAGCTTTTGGCAGTGGCACAGACAATTCAATAAAAATTCACTCCTCTATAAAATTCCCGAATTCCATAGGGTTGCTATATTCCGTATTTACGCATTATTGCGGATTCAATCCCGATGCTGATGAGTATAAGTTAATGGGGTTGGCTCCTTATGGCAAGCCGGTTTATGTTGACCTGATTATGGAGAAGCTTATTAAGCTGAGAATCGACGGTACTTATCGTATAAATTCGAATTACTTTACTTTCCGGGCGAAGCATAAAAAATCCAATAAGAAGTTCACAGATCTCTTCGGCGGCCCCCCAAGAAAAAAAGATGACGAGATAGAAAAAAAACATAAGGACCTCGCGCGTTCTGTCCAAGCCGTCACGGAGATTGCTTTGATGAACATGGTGAATCGCTTGTACGGGAAAACAAGGCTGGAAAACCTTTGTATGTCAGGTGAAGTGGCGCATAATTGCGTTGCGAATGGTAGAATATTAAGGGAAGGGCCTTTTAAGAGGGTGTGGATACAGCCAGCGCCTTCCAGCGCTGGGTGCGCTCTCGGGGCAGCATTTTTAGGTTGGCATGAATACATGGGCAAGCTCCGAAAAGTCAGCAGGGCCAGAGATTTGCAGAAAGCGAGCCTTCTGGGCCCATCGTTCTCCGATGAAGAAATAGAAAGCTATTTAGAAGAAAATAATATAAAATATCAAAAATTGGCGAGAGCGGCCCTTTTAGCAAAAGTTGCCGGTTTTCTGGCTGACCAAAGAATAGTTGGGTGGTTCCAGGGCAGGATGGAGTTCGGCCCCCGCGCTCTGGGGAACCGTAGTATTCTGGCGGATCCCAGGTCAAAAGATATGCGCGATATTATTAATTCAAAAATCAAATTCAGGGAAAGTTTCAGGCCATTTGCGCCAAGCGTGCTTCTGGAAAAATCACGGAACTTCTTTGATCTGGAATACGAAAGCCCATACATGCTTTTTGTGTCAACGGTTAAAAGGAGCGGATTTCCGGCCATAACACATGTTGACGGCTCAGCTAGGGTGCAAACAGTAAAGCATGAAGACAACCCTCTTTTTTATGATTTAATAGGGCAGTTTTATAAAGACCACGGTTGCCCCATGGTTATAAATACATCTTTTAACAGGATGGGGGAGCCGATAGTCTGCACGCCTGAGGATGCTTACGGATGTTTTATGAATACCGAAATGGATTATTTAGTTATGGGTTCATTTATTATTGGAAAGGTTTAGTATGAGAACAATAGAAAAAATTGTTGTCGCAGTATTGCTTCTATCATTTCTAATAGGCGGATTATATTATGCCGCCACGAATTCCATAACGTCCGATGAAAAAACGCATATGGCGGTAGGGTATATGAACCTGCGCTTTCATGATTACAGGTTCAATATCGAGCATCCGCCTCTCGTTAAACAGCTCGCTGCGCTGCCGCTTTTATTCCTGAAGCTGAATTTTCCTTTTGATGTTTACAGCGTATCGGTCCCGGACGATATCGTAAAGATCCAGAACTTATTCCTGTTCAAGCTCGGGAACAACCTCGATTTTATGCTCTTTCTCTCCCGCATACCGAATCTACTCATAGCCCTTATTTTAGGGTTCTTCATATACCTGTACTCAAGAAGGCTCAACGGCACATTCGCCGGGCTGATCTCATTGTCGTTATTCGTATTCTCACCCATATTCTTAGCCCACTCCTCTTTGGTCACCATGGATACTACTATAACCTGCTTCTATTTCGCGGCTATCTATTTTTTGATGAGGTATTTTGAAACGGAAAAAGAGGGATTTTTGATCGGTGTGGCGCTCTTTACGGGATTAAGCTTTATGTCGAAGTTCAGCGGCCTGCTTTTGATACCGGTAATTTATTTACTTATTTTCATGAGGAGTTTATACCCGGTCCAGGAACCGAAAAAAATTACTTTGAAGAAGTGGATAGTAAACCTGGTCATATTTTTGCCTTTTCTGTTATTTGCCGCATCTTATAAGAAGTCTTTCAGACTAATACTTCCGGCCCTCGCCATATACGCCATCTCTTATCTCTTTTATAACAAGAAGACTCTCTTCTCAAAGATAAATTTTGTAGGTAGGTCGCTACTCTTCATCATGGTAGTGGCGTTTGTCATGGTAATACTTGATTATACCGACTATTCATGGTTCCCGTTTCATAGCGCTACAAAGGCTTATTTCAAAGGCTTTGCCTATTTTGAGGGTCACGCGCAATATGGGCAGGAGTCTTATCTATTGGGGGCCAGCTCAAAGGCAACGGGGTGGTGGTATTATTTTCCTCTCGCTATTTTATTCAAGGAGCCATTTATTACCTCAATATTCCTCTTCCTGGGGGTAATAGGGTTATGCATAAAAAGAGAGAAGATATTAACTAAAGCCGTTCTTGTGATACCGGCTTTCGTATATCTTTTTATAGCGATGTTCATCAACAATTTGAACATAGGCATCCGCCATATATTGCCGGTATATCCGTTTTTGTTTGTCATGGCCGGTTACAGCGTATCCATTATAAGAAACTCCAGGGCGGTTAAATATCTTTTATCTCTGTTGGTCATAATATTAGCCGTGGATGTGCTAAGTTCGTATCCTGCCCATCTTTCGTATTTTAACAGACTGATAGGGGGGTATAAAGATGGTTATAAGTACCTTGGTGATTCAAATATAGCCTGGGGTCAGGACTGGAAGAGGTTAAAAGGATACGTTGAAAAGCATAATATAGCCACAATAGGTGCGGACGGAGCTTTCAGCTATGATAAAGTGTGCGATTATTATCGTATACCGTATAGGTATCTAACGAAAGATGAAGAATTGCGTCCGAGGGAAGGATATTATGTTATCGAGACTACCGCTTTCCCGGCCAAAAGAATAAAATGGCTGGATAAGATAAAGCCTGTTGAATGGGTGGGAGGATCCTTGCTGATATATAATATTACAAAGGAAGATGCCAAATGAAGGTTTGTCTCATACATCCGCCGCAGCCCAATTCACTGGACGATAGGCTCGATATCCCGCTTGGGCAGCTATATCTGGCCACCGTGCTAAAGGAAGCGGGCTACGAAACCAGGGTAGTTGACCTCTCTTCCGTGCCAATGGAGCGTTGGGCCGACCTCATCGGATGGGCGGATGTCTACGGCTTCACGGTGTATACTCCGTCGTATTATATATGCAAAGAGATACTGAAGCTTGCCAAGCAGAATAACCCCCGCGCCATAAGCGTCGCCGGAGGCGCGCATCCATCCGCTCTTCCGGAAGAGACTTTAAAAGATTTTGATTATGTAGTTATCGGCGAGGGGGAATTTGCCATGCGTGATCTAGTCGATAACTTAGCGAAGGCCAGGCCGATGGAGTCCAGGATCATCAGGTATCCTCTCATCGCGAATTTAGATGAACTGCCATATCCAGACCTTGACTTGATCGACATACATTCATACCATAGAAAGGTGGATGGTCAGCCGAGCTTGAGCTTTGTTACGAGCCGGGGGTGCCCCAATACGTGTGCGTTCTGCTGTAACTTCATGTTCGGCAAAAAGATCAGGTTCAGGCACCTTGATAACGTTGTCAACGAGTTATCGTCGATAAAATCGAAATATGGCGTGAGGAATTTTATTTTTTATGACGATACGATGACCCTGGACAAAAACCGGGTTAAAGAGATGTCTGAGAAGTTTAAGCGGCTTGACATACGTTTCCGGGCTAATGGCACAGTAAAGGTGAATGATCCGGAAGTTTATGAGGATCTTTACGTCGCGGGCTGCAGGAATATCGCGTTTGGCGTTGAGACCGGCTCTCAGGAATTACTGCGCAAGATGAAGAAGCACACAACGGTAGACCAGATAAAAAAAGCTGTTAAAAACGCCAAGGCCGCCGGATTAATAGTTAAAGTATTCCTCATAGTCGGCTTTCCCGGAGAGACCTATCAGACCATACAGGAGACCGCCGATCTGATGCTTGAGTGCCGGCCGAACCAATATACGCTCTTTAACTTCGTCCCGTTTCCCGGCTGTGATGTTTGGCACAATCCCAAGAATTACGGCGTTACCTATTTTGAAAAGAACTACGAGCAGTACTTCAACATAGCCGGGTACCAGGAGGGAGGGCTCACGGTAGATACGGAGACTATGAAGAGGGCCGATGTCAAAGATATGAGGGAAAAACTGCTCGAATCCCTGTGCCGGTTAGACTGGTCCGGTGACGTACAGAATTACCAGTATAAGCTGCAACCTAAATACACCCCCCACACCCGCCAGTCCCCATAAAACTAAATAATCCGTAGAAATACACTCCCCATAATGATATACTACTAGGCTACAAGCAAAGGAGACTAAGAATATGAAGAGAGCCGTTATAACGGGCATAACAGGCCAGGATGGATCATATATGGCCGAATTTTTGGTTAAAAAAGGCTATGAGGTTCATGGCCTGGTAAGGCGGGTTGCTCTGGAGGACCCGGAACACAGGCTGTGGAGAATAAGACACCTTTTAGGCAAGATCAAGATACACGCGGCTTCGCTCGAAAGCTACGCGAGTTTATTCAATATAATAGAAAAAATACAGCCGCACGAATGCTATCATCTGGCCGCCCAGACGTTTGTCAGCTATTCCTTCGAAGACGAATTCTCTACCATAAATACCAATATAAACGGCACTCACTATGTGCTGTCGGCTATAAAACAGAGAGCCCCTAAATGCAGGTTCTACTTCGCCGCTTCCAGCGAGATGTTCGGCAGCGTGAAAAAAACGCCGCAGAACGAGTTGACGCCTTTTCACCCGCGCTCCCCGTACGGTATTTCAAAACTTGCCGGGTTTGAGCTGACCAGAAATTATCGCGAAGCTTATAATCTATTTGCCTGCAATGGTATATGTTTTAACCATGAAAGTCCGACCAGAGGGTTTGAGTTCGTTTCAAGAAAGATCTCGTACGCCGTAGCGGAGATAAAATTAGGCTTATCTAAAAAACTGCCTCTGGGGAACCTTAAAGCCAAGAGAGATTGGGGCTTCGCCGGCGATTATGTAAAAGCCATGTGGCTCATGCTGCAGAGCGATAGAGCGGACGATTATGTAGTCGCGACGGGTGAAACGCATACGGTCAGAGAATTCGCGGAACTTGCCTTCGATCATTTGAAACTTGACTGGAAAAAGTACGTGGTAATCGACAAGGAGCTGTACAGGCCCGCCGAGGTCAATATCCTGGAAGGGGATTACAGTAAGGCAAAAAAGGACCTGGGATGGAAACCTTTGATCAGGTTCCCGGAATTAGTCAAGATGATGGTGGATGCGGATCTGAAGCGGTTAAAAAGCAAGTAGAGAATCATATAAGACATGGTCTCCATAGTTTTACCGACCTATAATGAAAGCGAAAACATAGTAACTCTCATCGACGCGTTATCCCGCAATATAAAAGAGCCTCTCGAGGTGATCGTCGTAGATGACGACTCTCCCGACATGACCTGGAGGGTTGCCGAGGAGCACAAGGCTAACGGGGTAAGGGTTATCCGGCGCAATGAAAGAGGCTTGCCTTCGGCAATAGAGAGGGGCTTAAAAGAATCTAAAGGAGATATAGTGGGGTGGATGGACGCCGACATGAGCATGCCGGCATCCGCGCTGCCGGAGATGTTAAAGAGTCTCGATCAATATGATATTGCGATCGGGTCGAGGTATGCCCGAGGCGGTAAAGACGCCAGGGGGGCATTCAGAGTAGTAACGAGCAGGATAATAAATTGGTTCGCTCAAGTTATGCTCGGGTTCGATATAAGAGATTATGACAGCGGTTTCATAGTATTTAAAAAGAATGTATTGCAGAAGGTCCCGTTTCCTTCCAAAGGCGGATACGGGGACTATTTTATAGAATTTGTTTTTAAATGCAAAAAAGCGGGATATAAAATAAAGGAGATTCCCTACACCTTTCAGGATAGAAAGAAGGGGACATCCAAAACCGCCGCCAGCCTTTCGGGATTCTTTACGCTGGGATTAGGGTATTTAAAACGGATAGTCCGCATAAGATTTGCCGGGTCAAAATAATCCAAGGAGATACTGACATGGTCGAATATATAAAATCAAAGAAAGGCAGCCTGATAGCGATAATCATGCCTCAGCATATAGATACAAAGGGGGCCACATTCTTTACTCCTCCGGAATTTTCCCAGCAGGTGGGGTTATTAAGGCACCGCAAAGGGTCAAAAGTAAGACCGCATGTCCACAAGCTGGTGAAGAGAAGGATAGAGAGAACGCAGGAAGTCCTCCATATTAAAAAAGGCAAAGTCGCGGTCTTTTTGTATGACGAGAAAGAAAAGTACCTTGGAACGCGCCTACTGAAGAAAGGCGATACGATACTTCTGGCAAGCGGAGGCCATGGGATAGAGGTCCTGGAAAACAGCTTGATCCTCGAGATCAAGCAGGGCCCGTATGCCGGAGTGGATGACAAGGAATATTTAAAAGAGAAAAAGGCGCGATGATCCCCGTAAACGAACCTTTAATAGGAAAAGAAGAGCTAAAAAATATCACCGATTGCGTGAAGTCCGGATGGATATCTTCGAAGGGGAGGTACATAAAAGAGTTTGAAGTGAAATTTGCCGAATTTTGCGGTGTCCGGTATGGTATTTCCACGACGAGTGGAACAACGGCGCTGCATCTTGCCCTTGCTTGTTTGGGGATAAGAAAAGGCGACGAAGTCATCATGCCCACCTTCACGATGATCGCGACAGCTTACGCCGTCATGTATCTTGGCGCCAAACCGGTATTTATCGACAGCGAAGAGAGGACATGGAATATGGATGTGTCCAAGGTTGAAGAATCGATCAACCCCAAGACCAAAGTGCTGCTTCCCGTGCATATATACGGCCATCCTGTCGATATGGATCCCATCATGGCCTTGGCAAAAAAACATGATCTTTTTGTAATAGAGGACGCCGCTGAGGCTCATGGCGCGAAATATAAGGGCAAGGTTTGCGGCTCGATGGGCGATATCAATTGTTTTTCGTTCTACGCGAACAAGGTGATAACGACGGGCGAGGGGGGTATGGTGGTTACCGATGACAAAAAATTATCCGAAAAGGCGAGGCTGCTGAAAGACCTTTCCCATTCCCCGAAACAGCGCTTTTTGCATACAGCGCTTGCTTATAACTATCGTATGACAAATATGCAGGCGGCGATAGGGCTTGCCCAGACCGAAAAGGCAAGAGCTCTTATTGAGAAAAAAAGGCGCATAGCCGGCCTCTATAATGATAACCTGAAAGATATTGAAGGGTTAAGATTGCCGATAGAGGAGAAGTGGGCGAAGAGCGTATACTGGATGTATTCAATTCTGGTTGAAAAAGATTTCGGACTGGATAGAGACCGATTTAGGTCAGAATTATTGAAAGAAGGGGTCGAGACGCGTTCATTCTTCGTTCCTATGCACCGGCAGCCGGTGATACAAAAGATGGGGCTCGCGGGCAAAAAGAGGAGATATCCCGTTTCCGATTATATTTCCGACCATGGCCTCTATCTGCCTACCGGACTTGCTCTTAAACATAAAGATGTATTGCTTGTCTGCGAAAAGATAAGAAAGATACAGAAGAGATATGCGTCCAGAACGCGATAAAATAAATTTTATCCTGTCGCACCTGGTATTTCTCTTATCGATCATCGTAATATTCTATATCCCCCGATTCTATCCCGTAGTCCATGAAAATTTTTTGCCTCCCATGGATAGGGTTTTGCGTTTCTATATCATAGGGGTATTCTCCGTATCATTTCTGGCGTATTATCTGTGCGTCCATTTCTATAAAAAATCCGGGATATCGGTCTTTAAGCCGGGCTCTCTATCGGTATATTTCTGGATAAGTACGATAGCCGTATTTCTAGTGCTCTGCAGCTCTTCCGCGCTATTGTCTCATGATCTGTTCGAGTATTCCGTAAGAGGCCGCATGCTCAGTATCTATAAGCTAAATCCGTACCTTCATGTGCCATTGGAGATCAAGAGTGATATCTTCTTTCCGTTGATATTCTGGAAAAGTACTCCGGAGTGTTATGGGCCGTTATGGGTGGCTATAGGGGCGGTGCATACTCTCTTTTTTAAAAACAGCGTAGCCCTGACCTCATTCATGCATAAGCTGGTGCTTCTGGCTTTTTTAGGCATGACTTCATCTGTTTTTTACAGACTATGCAAGGACAATATCTCCGAGGACGCCGGAACGATGACTTTAGCCTTTTTACTAAACCCTTTAGTCCTGGTAATGACGCTGATAGACGGCCATAACGAGATCGCCATGGCTTTTTTTATACTTTCGGCCTTTTATCTTCTGGTTAATTCGAAATATAAGCTTTCATCTGCGTTTCTCGCGCTTGCCATAGCCGTCAAGTTCGTCTATATACTGTTCATTCCTTTATTTATCCTTCATCTCTTATCCCGCAAGGAGGTGCAGGGTTTTGGATGGAAAGTCTATACCTTGATAATGGGAGGCGCCGTCTTTCTGTTTACCACGGCAGTCATGTGGCTTCCGTTCGGCAGGGAGAGCGTCAAAGCCATTATTTACTATTACAGCGAATTAAGTAAAAATTTCTGGGTCGATTCGATCCCTTACGCCGTATATTTTGTTTCGGAAAAGATGGGGTTCGCGATCTCGAAAGACCTGCTCGCGAATATTTTCTTTGCACTCTTTATAGCGGCCTATCTCTGTATATTGGGATATTTCCTGAAGAGGACGAAGATGGACAAACAGGCATTATTCACATCATCCGCTCTAATATTGCTCGCGCTGCTATTTACCAATTCATCGCCGTTCCAGACCTGGTACTTGATATGGGTGATCCCTTTCATTTTATTAAGCAGTATAAGACTGAAGTTCCAGCTCGTATTTCTCCTGTCCTATTTCTTAATAATGACCTTCTGGAAACGCATGTTTGTACTGGCCGTGCCGATGATGGCTGTATGGCTTAGCATGTATTTAGTTGACAAAAAATTTCATAGATTCCCGCTTGCGCGGGAATGACAGAAGTGAAAATACGCGAGGCTATTTTGAAGGATCGTGAGGCTATTTTGAAGGATAGGGTATTCTGGCTGCTTCTGGTATTTGCCGCTCTTTATATACTGGGTAATATAGGCACGGGAAGCCTTTCGACGTTCGACGAGGCGATTTACGCCAATATATCAAAAAACATCGTCAAAACAGGCGACTGGCTGGTAATGCGCCAGGGTGTTAAGCCATGGTTCGATAAGCCGCCCCTATATATGTGGTGTACGGCCGTTCTTTACAAAATATTGGGAGTGAGCGAATTTTCTACAAGGCTGACATCGGGCATACTTGGCATAGCGGCGGTTATGATCCTGTATCTCTTCGCAAAAAAAATGACAGATAAGATCACGGCCTCTCTGGCCGGCCTGATACTCTTGGCTCTGCCGCACTATATCCATTTTTCCAAGATGGGTATGATGGATGTCCCGATAACCTTTTTTACGCTGCTTACGCTTTATCTCTTTTGGCTTGGAATGGAGAGGGAAAAATATCTATTTTATTCAGGGGCGATACTCTGTGTAGCATATTTAATGAAAGGCTTTGCGGCATTTTTGCCTTTATTCATAATCATCGTTTATGCGGTACTATCCAAAAATGTCCGCTTTCTGCTTAAGCGGCAATTCCTGCTTGGCACGGCGCTGGCTCTTTCAGTGATCTTTGTATGGCATCTGGCACAACTTATGCTCTTGGGGCCGACCGCCCTTAAAGAATATTTTGGTTTTCATATATTTCAAAGGGCGACTTCCGTGCTCGAGGGACACAAAGGGGGATTCGATTACTATATACGGGTAATTTTTAAGAAGAACATCCCCTGGTCAATTTTGATCTTCTCCTCTATTTTTTACGCGGCTTATAGATATTTTAAAGACAAGGACAAAAGGCTGTTGTTTTTGTTGAGCTGGGTATTTGTCACATTCTTTCTGTATAGCGCGGTAAGGACCAAATTGCAATGGTATATCATGCCTATATATCCGGCCCTCGCGCTATTGTCGGCGTTTTTGCTGAAGGGATTTTTAAGAAAGAATCTCATTTATATCGCGTTTGTCGTTATCCTGGCAGGGATGCTGGTCCAGGTCCCGCTATCGTGGGCATTTAGGCTGGACTATACCCCTGATATAAAGAATGTTTCGCAGATAGGGAGAGGTCTTCATACAGACGGAAATGATATATATATGATAAGCGGGAACGACTCCGAGATATTCTATTACGACTTCGCTATAGAGCTTGATAAAGAAGTATATCGGTCCCTTATGTCGCAAGGCAAGGGGAAGATCTATTGCATAATACTGCCGGGCATGTTTAAAGATAAGAAGGAAGATTATAATTTTGACGCGGAGCCAATTTATGAGTCAAACAGGACTTCCTTTTACAGAATAAAATTTAAGGACAGGAAATAAATATGTCTGTTTACTTATCGATAATAATACCTGCTTATAACGAAGAAAAGAGGATAGGCCCGACCCTTTCCAATGTGTGCGGCTTTTTTAAAACAAAAAATTATGAGTACGAAGTTATTCTTGTCGATGACGGCAGCAGCGACAGGACCGTCTCGGAAGCCGAAGATAGCGAGCTGGCGAATACAGGTAAGCTGAAGATAGTCAAAAACAGCGTGAATAAGGGTAAGGGGTTCTCCGTAAAGAACGGCATATTAAAGAGCTTAGGTGAGTACGTGCTCTTCAGCGACGCGGACTTATCTACGCCTATAGAGGAGGCGGATAAGCTCTTCGATCACATAGGCAAAGGTTACGATATAGTGATCGGCTCGCGCAGTATCGCCGGATCCAACGTAAAGGTACGCCAGCCTTTCTATAGGGAGAAGATGGGCAGGATATTCAATTATTTTATAAATAGCCTCTTGATGGGCGGGTTTATCGATACGCAATGCGGTTTTAAGCTTTTCAAGGGCAGTGTGGCCAGGCAGATCGGTAAAGAGCTTACAATAAACGGTTTTTGTTTTGATGTCGAGATGCTCTATCTAGCCAGGAAAGAGGGCTATAAGATCGCGGAGGTAGGTATCACGTGGGAGAATTCACCTCAAAGCAAGGTGCGCGTCTTTAGCAGCTCTCTTTCTATGTTTATAGATCTTCTAAAGATAAAGAGAAGGCACGGATGAGATTTCATAAATCAAATTACCCGATATTAGTCATCATAGCCATAGGATTGTCTCTTCGTATATGGGGAATCAATTTTGGTCTGCCATACCAATTTCACCAGGATGAACCGATCATAGTCAATCATGCCCTCGCATACGGGACGGGGGACCTAAACCCGCATTTTTTCATAATTCCACCACTCGCTTCTTATCTACTGTTCGGTTTTTATGTCCTTTATTTTTTTATAGGCAGCATATCCGGCATATTCACAGGCGTGGAACAGTTCTCCTTAAGTTTCTTCAGAGATCCAACGCCTTTTTATATTATCGGGAGGGTTATCCTTGGCGTATTGCCGAGTATCTTGAGCGTATATTTAATATATAAGCTGGCGATAAGGTTTTTTTCAAAGAAAGCTGCGCTTTACGCGTCGCTTATCATGGCCGTTACATTTTTAAACGTTATCAACGCGCATTACGCGTATGCCGACAACCTGCTCGTATTTTTTGTGCTACTGGCCTATCTGGCAATGTCGATGCTTATGGACAGTCCAAAAATATCCAATTATGTTATTGCGGGGATATTAACCGGTCTGGCTATTGCCACGAAATATAATGCCGTATTGCTTGTTGTGCCATTGCTTGTTGCTCACATCGTAACTTTCCGTCATTGCGAGGAGTCCCGCCGCTTTTTGGCGGGACGACGAAGCAATCTCATTAACCTAAATTTGCTGATATTCGGCGCAACGGCCGTCTTTACGTTTATCATATGCAATCCCTACTCTCTTCTCGATGCAGGCTTCTTCTGGGAGTCACTGACCCACAGGATAAGGGGCGGCTACAGGGGGATGGGACATCACCTTACATATTCATTATTTGAAGGCGCTGGAGCTGCTCCGGTCATATTGGGAATCATAGGATTGGGCTGGCTCTTAAAAAAAGATCTTAAGAAAGGGATCTTTCTCATCTCTTTTCCGGCTATTTTTTATCTGCACCTTATTTTCAAAAGCCAGTCGTTCCCGAGGTATGCGCTGCCCGTGATCCCTTTTTTGGCCATCGGACTATCGTTTTTACTCTTCGGTCTATACGAAAGACTGAAGACGAACGCTTTAAAGGCGGCCATAGTCGCCGTCTCGTTGATTCTTGTTATGCCTACGGCCGCGAAGTCTATCAAGGCGGACATGCTCTTTGCGGGCAAAGATACGCGTATAGAGGCAAAGGAGTGGATGGAGAAGAATATACGGCCCCGGACGCGTATAGCGCTTGCCCACACGTTCTTCAGTCCTCCGCTTGAACAGACGACGGAACAGTTGAAAGAGAAAGAGGGCATACTTTCAGGGCAGCCGGAACTGAAGGATCTGAAGAGCAAAAAACTGGAACTTCTCATAAAAGGCCGTAAGGCCCCCATTACATATCAGGTATACTACTTAAGGGGTGACAATGAAGCTCCCGGCCAATTCCTGAATTTCTGGCCGGTGATAGAGAATTCAGTGAACGATCTACGGAAAAATGATATCACTTACGTAATCTTTAATAATACGGACCCGTCCGAAGCGTTAAAAGAGTTGCAAAAGGAAGCGGGTAGTATATTTAAGCCGGTTGCCGTATTCAGCCCTTATGTGGATGATAAATTCAGGCTTCCATACGACCCGATAGAGCTTACATGCTTGCCCGCGGGGACTAAAGAGCTCTTCTCAAGGCGCGCCGCGGGGCCATATCTGGTCATCTATAAAATAAAATGACGACACTTAAAAATCATATAGGGTTCGTAGCGTTTTTTTCTTTCATAATAGCGGTATTCTTATACCCCCTCATAACCATGCGGGGAGGATTTATATGGGGAGATTCATTCGTTCAATTCTATCCTTGGTCGAAGGTTTACGCCGAAAGCATAAAATCTTTTTCATTTCCCTACTGGATAAGAGCAATGGGCAGCGGATTTCCTCTCATGGCCGAAGGCCAGGTGGGAGGTTTTTATCCGCTTAATATATTGTTATTCTTTATCCTGCCGTTCAAGATCGCGTATAACTATTCGGTCGTCCTTCACTTCGTAATGGGGGGTATTTTTACTTATCTCTACAGCCGTAAGTTGGGCGCGGATCAATCCGGCGGCAGCCTCGCTGCGCTGCTCTTCTGTTTCGGTAGCGCTTACGCCGGATGTTTTTATAATATAGTTACGCTACGCACTCTGGCGTGGTTCCCTCTGGTTCTACTACTGATAGAGCGCTATTTTGAGAAGGAAGAGCCAAGATATATATTGTTCGGCGGTGTAATACTGGGATTGCAGTTTCTTGCGGGATTCGTGCAGATGGCCGCATACAGCGCTATTTTCTATTTAGCGTATTTTATTTATAAGGCGATAATAGAGAAGAAGAGCCTATGGAAGATCGCAAGGTCTTTATCAGTCTTTTTTACCACAGCCATTTTGATAGCATTGCCTCAACTTTTGCTTACCTATCAATTGGTCGGATTATCGAACAGGGAAGGGGCCACAGCGGGATTTGCGCTATGGGGATCGGTCTTTCCTTCGGGATTATTGGGAACCGTCTTTCCTTACTCCTTCTCTTTTAAGGGAGATCTTTATGTAGGCATATTGAGCCTTTTATTTGTTATATTCAGTGCCTACTCACTAAAAAAATATAAAAATACAAGGCCGCTTGTGTTGATCCTGATACTGTCTCTCTTCATGGCTCTCGGGAGGTACAACCCTATTTATTTTGCGTTAATAAAGATCACCAAATTATATATCTTCAGGAATCCGTCCAAGTTCTTATTTTTCGCCTCCTTTTCATTATCGGTCCTGGCCGGGATAGGGTTGACCCGGTATTTTAATGCCAAAGATGCCGCACCAAAACGAAAAAGTAATTTTTTATTTTTCATTACTCTAACCACAGCGGGAATTGCGTTTTTTGCGGTAAAACTTTCACTGATCTTGTTCAGGCGCAATATTATCAGTTTTGGAGATTATTTTGTACGCAATTTTATATACAATAAACCGCATCACCGTTACAGCCTGGAATTTTATATAGATAAGTTCAGGATGTCGTATGACGCGATATTGGGCAATTTTTCCTTCTCGAGCGTTTTCGTGATTTTGTCATGGGTTGTGTTTATTGCAGCGTTTTTATTCTGTTTGATACGTTTAGGGAGAAAGTCGAAGTATATTGCTATCGCGTTGATATTTATCGATATCTTTATATTCAGTCTTTACGGAAAAGGTTTTAGCCATAATATAAAGCCATTTTCATATTTGGCTGCGGAAGATAGGGTCTTTCTGGAATACCTTAAGAGGGACCGCGATATATATAGAGTGCTCCCATTTAATATAAGGTCCGGAAGATTGCCCAATTGGGCCATGCCTAATTCGAATATCATTCATGGAATAGATAGCGTCGCGTGCTACACGCCGCTTGTAACCAGGGCCTATAGAGATAAGCTTCTTGATCTTGGGGCAATAGATGATTCTCTGGGGTTTGTTAACGCCAAAGAAGGCGCGATAAGCGCCGATACCCAGATGCTGCGGTTACTGAACGTTAAGTATATAATATCGCCGGATGAGTTGAATGATCAAGTGCTGGAAAAGGTATATGCGGATAACAGTCTATTCCTGTACAGGATGAAGGGGTCTTATCCACGGCTATTCTTTTCCTCTAGTATAGCGCCAGATGTAAGGCAGTCGCCTTTAGCGAGCACTAAAATATTAACATATAGAGATGGATTTATCGAAGCTGAGATAACGGCATATGATGATGGATTTGTAGTCTTTTCTGAAAACTACTATCCGGGATGGCGCGTGTTTATCGACGGGAAAAAGAAAGATATAATAAAAGTAATGGATATCCTGCAGGCCGTTGCGATAGACAAAGGATATCATAAAGTTTTGTTCATCTACAGACCACGGTTTTTAGGATAAATAATGAAGATAAAAATATTTGTAATAATTCTACTGTCGATATTCGCCGTATTAACGATATCGAGTATGCGGCAAAATTCGGCTACTTGCGACGAGATAGCGCATCATATACCCGTAGGATATGTTTTATTGAATAAATGGGATTTCAAGATGGATACATCGCAACCGCCACTGCCGCGATATATAGTAGCTTTACCGTTGAAACTATTTATGAATATAAATATGCCCGATGACAGGGCTCTTTGGAGGGTGCAAGACCGGTCTATTTTCGGCAGGGATTTTTTCTACAAATATAATCGTGATCAGATCAAGATGGTCTTTTTTGCCAGGATGGCCGTTGTTTTTATAGGTATGTTATGCGGTCTGCTGCTATTTATATGGGCAAAGTCACTTTGGGGCGAAAGAGCCGCTCTATTTAGCCTGTTTTTTTACGCTCTTTCTCCAAATATATTGGCTCATGCCGGTCTTGCCACCACTGATATGGTAGCGACGTTTTTTATACTCCTCTCTTGTTATTCATTCTGGCTCTTCCTGAAGAATGCTTCAATCACAAATATCATATTCGCGGCTGTCTGTCTTGGGCTGGCTGAGCTCTCTAAATACACGGCCATCCTGCTTTATCCGATATTCTTACTGTCATTGCGAGGAGTCCCGCCGAAGACCCTCGACCTCGCCGAGAGGCGAGCGGGACGACGAAGCAATCCCACAATTTCAAAGTTCCTGTCCGTTATCTTTTTATCTTTGATCGTTGTGTGGGCCGCCTATGGATTTGAATTTCAACCATTACTTAAAGATTCGATGCGCCTCGATGAAAAACTTCAGATCGCACACAATATCGCTAAAAAAGTATACCCGCATATCAGCCCGGCGGCAATTGACCGCCTGGACGATTTTTTACTGAAGGTCCCGGTGCCGTTGGGCAGCCACATTCTCGGGATAATGGGCGTGTTTCGTCACGGTTACGAAGGGCATAGTACTTATTTTTTGGGGAGGTGGTCAAGTCACGGCGATCCGCTCTATTTTTTAGTCGCTTTTTTGATAAAGACACCCATACCGCTAATCATTTTTTTGCTCATTGGTATTTTCATATTTTTGAAGCAGAGATCGCAGATGGGAGAGAGGTTTATTTTTATCGTAGCGGCCGTATTCTTTGTGGCGTCATCTTTAAGCGGGCTGAAGTTGGGGTTAAGGCACATATTGCCCCTTTACCCGTTCTGTTTCATGATATGCGGCGGTGCCGTAGTGCTATTGAAGAAGAAATATGTTAATATACTATTGTATAGTCTAATGGCATGGTATGCGTTTATATCGGTCAAAACATGGCCGCATTATTTGGGCTACTTTAATGAAGCGATAGGCGGTCCGGCAAACGGATATAAATACCTCAGGGATTCAAACGTTGATTGGGGGCAGGACCTGCCGTCACTATCGCGGTATATGGAGAAAAACGGTATAAAAGAGATAGCGCTTGAATATTTCGGACAGGCGGACCCGGTTGTTTACGGCGTTCATTACAGAAAGTTTATGCCGGATGAATTTGAAAAGCCGCATGACGCGGTTTATGCCGTAAGCGCCCAATATCTGGAGGGTGTCAAATGGACGAAGGATCATAAACCTGCGGCAGCCGCAGGCTATTCTATATTTATCTATGATTTTGCCAAGGAAAAATAGGAGAGAAATAGATCAGGCTATTTTATGAAGATATTGCTGATATATCCTAATAAAACGATGACTACCCGCATACCTATAGGGATAGGTTATTTAATCGCTTACTTGAAACATGCGGGGCATGAAATAGATATTTTTGATACGACTTTCATGGATTGCGGCAGCGGAGTAAGCGATGATAATTTGCGCGCCGCTTCACTTCAAGTGCGTAACCCTGATTTCGCTCAATATAATCTGGTTACAAAAAAAACTGATATAACGAATGAATTATACGAAAAAGTAGAAGTTTTTAAGCCTGATATAGTCGCGGTAAGTGTGGTCGACCCAAACTATCGCTTTGGTTTAGTGCTAGCAAAAAAAATAAAAGAAATAAATAAAAATATTTTTGTAATTTTTGGCGGTCCTACTGCTACATTTTCTCCCGAAGAGGTGATCATAGAAGATGTTGTCGACGCGATTTGTGTGGGCGAAGGAGAGCAGGCCTTGCCCGAATTATGTGCCGCTATTGAGAAAGGCTGGGAAATAAAGAATATAAAAAATATTTGGTGTAAGGAGAAGGGGGGTATTTATCGTAATGATGTCCGTCCATTGATCGATCTGGATACGCTTCTGCCTCCGGACTGGAGCATGTTCGATGAGCGTCACCTTATACGCCCTTTTGGCGGCAAGATGTACCGCATGGGTGTTTTTGCCATTACCAGGGGGTGTCTGTTCCGATGTACGTATTGCGCTAATTTTGCCTTGTCAAGTATTTACAAAGGAAAAGGATCCCTTTATCGTATTCAGGACCCGGAAAAGATGGTAAACCAAATAGCGGAGTTTAAGCACCGTTATAATTTAAACTTTGTTTTTTTTGTAGATGATATTTTCCCATTACATAAGCCGGATGTTTTAGATAAATTTTGCTCGCTCTATAAAGAAAAAGTACGCCTTCCGTTTAATGTCAGTTTGCATGCCGAGCTTGTCAATGAAGCACAGTTTGCTAAGCTGGTTGATGCGGGATGCCGTAACGTTTGTTTAGGTTTAGAATCGGGCAGTCCCAGGATAAGAGAAGCGATCTTTGATCGAAAATGCAGCGATGCCCAGATTATAGAGGCTTTCCGTCTGGCGCATAAATATAAAATACGAAGTTCGACATTTAATATTATCGGCATACCCGGAGAGTCCAGAAAAGATATTTTTCAAACCATTGATTTAAATCGCAAGGCAAACCCCGCCACCGCTACCCTTACTTTTTTACATCCTTATCGCGGCACTAAAGTCAGAGATATTTGCATAAAAGAATCAATATTTGATATTGGTAAAGAAAAGGAGCATGAGGACGGTTACCGGACAGATTCTTGTTTAAATCTCAAAAATATTTCCGCCAAAGAATTAAAAGGTATTTTTAAAACATTCCAGATGTATTTGAAAATGCCAAAAATATGCTACATTTTTATACGTCTGGCCGAAGGCGAATCAATTTTTTCTAAAATAATTTTTTCTTTTTTAAAGAAGATATTTTACTGTATTACCTACAAAGAAGCGGTATGGGATTTTAGTAATGATCTTGCATTTTCTTCGAATAATTATGATAAATCGGCAGAAGGAACCCAAAAATGAGCGAGAGTATCCTTTTAACAATTGTTATACCGGCTTATAACGAAGAAAGAACCATTGGCAATACGCTTGAAGAAATAGCCGGTTATTTGGATAAGAGAGGCTTTTCTTATGAAATGATCGTTGTGGACGACGGATCTACAGACGGGACGTTTGAAAACGCTCAAAGTTGCGCAAAGCTTTTCGGTGATTTGAAAGTTTTGAAAAATAATATCAACATGGGCAAGGGTTATTCGGTAAAAAGGGGCATTCTTTCCGCGCGCGGGGAATATACGCTTTTCATGGATGCGGACAATTCCACGTCAATCTATGAATTTGACAAATTCTTACCTTATCTTAAAGACAGGTGCGATGTGGTGATCGCTTCAAGGCGTCTAAAAAATTCAGACGTTAAAGAGCCGCAGCCGTTCTTAAGAGCAATCATGGGATTATTCTATATAATCCTGTCAAAGATCATGCTGGGCATGCAGATCAACGATTTCAATTGCGGATTTAAAGCATACCTGAGCAAGGCGGCAAAGTTTTTATGCGAAAAACAAAAAATGGATGACTGGAGCTTTGATACGGAGCTATTATTTATCGCAAAAAAGCATGGTTTCAGGATAAAAGAGGTGCCTGTCAGATGGGTCCATAAAAGCGGCTCCAAGGTAAACCCCTTCAAGGACGGCGTAGGATCTTTCCTGAGCCTTATAAAAATAAAACGGAACGATACAAGTCGCAAATATGACTAAGCATAAGAGCAGGGAAAATTGCCTGATATATTTAGCCGACCTCGTGCATAATTATGCCTCGAAGGGCCCTTATACCTTCCCCATTAATATAGGGTATCTGGCTTCTTACGCAAAGAAACTATACGGTGGTAAAGTCCGGATAAAACTTTTTAAATTCCCGCTTGATTTAATAAATGCTATAAAAAAACAGAGGCCCGACATCGTTGCCCTCAGCAATTATACCTGGAACATAGATATCAACAATAAAATAATTTCCTGGGTCAAAGCGGCTTACGAAGGCATAGTAACGGTATTCGGCGGCCCGGATTACCCTGTTACATACGGGGAATCGCTGGATTATTTGAAAAGAACCAAAGACCTTGATTTTTACGTCCTTCAGCAGGGCGAAAAAGGCTTTGTCAATATTATTCAAAGATATTTTGAAAGCCCGTCTTTAAACGATATGAAGGAAAAAGTATTGGAAAATTGCTCTTTTTATAATAGGCGCACGGGCAAGCTTGTTGTTTCTGAGAGGTATAATTGGATAGAGGATATAGGAGAAATACCGTCTCCATATCTGACAGGTGTCCTGGATGATTTTTTCAAGGATAATCTCATACCGTTAATCGAGACTAACAGGGGCTGTCCTTATTCATGTATTTATTGCGCATGGGGCAAAGCGAGCCAAAAAAAAGTATTTCGGTTTCCGGCCAAAAGAATAAAGGAAGAGCTTGAATATATCTCAAAAAAAATAGACAATGTCAGTCTTCTTATGATAGCGGATGCGAATTTTGGAATATTCGAGAGCGACGCGGATATCGCTAAATTTTTGAAGCATGTCAACAGGAAGTACGGATATCCTAAAGATATTAATCTTACATGGGCGAAGACCAATCCTAATCGTGTCGTTAAAATCGCAGAGATATTGGGTGACATGATCAGCGCATCCAGCGCTTTCGGATCATTTCAGACTACAGACCCGGAGGTAATGGCTAATATCAAGAGGACAAATTTTACCCTGGAGCAATTTAAAAAAATTCAGGATGTCTTTATTAAAAAAAATATTTCCACGTCCTCAGAATTAATACTGGCACTGCCGGGCGAAACCAAAAAATCGCATTTGAACGGCTTAAAAGAAATGTTTGAATGCGATACCAACGCTATAGTTAACTACAATTTGCGTCTTTTAGGCGGGAGCGAATTGAACACAGCCGCAAGCAGGGAAAGATTCGGTATTAAGACAAAATTTAGGCTGATAGACGGCGGATTCGGCAAGTATGGTGACATCCTTTCTATAGAAAGCGAAGAGATGGTGCTCGGCAATAATACTATGTCCATGGATGATATTCTGTATTTCAGGCCGGCGCATTTTCTGATACAATTTTTATGGAATTACGGATATTATAAAGAGCCGCTATTCTATCTGAAATCGAAAGAGATTAATCCCATCGATCTTATAATTTCTTTGATCGAAAATAGAAAAAAAGCACCCTTATCCATAAAAACAATCCTGGATGACTTCATAAATGAATCATATGGTGAGTGGTTTGACTCAAAGGAGGGGCTATTTAAGCACTACGCCATGCCGGATAATTTTGAAAAGTTGAAAAAAGGCGGCTTTGGCAAACTGAACTATAAGTATACATACAAAATATTATTAGAGCGAAAAAATGATTTTGACGAATATCTATATGGCATGCTGCGGAATATGCTTGAGGCAAGGAGGCCGGTAACATCCGATGTCAAAGAACAGATAGATGATTTATTTAGCTATACCCGCAATATATTCATAGATTTCGAAGATCTTGTTAATGATCGTACCGAGGACAAGGTGATAGGACTTAGATATGATATTTTGGCATGGAAAAAAGAACGCTATAAAAAGGCGTTGGGAGAATTTAAGTCTGCCGGCCTAAAATTAAGATTTTACCTGCCTGAAGAACAGGCGCTGGCTCTGAAAAAGCTTTGTTTGCAATTTCAGGGGATAGATCTCAACCAGACCTTGCGAAAGATGTCGGAATATATCAACGAAAAAGACCTCACTAATAAAGTAGACTACGCATAATCACCCCATCCTAATGATAACGAATAACTAGTAATGATTTTTGTTGCATTCATAGCGATATGGGGTAAACTGTGAGGCAGCGATAACGTCAAATAACGCTTGACTTCGCATAATGTTTCTATAAAATGCTATATACGGTTGACAAGCTTATCAAAATTTAGAGGCATACCGGTTGTAAAAATTGAGGACTGTCATTTGATTAAACAAGAAAAATCGACAAAAGGATAGAATATGAAATTAAACTTAACATCCATAAACAACAGGCTAAAATCCTGTTTGGCAAGAATCTTATCGAACATACAGATTAAGCATAAGATACCCGTAAACAATGGCTATGTATATTTGAATGATGGCTGCTTCCTGGACGCCTACAAGGCAGAAACATTCATGGTGGACTGGATAAACTCAATAGGCGGTGGTGTAGTTTACGACATAGGCGCGAATGTAGGAACCTATTCGATCCTTTTGGCGAAGAAATGCAAAGTATACTCCATAGAACCCTCCATAAAAACGCTTAATATACTACAGAAAAATCTCGTATCTAACAACGTGTTTGACAAGGTAACCATACTACCTTTCGCGGTATCCGATAGCTGTAAAGTACAGAAATATGGCCATTATGCTACGGTTGTTAATATTGACGCAAGAGGATATACCGAAGATTCTAAATACTTCACGGACAGAAAAATGACGCAAACCCACGATCTATTGTCGTTTGACCTCGATACATTAGTCAAATTATTTAATCTCCCATATCCTGACTATATAAAAATTGACGTAGACGGCGCCGAACTTAACGTATTAAAAGGCGCCAAGGAAACTATGAAGCATGCCAAGGTTATGATAGTAGAAATAAATGACAAAGAGGCGCTAAGCCTATTAAAGGATTTCTCGGTTACACGGTTGACCAATTACGATAACGAACATGACTATTATCTATGCAAAAACAAACAAGTAGAATGAGTATAACCTATATTCAAGCGTTCTGAACCCGACATCAAAAGGCAATCTATCAAGATCGTGTCTTAACCCTACCATAAATGATGTAACTCTCTACGCCACATACAGAGGCCTCTTCAGCGTATTCGCCAAATGGACCTCTCGTCACAATTGGCTCCTCTTTTAGTGTGATTCAGCAACTCTAATGACTACTAATGACTAGTAATTACTAGTAATGAATTCAGTTGACATTTGCAATGATCTGGGGTATCATAAGTCAAAAAGAAAGGTGTGATCATGGAAATAAACCCGCATGAGGTGTACACCACCGAAGAGGCTCAGCGCATTCTTAAGATAAGCCCTTCTACTACAATGAGGCTGATTAAGAAAGGGATGATACGAACTGCTAAGGTCGGCAAACAATATCGTATTCTTGGTAAGGAGCTATTGAGGGTGGTCTCTCCTAAGCTTGAGGATAAGGTTGGCAGGATCTATAATAAAGGACGGAAGTGGGTCCACGAGGGCATTGAGGAGTAAGGATATTTATGTCTAAAGTCTTGATTACCGGCGGTGCCGGATACATAGGATCTGTTATGAGTAATTTTTTTCTACTGAACGGATACGATGTAAAAGTGGCAGACCTGCTATGGTTTAAAAAAGATGCGCCTTCTCTTTATCGGGGCAACCCGCGATACTCGTTTGTTAAGGGCGACATATGCGACGCTGCTTTTAGAGATAGCCTTTTAGAAGATATAGATTTTGTGGTCCATGCCGCGGCGGTTGTAGGCGATCCCGCAAGCAAAAAATTTCCGGATTTAACATATAAGATCAATTACGAAGCCTCTATTAAACTTATCGATAAAGCGAGAAATTCCAGCGTAAAAGGTTTTATATTTCTTTCGACATGCTCAAATTATGGTATTTCGGAAGGCCTGGCAAATGAAGAATCGCCCCTTAAGCCGCTCTCTCTGTACGCCGAGACCAAGGTTGACGTGGAGCGGTACCTGATAGACAAGGTTAGCGACCTGGATTGGGTTATTTGCAGGCTGTCTACTGTGTACGGAGTATCACCAAGAATGAGGTTTGATCTCACGGTGAATGATTTCGTATTAAATGCTCTTACCACTAAATACCTCAATATATTCCTGCCTTATACATACAGGCCATATATACATGTTTCTGACGCGGGCCGGGTAATTTCGGAGATTGTAAAAAAATTTGATAAAACAAAAAGAAATATTTTTAATATAGGCTTTGATGGCGAGAATTACCAGAAGATAGAGATCGCAAACGCGATCTCCGGATTTATCCCGGACGTCAAGATCAGCGTTACGGAGAAGGGCGCCGATAGCAGGGACTACCAGGTTGATTTTTCTAAACTGCAAAAATATGTAGATTTAAAAAATTCCTTCAGAGTGGAAAGTGGCATCAAGGAAGTCCTGGGTTTGTTGAATTCCGGCAAAATTACGGATCCTAAAGAGGATATTTATTATAACACCTCACCGGACACAGGAGGTCTAACGGGATGAAGCTTGAGCTGGATGCCCCCAACGTAGGAGAGCTGGAAAAGCAGTATATTAACGACGCTATTGATAGGGGTTTTGTCTCTACGTTCGGGCCCCTGGTAGCCGAATTCGAAGAAAAATTTGCGGCTTTATTAAATATCAAAAATGGAGTTTCAGCGCAGAGTGGTACGGCAGCCATCCACATAGCTTTGCATGAGCTTGGAATAGGCAAGGACGACGAAGTAATAGTCCCCGCGTCAACATTTATAGCAACGGTTAACCCTATTATTTATGTCGGCGCAAAGCCGGTTTTCGTTGACGCGGATTTAAATACATGGAACATGGATCCGTGGGCCATAGAAAAAAATATTACAAAAAAGACAAAAGCCATACTCCTGGTCCATCTTTATGGTAATCCCTGTGATATGGATGCGATAATGAAGATAGCTAAAAAAAATAAGTTATTTGTGATCGAAGACGCGACCGAGAGCCTGGGTTCAAAATATAAGGGAAAATATACGGGAACATTTGGCGATCTCGGATGCTTCAGTTTCAACGGCAATAAGACGATTACCACGGGTGGCGGTGGCATGGTGGTCGGAAACGATGAAGAAAGGATGGCCCACATAAAATTTCTTGTAAACCAGGCCAGGGAAGATAAGAAGGGGTATTATCACCCGGAGGTCGGGTTCAACTACAGGATGACTAATATAGAAGCGGCATTAGGCCTTGCTCAGCTGGAAAGGCTGGGAGCTTTCCTGTCCAAAAAGAGATCTTTTGTTCAGATATATAGGAGCGAACTTAAAAAAGTACCGGCTATACGTTTCCAGGAAGAATGTGACGGCGCAGAATCAATCCCGTGGCTTACTTGCGCGACTTTTGAGAGCATAACCGATATGGATTTATTGCAGAAAAAATTAAAAGAAAAAGGGATACCGACAAGGAGGGTTTTTATGCCTATAACTAATTTCCCTCCTTATAAAAAGTTTAAAATTGAAGAATGCGCCAATGCCGAGCATATCTATGAAAAAGGGCTATGCCTGCCAGGCTCCACCGTGAACAGCGAAGATGATATAAGGTATGTATGCAGAACAATAAAAGAGGTAATGTAAAGATGAAGAAGATCGTGCTGGTGGGTGGCGGTGGGCATTGTAAGGTTGTCATTGATGCGATAGAATCCTCCGGCGAATTCGACATATGCGGAATCGTAGATCCTTCGCTTTCCAAAGGAAAATCGGTTTTAAATATAGCGGTATTAGGGAAAGATGATATTTTGCCGGAATTATTCAGGAAAGGAATAGCACATGCTTTTATAAGCGTCGGTTCTATCGGTAATTGCGATATAAGGAAGAAGATATATAAGGATCTGAAGGATACAGGGTTTAAATTACCGGTTATTGTACACCCGAAGGCAGCGGTCTCTAAGTATGTCGAATTTGGCGAAGGCGCCTTTGTTGCTGCCGGAGCAGTTATTAACGCCGATACGAAGATCGGCAAGAACGCGATCATAAATACCTCGTCTTCTGTAGATCATGATTGTGAAATAGGCGATTTCGTGCATATTGCGCCCGGAGCAATCTTAAGCGGAGGAGTTAAGATTGGCGACGGGGCCCATGTTGGTGTCGGCGCGAGGATAGTTCAGTGTTTAAGCATAAAGGAAAATTCTTTTATCAAGGCCGGCGCGTTAATCACAGAAAGTACCCTTAAGTAATGAATAACAGAACGCTTATTATAGCTGAGGCCGGCGTAAATCACAACGGAAGCGTAAAAACGGCCAAGAAGCTGGTGGACGCGGCGTTAAGGTCCGGCGCTGATGCCGTGAAATTCCAGACTTTCAGGGCCCAAGACCTTGTTGGCAAATTGGCTTCCAAGGCTCCTTATCAGAATAGGACAACCTGCCGGAATGAAACACAACTTGAGATGCTGAGAAGATTAGAGTTAAATGCGGACGATCACAGAACGCTTATAGGCTACTGCAAAAAAAAGCGCATACAATTCTTATCATCTCCTTTCGATCTATTTGGCGTAGAAATGCTTGATGGCCTGGGGCTTAATATTTTCAAGATCCCATCTGGTGAAATTACCAACTTGCCATATCTTCGTAAAATAGGGGGTCTAAACAAAAAGATAATCATGTCAACAGGTATGGCGGACTTGCGCGAGATCAATGACGCCCTGAGCGCATTAGTGAAGGCAGGAACAAAAAAAGAGAATATAACAATATTGCATTGCAACACAGAATACCCGACTCCGTCGGAAGACGTTAACCTTTTAGCCATGCTCAGCATAAAAAAACACTTTAATACAGATGTTGGTTATTCGGACCATACGCTTGGCATAGAAGTTCCCGTCGCGGCAGTAGCCTTAGGGGCAAAGATCATAGAAAAACACTTAACGCTTGATAGGAATATGAAGGGCCCGGACCATAAAGCGTCATTAGAACCGCATGAATTTGCCATGATGGTAAGAGCCATAAGGAACGTGGAAAAAGCGCTAGGGAGCGGGGTAAAGAGGATATCCCGCTCAGAGCTTAATAATATAAAAGTTGTCCGTAAAAGCATAGTCGCAACAAGGCCTATTAAAAAAGGAGAGATCTTTACAAGCGAAAATCTCGGCGTCAAAAGGCCGGGGACCGGATTAAATCCGATGGAATGGGACAGGGTGATAGGCGGTATAGCAAAAAAAGATTTTGTCGCGGATGAATGGATCGTATTATGAGAAAAAAAATATGTATTATTACCGGCAGCAGGGCAGAATGGGGGCTCTTTTATCCGCTTGCGAAGGAGATAAGGCGCCAAAAAAGCGACTTCGCGCTCCAGATAATAGCTACCGGAGCGCATTTTTCTCAAAGACACGGTCTTACATATAAAGAGATATGCCGCGATGGCTTCAAAATAACCAAAGCAGTTCCATTGACGGTATCGCAGGATACAGAACAGGGTATATTAAGGGCCTTTGGCGGCGCCGTGATCAGTTTAGGTAAAGCGCTAAGGTCAGCGAGGCCCGATTTGGTCATTCTGCTGGGGGACAGGTTCGAGACATTTGCCGCGGCCGTAGCGTGCCTTTTTGAGAAGATACCCGTGGCGCACATACACGGCGGCGAATTAACGGAGGGATCCCTTGATGACATGATGAGGCATTCGGTTACTAAGCTGGCGCATATACATTTTACGTCCCATGAAGAGCATAAAAAAAGGGTCATTCAGATGGGGGAGGATCCTTCAAGGGTATTCTGCGTCGGGGCGCTTGCCCTTGATAATATCAACGGCAGAAAATTATTGAGTAAAAAAACTTTGGAAGACAAGCTGCGTTTTAAATTGGGAAAAGACACGCTAATGGTCACATTCAATCCGCCTACAGCCAGCGGAAAACTTAAGATCGAACGCCAGTTTAAAAATTTACTGGATGCTCTTGATGAATTAAAAAGCATAAAGGTGATATTTACAAAATCTAGTCCCGACATCCATTCAAAAACCATTGCGCGCCTATCAGACAGATATATATCCTCCAGGTCGAAAAAATGCATAGTGCGGTCTTCGCTGGGGCGAGAAGTTTATTTAAGCCTTTTAAAATACACGGCTGCAGTCGTGGGAAATTCATCGAGCGGCCTGATTGAAGCGCCTTCGTTGGGCGTACCTACGGTTAATATAGGCGACAGACAGAAAGGGAGATTGTGCGCGAGATCAGTGATCAATTGCGAACCTGAAAAACTATTGATATTAAAGTCCATAAGAAAAGCGCTCGGCAAGAATTTCAGAGAAGAATGCAAAAAAGTCAAAAATCCTTATGACAAGGGAAGCGCCTCTAGATCGATAGTTTCAGTCTTAAAAAGGACACGCATAGACAGTGATTTTATAAAGAAGAGATTTCATGACCTATGGCGATACGAATAATACCAAGATTGGATATTAAAGGACCCAACCTCGTGAAGGGTATTCATCTTGAGGGTTTGAGGGTGTTAGGGAAGCCCGAAGATTTTGCGCGGTATTACTACGAACACGGCGCCGATGAATTGATATACATGGACGTTGTCGCCAGTCTTTACGGAAGAAACAGTGTTTTAGAAATAGTGCGGCGGGCCTCAAAAGAGATCTTCATACCTTTGACGGTCGGCGGGGGCTTAAGGACTCTCGACGACATCCGCAAGGCGTTGCACGCGGGTGCTGATAAAGTTTCTCTGAATACCGCGGCAATACAGGATCCCCAGCTCATAAGAAGGGCCGCGCGTAGGTTCGGTTCATCTACTATTGTAGTATCCATCGAGGCTATAAAAAAAGAAGAAGGTATCTATGAAGCGTACACTAATAATGGCCGCGAAGAAACGGGTGTCGATGCCCTGAATTGGGCTATGCGCGCAGCTGAACTGGGCGCCGGAGAGATGCTCGTAACCTCTATCGACAAGGAAGGGACCGGAGAAGGTTTTGATATAGAATTGACAAGAAAGATAGCCGAATCGGTGCCGATCCCTGTCATCGCCTGCGGAGGCGCGGGGAAGATCAGCCATATACACGATGTCATACAAAAGGGAAAGGCTGACGCGGTAAGCATAGCGTCTATCCTCCACTATAAATTTATTCAGGGAGCCACAAAACATGGGGATTTTTCGGAAGAAGGGAATGTCGAATATCTTAAAAGCGGGCGCATGTTTTCAAGCATTCAGGGGGCTTCTCTTGATAGTATTAAAAAAAATTTGATCGAAAGAAACATTTTTTGCAGGTTCGAAGAAATTGATGTTTTATGCGACTCGATGAAACTTTCAAAACCTTTTTTGGGCATATGCCTGGGAATGCAGCTTCTGATGAGCGACAGCGATGAATTTGGAATCCACAAGGGATTGAATATCATAGATGGGCACGTAAAGAGGTTTCCGGATTTTAACGATAAGAAAGAGCGTATTAAGGTTCCCCATATAGAATGGAACAAGTTATTTTTTAACGAAAGCATTGGCGTTGAGGGGTCGATTTTGCGCAACTTTCGTAACGGGGAATTTATGTATTTTGTGCACTCTCATTTTGTAAAACCAGATGCGGAAGATATCACTATAACATATACCGATTATTGCGGGATCCTTTATTGTTCCGGCATAAGGAAGGATAATCTCATGGCATTTCAATTTCATCCGGAAAAGAGCGGGTCGCGCGGCGTACAAATATACAAAAACTTCAAAGAGATTATATTAAAAGGGAGGGCGCAATGATTGAAGCAAAGGATCTTCTGACGATGTATAATTTGCCGTCTACGGTTAAGTTTTGTAAAAAATGCACGATGTCCAACCAAAGACCTCGGATCACTTTTAACGAAGAAGGGGTTTGCTCAGCCTGTCAATTTTCCGATTATAAGAAATCGAAAGTCGATTGGTCCCAGAGAGAGGCCGAATTACAGGCGCTTTTAAAGAAGCATAAAAGAGATGATGGAGGATACGAGATATTGGTCCCTTCAAGCGGCGGGAAAGACAGTGTCCGCGTTGCCCACGAATTAAAATATAAATACGGGATGAACGTCTTGACGGTAACTTGGTCGCCGCATCTTTACACCGATATAGGGTTTAAAAACTTTCAGTCCATGATACACGTAGGCGGTTTCGATAATATTTTAGGGACTCCCAATGGAGTTATTCATCGTAAACTGACCAAATTATCGTTTGAGATTCTAGGTGAACCATTTCAGCCTTTTGTATATGGGCAGACTAATTTCCCCTTACAGATCGCGGTTAGGTACAAGATCCCGCTCATAATGTATGGTGAGAACGGAGAAGTCGAATACGGCGGAGACATGAAAAACGCCTTTAAGCCAACTCGGGATTATAGATCTGACCACAAGAAACACTATTTTTCCGGTATTGCCCCCGAAGATTTTGTACATTTCGGTATTAAAGAATCGGATTTAGCGCCTTATAAGGCCCCGCCAAACGAAGAATTGGACGCATTAGGCGCCCAGATCCACTTTTACAGTTATTATCGTAAATGGATACCGCAGGAAAATTTTTATTATGCCGTAGAGCATACGAACTTTATCCCCAATACCATAAGAAACGAAGGCACGTATTCCAAATATGCTTCTATTGACGATAAGATAGACGGATTTCATTACTATCTCTCATTCATAAAATTCGGTATAGGAAGGGCTACGTCAGATTCGGCCCATGAAATCCGCGACGGGCATCTGACAAGAGAAGAGGGCGTAAAGCTCGTAAGAAAATTTGACGGGGAATTTCCACAAAAATATTTCGATGTTTTTTTGGAATATTGCGGGATTGATGAAAAATATTTTTGGGAAGCTATAGATGCCTGGCGTTCTCCGCATATCTGGAAAAAAGAAGGCATGAAATGGATGCTGCGCTGTCAGATTTAATGAATCCCGGACTAAAAAGAGAGGAAGGAATATGGAGAAAAAAGACTTAATTAATGTCATCGTTAAAGAAGGCACATCTATTAAGACGGCCATGAAGCAAATGGACTCCACGGGACTCAAGATACTCTTTGTAGTCGATTCATCAGGCAGTCTCATAGGTGCGATGACTGACGGGGATTTCCGCAGGTGGATCCTGGATGGTAAAAGTTGTAACGAGGACGTACGAAACCCGTGCAACAAAAATCCAATAACATTTTCATCTGAAGATTATGACATAGAAAAGATAAAACAGATAATGATAAAGGAGAGATTGGAATGCGTCCCCATAATTGACGGCAACCGGACGATTACGGACGCGCTTTTCCGGGAAGATGTTTTCGGGAATAAATATAAGAAGGCAAAGAAAGCGCTGACGGTCCCAGTTGCCATAATGGCAGGCGGAGAGGGATCCAGGCTGTCACCCTTTACAAAGATATTGCCGAAACCTCTCATACCGTTAAACGAAAAGCCTATTGCAGAAGTTATCATGGACCGTTTTGCCGAATTTGGTTGCGACGAGTTTTATCTTCTTCTGGGATATAAGGGCGTGATGATACAGTCGTATTTTGACAATGCCAAGAGTGGCCATAAGCCCATATATATGTATGAGAAGGAGCCCAGCGGGACAGCGGGCTCGCTCAAGCTGCTGTCCGACAAGCTCTCGACCGACTCTCTTTTTGTTTCCAATTGCGACATCCTGATCGAGGCCGACTATGCTAATATGTATGAATCTCACCTGAAGAATAACTGCGACATAACCATAGTAGGGGCCATGAGGCATTTTGTCATTCCTTACGGCGTTATAGATATGGGACCAGGCGGTAATATAGGTAAGTTAATCGAAAAACCGGAGTACGATTTTCTTGTGAACACAGGAATGTATATATTGAATAAAAACACACTTTCCTATATTCCTAAAAAAGGAAAGTTTGATTTTACGGAGCTTATTAAAAAAACGCGGGAAAAAGGCGGTAAGATCAGCGTGTATCCCGTCAGTGAAAAATCATGGTTAGATATAGGTCAGATTGAATTACTGGAGGAGGCTGTTTCGGGAACGCTTGGAGAGAAATGGAGCCGCATGAAAAGAGGGGCCGCATGATCGAGAATAAAAAAATATTGGCCCTCATACCAGCCCGCGGCGGCTCAAAAGGGATTCCCGGAAAGAACATAAAGAACTTTAATGGAAAGCCTTTGATAGCCTGGACCATAGAAGAAGCTAAAAAGAGTAAATATCTGGATAAGATAGTGGTTAGCACCGACTCCGGCGCAATAGCCGATATCGCAGTTAAATATGGCGCCGAAGCCCCTTTCATTAGGCCCGGAGGACTGGCAAGTGATAATGCCAATATGATGGATGTCGTTCTTCACTGCATCAATTTTTTTCAAGATACAGGCGACAACTATGACATCATTGTTCTGCTCCAGCCCACTTCTCCGCTTAGAAGGGCGGATGATATTGACGGAGCAATTGAATTTTTCATTGAAAAAAATGCGAATGCTGTCTTAGGCGTTGTAGCGTGTGACCACCCCCCGCAACTTGCAGGGATATTGCCGAAAGACTTAAGTATGAATAATTTTGTTCAGGGAAATAGCGGGAATAAAAACCGCCAGGAACTGAGGGCCTATTACAGAGTCAATGGCGCGCTTTATTTAGCCGACATAGATTTCATTTTGCGTAAACGGGACTGGTATGGAGCAAAAACATTTGCCTATATCATGAAAAAAGAACGCTCAGCGGATATAGACGATCTTTTCGATTTTATGTTAGCGGAATTCGTTATGAAGGCACAGGGTCCTCTAGGTATGGGGGATGGCTTATGATCTTGGCAGTGATATCTGACATGGAGCAATATTGGTTATTGGCGGATGCGGTCCCCGACATAAAACAAGTGCGCATCTTGTGTGATAACCCGGGAATCCATGATTTTTTGGAGGAAAAGAGAATATCATTTGATGCTTTAGATGAAGAGATATTGCGGAAAGAATGGAATTCTATAAATATGTGGGCTTGCGAAAAGGCGCTCCTATTTGATCTTTCGGCCGGCGACAGGTCTATTCTGAATGGCATAGAGCTTAACAAAGCCTTGAACGCCTATTTTTCCTTTTATCTGGTCAGTTTTTTGAAAAATTATCTTTTTTCGATATACGTAATAGACCGGTATAAGCCGAGCGAAATGTTTATATTCGAGAATATCCATTGTCCGCCATTCCCCGCTTTTAATGGAAATTATTTTTTAAATAGTTTCCTGAAAGGACTAGCCCAAAAGAACGGCATCAAGGTGAACCAGCTAAAGTGCGGTACGCGCAAAGAAGAGAAGGCGTCCATGAAAGACCGCCTCAGAGTATTATTGCAGAAATCCTATGGTGGATTACCGGTTGCGGTAGATAAGAAAAAGATACTTATTGCATGCGGAGATGCAGGCCATCTGGGCCCGGTTCTTAAAAAACTTAAATATAAGGAGAAAGATATATTTGTTTATAATGATGAATTTCGTTTTGGCCAGCTCAAATCCTGCTTAAAGGAAAAGATGCACTATGTGATTTCCGATTCTTTCCTCAAAAAAAGCCGGCAAGTAGAAGACGGCCCTGATCACAAGAAAGAGTTTACGGACATGATAAAGCATTTATGCGGCGATAAATGGTTCACCTACGAAGGATATGATTTAAATCGCCGTATAGAAAATGCCATCCTGGATAACATAAATCCATATATCGACAATGTCCGCCAATGGACACGGATATATTCTGAAATGGTAAATAAATTGGATGTCTGTGGGGTCATCATGAACCAGGACGAGATGCCGGACAGGGCGTTCATGGCAGCCTTTTTCAAGTCCCGGAAAATCCCCGTATTCTGTATTTCACACGGTTACGGCACCGTACGGTTTTCTTTACCTATTTCAAATCGACGCTTTGACCTTTCGTATACATTTCTGCATTCCGAGCTTGAAAAACATGTCTTTACATCCAGGGGCTGGGATGAAAAAAATATAAGGGTCATGGGTATACCCAGGTATGACAGGCTAATGAAACTAATGGATGAAAAAAACAGGAATAAAACAAAACCGGAAAGAATGAGGATCCTGTATTCCGGTGGAATGATGCCTTATTATACTCCCTCCGTACCCTCATGGATAGGTGTATGCAAATATTCATTTGGAACTACGATGAGGAGGGATTTGAAGTTTGTAATGAAGGCATTAGAAGGCTATCCGGTTGAACTTGTAATAAAACCGCGTTATCTTGTAGATGAGGGCCCGCTGGCAGATTTTGTTATGAAGCATAAGGGCAAAAGCAATGTCACCATAGCAAAAGCTAAAACGGATTTTTTTAAACTTTTATCGGGCTGTCAGGCCATATTTTTGGCGCACTGGTCGACCGCGGTCATGGAAGGGATCATCGCACGGATTCCCACGGTCGTCTTGAATTACAACGGGATAGAAGATGATTTTCCGTTCGCCGATCACGACCTGTGCACCGTTACCCGGGATCCGCGTGAACTCAAAGATATAATAGCGGAAATATATTCGGCTTTTATTTCCGGCAAAAAGTCCGCTCATGCACCTGTTTTTGGCAAGGACAAGGCGTTCTATACGGGCATTAATGACAGCCTGAATACTGAAAGAGTGACGGACTGTATAATGGAGACGATTGGGGCAAGATGACGCATAAGAAAAGGATAATAAAAGACAGCTTCAATCTCACCTCTGCGCGATATGCGTCGCAGTTCATAGGTTTTTTTACTTCGATAGCCATGAAGAGATTCCTCGGCCCGTTTTATACGGGAATCTGGAGCCTGTTAAATATAATATCGGATAACGCCTCTTACTTATTATTGGGTATTGGCGAAGGAGTGTGCTACAAGATTCCGTTTTTGTTGGGAGAAAAAAAAGAACAGGAGGCGGAAGAGGTAAAGGACGTAGCTTTTAATTTTGTATTCGCGGTGTCATGCCTGACAAGCCTCGCGGTGCTGGTTGCGGCCGTAATATTACGCCACAGATATCCTGTCGAAGTCATCGTGGGTCTTTGCGCCGTTTCCCTTTATATGCTGGTAGACAGGATATGCGGTTATTACATGACGCTTTTAAGGGCCAGGAAGAATTTTTCAGTATTAAGCCTTTCCATTATATTCGACGCCGTGGTCAATCTCTGCCTTGTCATATTGCTGGTAAAGAATTTCAGGATATACGGCCTCTACGCCGCACTGATAATACTGACCGTACTCAATGTAATCTTCGTGCACCTTTTTGTGCGCTACAGGCTTTGTTTTAATTTCAAGTTTAAAGGCGCCGGCGGCCTAATCAAGATCGGTTTTCCGTTGTCCTTTTTGGGTTTCCTGCAGGGTGTGGCGCCAATCCTGGATACGATAATGATAACAAAGATGATAGGCGTGACTTTCGTGGGGTATTACAGCGTATCGGTCATGACAAAAAATTATATATCCCAGCTCTCAAGCTTCGGCACCGTGTTATATCCCTGGCTACTGGAGACTTTTGGCAGAAATCAGAGTATTGAAGACATAAAGAAGTACGCTATTATACCTCCGAAGGTCAATGCGTACCTGCTCCCGTTGTTATTGGGCTGGATATTCTTTATCGTGCCCGTTTTGATAAAGGCGGTGTTGCCTAAGTTCATACCCGGAATCCTTGCGATACAGATCCTTCTGATCGACATGTTTTTCCGCTCATGCTACCCCCAGGCCATGCATTTTCTTATTGCGTTAAAGAAGCAGACGAAGATGATGACGATCATGATACTGTCGATCATTTTGACGGCATTATTAAATTATGCGCTGATAAAGGCGGGGTACGGGATATACGGCGTAGCTTGCGCTGCGTCGGCGGTCTCTTTTATCATGTTCTTTTTAATGCAGACATATGCGATGCGCCATTTTGCCGGCGGGAGGGAAATCGCCTTGTTTTTCTTAGAAGTAATAGCGCCTTTTTTATATACCACCCTGTTCGTATTGTTGATAGAGAATTTTATAAGGCTTCCCAATATGTATGTCAATGCCGCGGTTAAATGCTTCACTCTGTTTATCTTCTCAATACCGCTGCTTATATATATTGATAGCCGGACACAAGTTGTGCGCCTCGTGCTTGATATGGTAAAAGGCGCCATTTTGCGAAAGGCCGATCGATGAAAGATGCGCCGCGATATGATGTGATTTTTTGGGGCCATATAAGCAATGGAATCGAGAGGTGTCTCCCCTTGATGGTTAGTTTAAAAGAGAAGGGCCTGAAGCCGCTTTTGTTTTATCAAAATTATAATTTTAGAGACGGGCTCTCCGGGTTGCAGATCAGGATCGTCCAGGCATACGGCCTTGATGTCATGGATTATTCCCATTTCCTTAAACGCGACCTACTATTAAGAATCATAACTTTTTTTGTTAATATGTTCAAGCACACGGCCAGATGCATGTTTTTTTATAACAAGTTCATAGGGCTCCGCTCAAAATTACTGCAATTGCGTATTAATGAGGGTTTTATAGGGCGGATGCTCGGCGAATTAAGGCCGAGGATCGGTTTTTTTGATAATATTTCATTGATAGAATACTGCGCGTATCCTTATGGCAGCTACTATATAAAAAAAGTATCGGATAAAATGGGTATTAAGAGTTTTGATATCTTTAACGGCATGCCCAATCATCCGCTTAAACTTGAGAGAAAGTACATAGATTTTGACAGGTATTATGTCCCGCATGAATATGAGAGGCAAAAATACTATGCCGAGCACATCGAAAGAGACGCACCTATACTTGTATTTGGAGATCCGCGTTTTGACACAAACTGGAAGGAAAATATCAAAAGAATTTTCTCGGAAGATATCAGGGCCGGAATAAAACGGCTCGGCATCGGGTCCAAGAGAAAAATATTGTATATATGCCCGAACCTTGAATGCATCGGGGGTGATTCCGAAAAATACAGGAATATCGCGGATGTTGCAAGGGCGGCGAAAGCATTAGGCAATACGGCGCTGCTTATCAAGCCCCACCCCAGATACCGCTATGAAGAGAAGATAAGGCTTGTTATGAAGAAGAATAGTTTTAAAGATTTCTTTATTTTAGAAGATGACCCGCTGATATGTTATTTGGAGCACGTGGATTTTATAGTATCGTTGGCAACGGCCGCGTTCTTTGACCTTCTGCCGGAAGGCCATAAAAAGATAGTCATATATGACAGAGGCGATTTTTGCCAATCCACGACTCTTATAAATATATTCAAGGAGGGTTTTAATTATTTTACTGGATATGACGACTTCCTGGCTTTTTTGAACGGAAAGAACGCGGCAGGAAGCGCGCATCCGGATATTGAGGGATTCTGCAGACAATGGATAGCCGGCGGAAACGGGCTTGATACCGTGGTGGAAAACATGTCAAGCGATATTTTGAACGAGTTCGATAAATTGAGAAAGGGGCAAATATGAATTTAAAAAAGAAGCTTGCGGAAGGCAGCATGACGATTGGATCATGGATTACCCTGGGCGACTATGCTGCGACGGAGATCATGGCAAAGGCCGGTTTCGACTGGCTTGTTATAGATATGGAGCACAGCGCTATAGAGCTGGAGCGGGCGCAGAATCTCATCAGGATAATAGAGTTAAGCGGATGCGTGCCACTGGTCCGGGTTTCTGAAAACAACGCCAACATTATTAAGAGGGTTATGGATGCGGGTTCGCACGGAGTGATTGTACCTATGGTTAACAACAGAGAGGATGCGTTACGCGCGGTAAGCGCGGTAAAATATCCGCCCAGGGGGACGAGAGGCGTAGGGCTCGGCCGCGCCCAGAATTACGGCCTGGACTTCGAAAAATATAACAGGTGGCAGGAGAAGAGCTCCGTAGTCATCGTCCAAATAGAGCATATAGATGCTGTAAATAATCTGGAGGAGATACTCGAAGTAGAAGGTGTCGACGGTTTCATGATCGGCCCGTACGATCTGTCCGCTTCTTTAGGGAGGCCGGGCGGGTTTGGCCACACGGACTTTAAAAAGGCGCTTGCCAAGGTCACTGCCGTTTCCAGGCGCATCGACAAAGCCCGCGGCATTCATGTTGTCCAGCCCGACAGTATTGAGGTTGATAGAAGGATAAAGGAAGGATATAATTTCATCGTATTCAGCTTTGACGCGCTTTTTTTGGGCAGCTGCTGCGCAGACAAGCTTTCAAGGGTAAGGAGAAGAAAATAATGAAGGGTAGCGACTTTAAGGTATTGTTTATATATCCCAATGCAATGATGGCAACGCTCGTGCCGCTCAGCATATCATCGCTTTACGCGAGTCTTAAATCGAAAGGTTTCAATACGGATATATTTGATACCACGTATTACAAGACCGAAGATATAAGCTTTGAGCAGAGGAAGGTGGACCTTCTGATGGTAAAGCCGTTCAGTTTTAATGACCAGGGTATCAAAATAAAGGAAAATGATATCTATAAGGACCTCGCCAAGAAGGTCTCCGAGTATAGGCCTGATCTTATAGCTATTACGATAGTACAGGACATGCAGGAGCTTTCCCAGTCGTTATTGGAAAGCATAAAGGATTTTGATATACCGGTTGTGGCCGGAGGGGTATTTGTGAGCCTTTCGCCGGAAGAGGTTATCGCTGATGAGAACATAGATATTATATGTATCGGAGAAGGCGAGGAGCCTTTGACGGAGCTTTGCAAAAAGATGTCAAAGGGCGAGGACTATTCCGGGATAAAGAACCTGTGGGTTAAGCAGCAAGGCAGGCTTATAAAGAATAGCTTAAGGCCCCTCATGGATATAAACAAGCTACCATTCATAGATTATGATATATTCGACAAGGATCGCCTTTACAGGCCGATGTTCGGCAAGGTCTACACCATGATACACGTGGAACTGGACCGGGGATGCCCATACACGTGCACCTTTTGCTGCGCTCCGGCCCTGAAAGAGGTGTACCGCAGAAATAATTGCGGACAGTATTACCGACGCAAGTCCGTTGACCGGATAATGGCTGAGATGAGGCACCTTGTAAAAAAATACAAGCCCGATTATGTAAATTTCAATTCCGAGACGTTCCTGGCGAAGCCTATGTCGGAGCTTAGGGAGTTCGCCAAAAGATATAAGAAGATAGCTGTGCCTTTCTGGTGCCAGACGCGACCTGAAACCGTGACCGAAGAGAAGATAAAATTATTAAAAGAGATGAACTGTAATAGCTTGCAATTCGGCATAGAGGTAGGCAACGAAGAATTCAGGAACAGGGTCCTCAACCGCAAAGACACCAACAAGCAGATGCTGAAGGCCTTCAAGCTGGTAGAGAAGTATAAAATACCATATACCGCGAACAATATAATAGGGTTCCCGGACGAGACGAGAGACCTGATCTTTGAGACGATAGAATTTAATCGTAAGATTAATCCGCGCACGATGAACTGTAATATAATGGCGCCGTATAAAGGCACCACGATATACAAATGTTGCATGGACAAAGGATACCTTGACAAGGACAGCAAGGTGCACCAGGTAATAGACGGGGCGGAGCTAAATATGGATTCCATAAGTTATAAGGAATTAAAGGGGCTTCAGAGAACGTTCGCGTTATACGCAAGATCCCCTAAAACAGAATGGCCGAAGATCAAGATAGCAGAAAATTTTGACGAGGAGGGCAATCGCATGTTCGAGGAATTAAAACAGGCATATCAGAAGAAATACTTTTCATGACCATGAAATTCAACGCAGAATCTTTAAAAAACAGGCTTAAATCTTATTTGTCGGACGTGATAAAAAAGATAAGGATAATCCACAGGCTGGATTATGATAAATATCCCATATATCTGCATGACAATATAAGGTTGGGCGCCTGCGGGAAAGAACCGGATACGGTAAAATGGATAGAAAGTTTTGATAAAAGCGATACAGCCTTTGACATAGGCGCCAACATAGGCGCGTATTCGTTGATAATGGGGAAATATGCGAAGATGGTTTTTGCCTTTGAGCCATCAGTATTTACATTCAGTACTCTGGTTAAAAACATATATACAAATACAGCTTCGAATGTCATGCCGGTCAACATGGCGTTATCGGAACGTAAAAAAATAGGGGAATTTGCTTATTCATCAATTGATTTAGGAAGTTCCGTGCATGGTTTAGACGTGAAATTAGAAAAAGAGGCGCATAGACAAAAAATCTTATCCTATAGCATAGACGATTTTATTACCGATTTTGGCATAGAGAGCCCAAATCATATTAAACTTGATGTCGATGGCAATGAATTTGACATATTAAAAGGCGCGGCCAAAACCATCTCAACCAAGGCCTTTAAGTCTTTAATGGTAGAAGCGGATGACAAGAGAAAAGATATGTTCGATTTTCTAGAGTCGCTAGGTCTTAAGCAGAAAGCCAAATATCATATCGGCGACGCGGGCATGTATAACTGTCTTTTTGTAAGGGGATGACATTATGAGGATCATAGGTATTGTACCTGCAAGGATGGCATCGACGAGATTTCCGGGCAAACCGCTTGCCAAAATACTCGGCAAGCCCATGATAGAGCATGTCTATTCGAGGAGCATGCTTTGCAAAAAATTGAACTTTGTTTACATAGCTACTCCGGATAAAGAAATACAAGACTACTGCAAAAATAACAATATGAATGTTGTAATGACTCGCGATACCCACGAGAGGGCATCGGACAGGGCTGCCGAGGCAGTGCTCAAGATAGAAAAAAAAAGCGGAAAAAAAATAGAAATAGTCGTCATGATACAGGGCGACGAGCCGATGCTGCAGTATGAGATGATAGATAGGGTTATAAGGCCCATGATAAGCGATAGAAGTATCAACGCGGTTAATCTGACGGCGCCGCTGAAATCTAAACAGGAGCAGAACGACCCCAACCAGGTCAAAGTAGTCGTGGATAAAAAAGGTTTCGCGCTCTATTTTTCAAGAGAGCCGATCCCATCGCGGAAGAAGGGCGCCAAGGATGTGCCGATGCAAAGACAGATAGGCCTTATTGCTTTCAGAAGAGATTTTCTTATAAAGTTCAATGAACTTGCCCCAACACCGCTCGAAAAGATAGAATCAGTTGATATGCTCAGGATATTGGAGCACGGGTACAGGCTCAAGATGGTACCCGGCGCGTTTAATGCCTATGGCGTGGACACACCGCAAGACTTAAAAAAAGTGGAGCGATTGATGAAAGCTGAGGTGAGAAGCAATGCGCAAAAATAAGATCTTACGTGTAGGTATAGCGGGATATGGAGTAGTGGGCCAGCGCCGCAGGCAATTTATCGATGCGCACCCAAATTTGCGCACGCAGGCTGTTTGTGACCAAAAGTTCGGCAAGTCGTATGTTATGCCGGACGGCGTTAAATGCTTCAACAATTACAAGGAACTGCTGGAGGAAGAGCTTGACGTGCTGTTTGTATCCCTGCCCAATTATTTAGCCGCTGATGTGACCATTGCCGGATTAGAAAAAGGATTGAATGTATTCTGCGAAAAACCTCCGGGCCGGGACGTGGCCGATATAGAGAGAGTGATAAAAGTTGAAAAGAAGCACCCTCGCCAGGTGTTAAAATACGGGTTTAATCACCGTTATCACTATTCCGTACGTGATGCTTTAAAGATGGCAAGATCCGGAGAACTTGGGGAGATCGTTAATCTGCGCGGGGTATACGGCAAAAGCAAGATTCATCATTTTTCCGGCCCCGGAGCCTGGCGCGCGGAGAGAAAATACGCGGGCGGAGGCATATTACTTGATCAGGGCATTCATATGGTGGATCTGATGCGGCTATTTTGCGGAGATTTCAAGGAAGTTAAAAGCTTTATATCGAATAAACACTGGAACCATGATGTAGAGGATAATGCATATTCTATCATGTGTGATGATAAGGGCCGCATAGCCATGCTGCATTCAAGCGCGACGCAATGGCAGCACAAGTTTAATCTGCACATAGCGCTTACTCAAGGTTATCTTGAGCTGCGCGGCATACTTTCAGGTTCTAAAAGTTACGGCGAGGAGAAGCTTGCCATAGGCAGGCGAATAGATGAGTCAGATGTGGGTAGCTTGCACGAAGAGGTTGTATCTTATTTTGAAGATGACTCTTGGCGTGATGAAATTAATGAGTTCGTGGATATTATAATTAACGGAGGCAGGATAAAGCACGGCGGAAGCGCCGATGCTCTTGAGACCATGAAGCTGGTCTACCGCATATATTACGCCGATCAGAAATGGCGCAAGAGCTATAATATTGTTGATCCTGATAAATAAGCAGCAAGAACACGAGGAGAATCATGGAAAATATAGAAAAGATTTTTAAAAACTCAGCAGATATACAACAATTTAGCAAAGGTTATTTCAGGTACCTCTGTGGATTGATGAACTGTATCGATACAAAACAGATTGAAAGTGTTGTCAGCGAATTTAGCAAGGCGCAAAAAAATCGGAATACGGTTTTTTTTATTGGAAACGGCGGTTCGGCATCTACCGCTTCACACATGGCCAATGATTTTGGATTAGGCACGCGAAAGGACGAGAAGCTGCCTTTTCGCGCCATATCTCTTACCGACAATGTCGCGTCTATGACCGCTATTGCTAATGATTGTAGTTACGACGATATTTTTATCAGACAGCTTAATCTCTATTTTAAGAAAGGTGATAAGCTGGTGGCTATCTCGGCAAGCGGCAATTCACTAAATGTGGTAAATGCCGCCAATTGGGTCAAGAAACGTGGCGGAAAGGTCATAGGCCTTGTCGGTTTTGACGGAGGAAAATTAAAAAAGATAAGCGACGTTTGCATACATGTAAAAACACCCAGAGGCGAATACGGCCCCGTTGAGGACATCCATATGATAATGGATCACCTTATATACACGTGGCTATGGTTTAAAAAACGAAAAGGATAAAGCCGGGATGAAGTCTCTTTGCGGAGAAAATATACTCATAAGCACCTCTTCATTTGCCGCTTCTGACAAAGGGCCGCTGGAGATGCTTAAAGAGGCGGGCTGTGAAGTGATAAACAACCCCTATAAACGAAAGCTTACAAAGCCCGAGTTAACCGAGTTATTATCGAATAGTGTAACGGGCCTGATAGCAGGATTAGAAATTTTAGACAAAGAGGTGCTGTCTAAGTCTAAATTAAAGATTATATCCAGATGCGGTTCCGGGTTGTCTAATGTAGATATTGAGGCCGCCAAGGAACTGGGGATCATTGTATGTTCGACTCCGGATGCTCCGGTGGATTCAGTTGCCGAGCTTACGCTGGCAGCCATGCTGAGCCTTTTAAGAGCGATGCCCGCCATGGACAGAGAGCTTCATGATGGCAGATGGACCAAGCGAACAGGTCTTTTACTGGAAGGTAAAACCGTGGCGATCATAGGCTTTGGGCGTATCGGTAAAAAGTTGAGTCAGCTATTAGCGCCTTTTAAGGTCAGGCTATTGGTAGTAGATCCGTCTATAAAGAGCGGAGATGTTAAAACGGTTACTGTATCGCTTGAAAAAGCATTGTCAGAAGCCGATATTATCAGCATACATTCCAGCGGTAATGCTTGCCTGATGGGCGAAAGCGAATTGCGGAAAATAAAAAAAGGCGCATTTATTCTTAACGCGGCACGTGGTGGAGCTATAAATGAAGACGCCCTCGTAAAGGCGCTGGAAGAAAAACGCGTTGCCGGGGCATGGCTTGACGTATTTGAAGAAGAGCCGTATATGGGGCCGCTGACAAAATATCCTCAAGTCATACTTACACCGCACGCGGGTTCGTACACGGTTGAGTGCAGAAAGCAGATGGAGATGGAAGCGGTCAAAAACCTTATCGGGGCTTTAAGGAAATATTAATGGCCAGGGAAATGCGTGAGTTAGAGAAATTGTTATTTGTTGCTGAAAAAGCGGCATGCCGCGCCGGCGCGTTCTTATCCCGGACGAAAATAAAAGATAATAAAATACTGACCGATCTTGGAAAAGACGTAAAGATTTCCGCTGATCTACATTCGGAAAAGATCATCATAAATATGTTAAGAGCTAAATCTGAATTTGATATTCTTACGGAGGAGAGCGGGTTTCTGCCGGGAGCTTCCGGAAAGCATTTACTTTGGATCGTTGACCCGATTGACGGAACGATGAATTTTTTACGCGGGATCCCGATAAACTGCGTTTCTATAGGGCTATGGAGAGGCAATGAGCCTTTGCTCGGGGTAATTTATGACTTCAATAAAAATGAACTTTTTTCCGGCATAGCCCGTAAAATCGCGTACTTGAACAAAAAACGTATAAAAGTGAGCGCTCTTTCCAAAGAAGCCAGCGCCGTACTTTGCACGGGTTTTCCGGTAAATACAGATTTTTCATCGAGAGGGCTATTAAGATTTACAAAGCAAATCCAAAACTATAAAAAGGTCCGGCTGATCGGGTCCGCTGCTTTGTCGCTCGCCTATGTTGCGGCGGGTAGAGCTGATGTTTATCGTGAAAACAATATAATGCTCTGGGATGTTGCCGCCGGCGCAGCAATTATTACCGGGGCCGGCGGAAATGTTCAGATGCTGCCTTTGGCAAAAGAAAATGCTTTTTCGGTATACGCTTCTAATAGGCGGTTATTCAGGCAGAGGTAAAGAATGGTCGTTCAAAGGGAACTGTATAAAAAGATAGAATCGAATACAAAGAAATCCTGGGAGCTCAACTGGAGCAGGGTGGACCAGAAGTCCATTACCGAAATATTTGATTACCCGAGGGTCAGAAAGCTCGCGGCGGACTATCTTAGATATCTGCCCAGAGAGGGGATCGCTCTGGAGGCAGGTTGCGGGCTGGGGCAATGGATGGAATATTTTCGCTCCAATGGTTACAACATGGTAGGAGTGGATTACAATGAAGCTACTATCTTTCAGGCGAAGAGTTATGGTGCCGGCCTCTCTTTGGCTACCGCCGATGTGAGGGCATTGCCGTTTAAGAACGAAAGTGTTGATACGTATATCTCCTTTGGAGTGATCGAGCATTTTATAGAAGGCCCTGAGGTGGCGTTAAGCGAGGCGTACAGGGTGCTGAAAAAAGGCGGGACAGCACTTATAACGGTCCCCCACAGAAACATCTTCACCGTTATCAAAAGTCCGGTAGAGTGGCTGAAGAGATCTTCTCTTTTAAGAAGGATCTTTTCAAAAGAAAAAAGGATATATTATTATCAGAAATATTTTGAGCCGAAGAGATTGATGGCAAAATTCCGGGATGCGGGGTATGAGGTAATGCTACATAAGCCGGTAGACCACACATTCTCTTTGGTGGAATTTTCAGGTATCTTCAGGGATAAAAAGACGTATGACGGTGAAAATGCTTTTGCTGTAAAGTTAGGTGGCGTGCTGGAAAAATTTTTCCCGCATATGTGCGCCGGAAGTAACTTATTTGTCCTTAAAAAGTAGGAACGCTAAATAAAGAGGTGAGAAATGAGATTAATAGTCCAGATACCCTGTTATAACGAGGAAAAGACATTGCCGCTTGTTTTGAATAGCATACCCAGAAAGATAAACGGCATAGATGACGTAAAGATCCTGGTAATAAACGACGGGAGCAGTGACAAGACCGTAGAGGTGGCGAAGAAGTTGGGAGTCGACCATATAGTAGATATGCCTTTTCACCGGGGTTTAGCCGAGGCGTTCAGGAAGGGTCTCGATAAAAGTCTGGAATTGGGGGCCGATATCATAGTGAATACTGATGGGGATAATCAGTATAAAGGAGAGGACATACCGCGGCTGGTAGAGCCTATCCTCAATAAAAGAGCCGAGATAGTTATAGGGTGCAGAGATATCTTCGCGATCTCCCACTTCTCTGTTTTAAAGAAGCTGCTTCAGGGAGTGGGTAGCTATATCGTAAGGAAATTTTCCAACACCGCGATACCCGACACTACAAGTGGTTTCAGGGCCTACTCCAGGGACGCCGCGCTGCGCCTGAATATCTTTTCAGCCTACACGTATACCCTTGAAACTATTATACAGGCGGGGAGAAAAGAGATCCCGTTAGCGCATATCGACATCAAGACAAACGAAAAGACGAGAGAGTCCAGACTGATAAAGAGCATAACATCCTATATCAGAAGGTCAATAGCGACTATCTTGCGCATATATCTCATGTATGAGCCGATGAAGTTCTTTGTAAAGATAGGATCGGTCTTTTTAGCGCTCGCGGCAATATTAGGCGGGCGCTATGTCTATTTCTTTTTCTTTGGCGCGAAGCGAGGCGGACATGTACAATCGCTTATCCTGGCGATCATCCTGACCATAATAGGCGCTCAGCTGGTCTTTACCGGATTTTTGGCGGACATAATAGCCGCTAACAGGAAACTGGCGGAAGAGAACCTGTACAGGCAGAGGAAGGAGCAGCTTAAGGTAAAATAGAGCCCATCATGAAAATTTTATATATAACACGCAAATTCCCCCCCACTATAGGCGGGATGCAGACCCAAAGCAGGCAATTTTACGAAAATATCAGTAAGCGTAATGATGTTTTTCTGATAGCCTGGGGCCATTCTCAATTTTTTCTGCCGTTTTTCATTATTTACGCTTTTGTAAGGGCGGCCATAATATTATCAACAAAAGATGTCGAGATAATTCAGCTGGGGGACTTTGTACTCTCGCCCCTGGGGTCATTGCTGAAAACTTTATTCAAAAAACCTGTTCTGACCATATCACACGGCAGGGACTCTGTTTACACTAGTCCGTTTTATGATCATTTCATACTGGGCTCCGCAAAAAAACTGGACAGGGTCATATGTGTAAGCCGCAATAACATGAAGACGCTTGCCTCCAGGGGCATCCCGGAAGATAAGCTGAGAGTTATACCTAACGGGATAAACTTAGGTGATGCAAACATCAATGATCTAAATAGAGAGCAGTCTCTCGATCTGATAGAAAAAAGATTCGGTATCAATTTGAGGGAGAAGAATAATATTCTTTCGGTATCCCGGCTCGTTCCCAAGAAGGGCATAAGGGAGTTCGTAGAAGACGTGCTGCCTTCGATCAGCAAAAGAGTGGATAACGCGTGCTTTGTGATAGCGGGCGACGGATGCGAAAAGGAGAGGATCTATCAGGCGGTGAACAGGCTCAATCTTAAGGATAGGGTCTATCTGCTGGGAAACGTTGAGCACGGTTCTGCCATATACAGAGCGTTATTTTCGGTGAGTAATGTATTCGTTATGCCGAACATACGGGTCAGTGATGACGCCGAGGGTTTCGGTGTAGTGGCGTTGGAGGCGGCTGTCAACAAAACGCCTCTTGTCGCTTATGATGTAGATGGCATAAGCGAGGCGGTGCACGACAAAGAGAACGGCATCCTGATCAAAGAAAAGAACGCGGAGCTTTTTTCGGACGCCGTGTGCGGTTTTTTAAAAGACAGCGTATTGCGCCAGAATTTTACGAACAGGGCAAGAGAATATGTCGCAAAAAAATTCTCCTGGGATCGCATCATAGGCATGTATGAAGAGGAATACCTTCAGCTTTTAAAAAGAGGATGATATATGGCCGGGACCGCATATACGAAGACTACCGAAAAGAACAAAGAGTTCTATAACAAGCTTTATAAAAAGTCCAGAGTCAAGAGGGCGTATTTTGGGGAATTGAAGTACTTCCTCGACATGGCGGGCGACACAATGGGTAAGGTCGTAGTATCGATAGGGAACGGAGATAACGAGCCTCTATTTCAGAAGCAGATAGTTTCCGATATATCTTTGGAGGGCATGAGGAATGTGCGATCCGGGCCCAAGTGCGTTATTGACGCGCACAACATGCCCTTTAAGCAGGATTCGGTAGACCTTATTTACGGTTGGCAGGTTGCCCATCACCTGGATGTTAACAGGTTCCTCGCGCAGTTGAAATATGTGCTTAAGGCCGGCGGCAAGGCTATCTTTGTGGATAATGCCTACTCTCCGCAATGGAGGTACTTAAGAAAGCTGTTACCCAAAAGTAAAGTAGACCCCAAAGAGGATCTCGGAGAAGAGTACCTGTCCGAGAAGGCCGGTGAATACGGTTTTTCGCATTTCAGTTCGAAGAGGTTCAATTTTTTCGCGTATCTCGTGAATAAATTAATGAGAAACGCAGGCCTGAATGTAAAGCTGGATTTTCTTGAGCATCTGGACAATTATTGTTCCAGATGGAAAATATTCCGGGATAACCTGAGGAATATGGTATGGAGCCTGGAAAAATGAGAGGCAGTCTACCGCTATGAGGATATTTTCTGTTACAATGGCGCCGATAAGCCCTCCTTATGACGACGGGCCGAAGAATATTGTGATGGCGCTGGCGAAAAAACTGCCCATGCACGATTATTATTTTGTTTCATCGCGCAAACGAAGCTTTCCGCACACAGCTAATACCATATTTATCAAATCCCCTTTTCAAAGAACAGGGCGGCACAGCATGGCGTTATTTCAAAAAATTTATATATTCTTCCTGACCGTTCTTTACAAGAGCAGGATGGACCTCTTCCAGTTCTTCTTTACGCCGCAGCCATATTTTTCGTTTATCTTCAGAAGGCTCCTAAAGAATAAGAGGTCAATACAGATAGTCTCATCGATACATACATTATTGGAAAAAAATGGAGAGGACGCGATCGGCTCTCTCTTCTTTTCGGATTATGTAGTGGTGCATTCCGAATATGCCAGGCAAAAACTTGCCGAAAAGAATGTAAAGAATATAGTAAAGATCTATCCGGCCATAGAAGAAGAGCGTTTTAACGGCGTAACGGCGCCGGATTCCTGCGGAGAGGTAAGAATAGTATACCCGGGGACATATAAAGTGCTGGCCGATGCTTATTCGCTGGGGGATTTCTGTAAAATAGCTCTGCGCGTGAAAGACGAGGTAAGCAACGCGAGGTTTGTTATGGCCTGCCGGATAAGGACAAGGGAAGACTCAGGTCTTGAGAAGAGATTCAAGTCGCTGGTAAGAGAATGCGGTCTTGAGAGATCGTTTACTTTTCTTAATACCATAGACGAGATGCCGTCATTTTTAAAAGGATGCTCCATTGGTATAATGCCGGCCAGGCGTCCGATGAGCGGTATACTGGAGATTCCACTCGTTCTGCTCGAACTCGCGATCCTCGGTAAGCCGGTAGTCTACGGGAACGTTCCGCCGCTTGGGGAACTTGACAGCAGGGGGCTGGGCATAATGGTATCCGATGATTCGTGCGAATCTTACGCTAAAGCGATTATAAAGTGCGTCAACGACGGCGGTTATGCTTCGATGGTTGGCGAAAGGTCAAGGAATGCCGTAAGGGTGGATTTCACAATAGATATCGCCGCAGGCGAGTATCAACGATTATATAAAGTACTTCAGGATAAAGATGAATAGCGATCAAAGAGTACGTCTGATAACGCACGACTCCTATCCGCCGGATGCCAGGACTAAAAGAGCGCTCTCCGGAATGGCCGATGTGGAGGGCGTGGTAAAACCCATTGTGGCCCTTCCCGACATTCATTTTAAGCACTCGTACCACACGCCGACGGGCGTCGTTGTAATGACAAGAGACAGAATAATACCGAAATTTGTCAACGCAAATTGCGGCATGTCTTTTATTAAAACGCCATTCTTCGAGCGCGATATAAACAACGATACCCTGGACACGATATTCAATCACTTGCGAAATAATATAGCGGTCTCTGCCAGGAGTGCGCCTATTATCAGCAGTTCCGATCTTAAAGATATAGTAAGAAGAGGCGCAGAGTGGTCTATTGAAAAGTACGGACTCTCTCCCGACGACCTTGGCAGTTTTGAAAATAACGGCTCACTCTTAAAGGATGACACAAGAAGCATAGACGAGATCATGTCATATATACCCCAGGCCTGTCAGCAGATGGGGCTGTTGAGTTGGGGGGTCTTGGGATACGGCAATCATTTTGTGGAGCTTCATGTTGTGGAAGAGATAGTTAATGCCGAGATAGCGCAACAATTCAATATATCAAAAGGTCAGATCTGTTTTATGATCCACGGGGACTCACGCGCCTTCGGGCAGTCCATATTTGACTTTTACTCCGGCAAAGCGAAGAAGCTGTTCGGGCTGCAGCAGGTCTACAAGAAGCTGCACTATAAAATATTTTCTTCGCCGCACAGCTCACCAATAATGAAAAGTGTTCTCGATAAGCTTAATTATTATCTCAACAGGGCGAAGTCGACGGTCTATTGGAAGATGGATGGATGGAAGAAGAACGGACGCGCCTCCTTCGGCGGCTTTGACGCCCAGAGCGAGGAGGGGGTGGCTTATCTGACGAGCACTTACTCGGCCATAGATTACGGTTATGCTAACAGGGCCTACATGGCCTCCATAATCCGGGACTCCTTAAAACATGCGTTCAAAGATGATTCGGCAGAGGTGAATATTCTGTACGACGGGAACCACGATGCCCTGCAGAAGGAGGTCGTTGATGGCGTTGAATTCTATGCGCACAGGAACGGAGCGAGCAGGGCATTGCCTGCCGGTTATTTTAAGGACCATCCCGTATTTTCACAGACCGGACAGCCGATATTACTGCCAAGCTCTCTGGGAAGCCCCTCTTTTTTATGCGCCGTTACAAAGGGATGCAAGGACTCCTATTACTCCTCCTGCCACGGTACGGGCAGGATAGTGGACAGGGGCCAGGCGAGGCAGCTCTTCACGGCAAAAGATATATTCGAGGATATGAAGAGCAAGAATGTCAGGATATACGATTATGGAAAAGGCAACGCGTCGGAAGAGGCGCCCGGCGCTTTTAAGGACGTGGAAAAGATCCTCGAGTCTGTGATAAAGCACGGGATCGCGGAGCCGGTGGCAAGGTTAAAGCCTCTGGCGTCCCTTAAAGGTTGGAGGTAATTTGATAATAGCATTTTCCGGCATTGACGGCTCAGGCAAGACCACATACGCGGTCTCGGTGGTCGAATACATAAGGGGTAAGAGCCTGAAGGCCAGGTACAGGCACAATGTAAGAGATACTTTCTATCACCTGATCCTTCATAAGGGTATAGGAGGCGTTTCGGAATCATCCAGGGCGTCCATAGAAACGGCCTTAAGAAACAAAAAGAACAGGGCGTATTTTTCTTTTGCCGGGTCCATAAAAAAAATCCTCCTTCTTATGGACCTAATCTTCTTTAATATCAGGTACGGAAGCTACAAAGGGTCCAGGGCGAAGACGCTGGTTTGCGACAGGTATTTTTATGACGAAATCGTGCAGATGAGATATCTTGGCCTTTCGCGGGAAAAGTTCATCCGTTTTTATGAGAGCCTTATAATAAGTCCGGATACGCTATTCTTCGTAAAGAGCGATCCGATGGTCGCGTACGAAAGAAAGAGCGAGTACGACAAAGAATATTTTCTGAAAAAAACGGATCTCTATTCGGACGCGTATAAGACGATAGGACACGTGGAGATAGAAGACAGCGATCTTAAAGTTAATGAGCGCTCCATAAAGGCCAAGATCGACAGGGTGATATGTTAAATATGACAAAAAAACGTTTTTTACAGAAATTGCTTATAGTGATCATTACGCTGGCGTTCGCCTTTTATATCAAAAAGAACTTTCATCATCTTAGGGATACGGTCTCTATACGGCCTTCATTTCTTATATTCCTGGTCCTGCTGAATCTGCTGAATAAGCTATTTCTCGGTTTCAAGACACGCAGAATAATGGAGTCGTTCGGCATACGCCTTTCGTTCAAAGAATGGTTCGGCATGTCATGTGTAGGTAATTTTTATAATTATCTCGTACCAAAAAGCGGCACGGCGGTCTGCGGCGTATATATGAAGAATAAGTATGGCCTTAACTATCATAAGTACCTTAGCGTGCTGATAACCACGGGATTGATCACGATATTTACTTCCGGGCTGGTAGGCCTGGTGGTCAGCCTATTTTTCCGCTTACCTCATTTTATGGACACGGTGATCTTTATGATATTGTTCACGGGCATGATCGCGGGGCCGTCCGCTCTCTTTCTCCTGCCGAGGATCAGGCTTCCCGAAAAAGGTCTCTTTATAAAAATAAATGAATTTTTCGAAGGGTGGGAGATATTGCGCAAGGATCTTAAGACAATTATAGCGATCTCCATGGTAGATCTTCTGGTTCTGTTATCTGTGGCGGCGCGCTACTTTATCATATTCAAGATCTTCTCCTTGCCGATCGCTTTCGCGTCTTGTGTACTGCTTTCACCGTTTAATATAATCACTCATTTCGCCACGATAATTCCGGGTGGTTACGGTATAAAAGAGGCTACGGTAGGGGCCGTCTCAACCTTGACCAATATATCATTTGCGGCCGGGGCGCTGGCTACTCTTACCGACAGGGTGGTCATGATGGCGGTCGCATTTATTCTGGGCCCGATCTTCAGCTTTATCCTGCTAAAGCATAGTTTTAAAGATAACAAAGGGGGAGCGCTTCATGAATAATCAAGGCTCATGCGCCGTAGCAATAGCCGTATTTTTTATATCGCTGTACTCTCTATTCTGTATAGGCCATTACGGTGGTGACGGTTACGAGGATTTTCTGACGGCCAAAAGTATTGTGCTGCATCGTAGTCTGGCGCTCGGCGGCGGCCCTGATAGCGTCGGGCATGGCGATATGGACGAGTTAAATTATAAAAAAGACGCAGGAATAGAAGGACGGGATGGAAGAAAGTACAGCTCACGGGGAGGCCTTATAATTCCGGCAATACTCTCCTTCTTTTATCTCGCGGGGCATGTCGTGTCCGGATTTTTCAAGAATATACCGCATGACTTTATAACGATCTTCTTTGTTTCGTTTTCAAACCCTGTTATTTCCGCCGTCAACTGCTTATTAATATTTCTTATTTCTTTGGGTCTCTCTTTTTCAAGGCGTACATCTATAGCGTTGACCATGATATACGGCCTCGCTACGATGGTGCCGGTATATTCAAGGACGGGATTCGGAGAGCCGGCAATGACATTATTCATTCTTCTGGCGGTATATTTTGCCTTAAGGTTTCAAAATACTGCTAAAATAGGATATCTCGCCGCCGCAGGCGCCGCGATAGGGCTAGCCGTTTTTACAAGATCAACGGCTATAATATTTTTACCGGCTCTTATTTTTTATATCGGATGGATTATATTGTCAGGCAGGAAAGAGAGGGGAGGCCTCCTTAAAGAAATGGCGACGTTTGCTGTGCCATTGCTTGTTATTCTGGTCGCGGTAATCGGATGCAATTATTTCATATACGGGAAGATACTGAAGTTTGGCGGCAGGGAGGCGTTAGGCGTTACGGGACGCGTCATGGAAGCGCCTCATCTTTTAAAAGGTTTGTACTATTATCTATTCAGCACGGGTAAAGGTTTTTTCCTGTTCAATCTTCCGCTGGTACTTTCATTCGCCGGGTTATTATTGGTACCTTTAAAGAGAAAAAAAGAGGCGGCGCTTTTTATCCTGATATTTATCTGCAACCTTCTATTCTTCAGCATGTCCTTCAGGCGGGGGTCTCTTTTCGCGTGGGGCCCAAGGTATCTTTATCCTTCGGTTGCCGCGCTTGTGCTTTTGGCGGGATTTTTTATCGACAACAATAGAAGTCTTAAAGGCAAATTAAGTACGGCCGTTCTTTCTATAGTGGGATTTTTGATCATGGCGCCCTGCATGTTTATCAATCAATCGAAGTTCTATTTTTTTGTTAAGGAAAAGCTTAATCTGCCGGAATATATGATCAACTTTATCCCGGATCTTTCGCCCATTCTTGGCGCATGGAAGATGTTTATATCGCGCCTGGTTTTTATCGCGAAGGGCGTGGAAGCGCCTTTCATATACAATCCTGATTACAGGCTCGTATCTCCGATAAGCGCCAGCATGGCCGAATATAATGATTTCGATTTTTGGTTTACTAAGGTGTTCTATTACAATAGCGAATACGCTCCCGCGGTATATGGAGCTGTGTTCGCGCTTACGGCTGCAGCGTTAATATCGCTTGCCTTTATTTTAAGAGAAGCGCGCAAGAGGAGCGTTTAAATATAGATGGACGAACTCGTCAATATACAGGTTGGCCTATTAGGCAGGTCGTTTGAGATCTCTTCTATGCTCAAACAAGAGGGCGTTCCGTATTTTGAGCACGACCCCAGGGTGTCCGGTAGCCTGGATGGCATCGGGTCTATGCTTATCATAGACAAGGTGACCGGCCGCGATACTGAGTTATTGAAAGTCTATCTGCGCAAAAAGGGCGCGATCATATGCGATGTTCTGAACAAGGAGTTAATATCCGCTCTTTGCGCTAAAAGGCTGGATCGCGGCGATAACGCACATGATGAGTGCATCGAGCTTTACGAATCAGGGGGCGGCCATGTTATATATGTAAGCAAATATCTGCGTAGGTCGGCCGGGGACAGGAACGCTGTCGTTAAAGAGTTTTACACATCAGCCGGGATAGTAAGGGAAAGAGTGGCGTTGTTTCCCGGGTATAGAGACAGGGATATTCTGTCGCGCGCTCTGATGATGTCGTTTCACGTGCGTGGCCTGCCATTCGTCAGGCTATGGTATTATCCCAAAAGCTGCAAGTCCGTCTTTAATTTTCGGTTTGATCTGGACGAAGATACCGGCAATGACCTGGAACATATAGCGGAGGCCTCGAAAGAATTCAAAGATTGCACGACGTGGTTTGTCTCATGCGCGTCTTTCGAAAAGAATGCTCACAAAATAAAGAGGCTGATCGATGACGGGTTTGATGTGCAATCGCATGGCTACTACCATCACACTTACGGTGACAGAAGTCAGAATGAATTAAATATAAGAAAATCGATAGATTATATTGCCGGCCTTAGCGGGTTGGTCGAGGGCTTTGCCGCGCCCATGGGAAGATGGAACGAAGGCCTTCAGCTTGTACTGGAAAGGCTTGGGCTTCTATATAGTTCCGAGTTCTCGCTCGATTACGATGATTTGCCGTTTTATCCTGTATTGCATGGCAGGCCTTCAAGTGTATTGCAGATACCCATCCACCCTATATGCTGGGGCATTTATAAGGATGCCGGAATAGGGGATGACAATGCCATAAAAGAATACATGCAGAAAGTCATAATTAACAAACATTATGCCCGGTTGCCAGTGCTTATTTACGGGCATCCGAGCGAAAGTATAGGCAAGAACCCTGCTTTGTTAAAGGCGATATATAAAACAGCCGGTTCTCTGTCAGATGTAAGTCGGGTGAGGTTGTCCGATCTGGCGAAATGGTGGCGCAACAGAGATAAGGTAAGATTTAAGGACGTTGTATTCAATGCCTCTAAAAAGACAATCAGCTATGCTATCAAAGGGGGCACCCATATTTCAGATCTTTGTCTCAATATACAGATAAAACCGGATAAAGTATCCTATCATAGTATTGCCGGGCCTTGCGGTGAAATATGTCTGGACGGGCTTAAATATGAAGAGATACGCAATCTCAAGGCGGATCCGGACCTGTATAGAGAGGCTGTCTGTAAGAAAAGTCGGCTGAAGAGGCTGAAAGAAGGCGTCGTTGCCATGCTCGACTGGGAAGAGTGCACACCATTAGGCGAAATAAAAAGAAATTCAATAGCGTCTAATCTAAAGTATGTGCTTAGAAGATGCGGTTTTGATAAAGTAAAATTAAACGTCTAGAGCGCGGGAGCCGGAAGATGAAAGAGATTGCCGATAAATTTATCGCGTTGGCCGCGAACAAAAAAAAGAACGAAGAAGCGAGGTCGTTTTTTTTGAAAGAGATAGAAGGCGAATATAATCCGCTTCTATGGAAATGTTATATATCCCATATGACAGAAAAAAGGGATAGATTTAAAAAGAAGGAGCGAATAGCTCTTCTCGGCTCATCCAACATAACGCCCGTAAAGAACATGTTGCGGTCGGTTTTTGACGCGAATAAGATCTCGACAGATTACTTCGTAGGGGAATATGGCAATTATCTTCAGGAGCTGATGCTGGATGGGTCGAAGCTCTATTCGTTTAATCCCACGATGACGATCATCCTGCTTAGCCTTCCAGATATCATGCCGTCAGTTTATGAATATCCCTTTTCGCATAACAAGAAGAGCGTTGACGATCTGCTGGCGAAGCTGTCCCGGGACTTGAGGACGGCTCTGGGCAAATATTCTTCCGCTCTTGCGAAGAACACCACTTATGTGGCCATTGTCCCATCTTATGAGGAGCCGTGCAACTACGTCTACTCTCCCGGGAGTTCGTTCAAAAGCGATAACTACTTAATGAAACTGCAGGATGCCGTTGAAAGTCTGGAGAAAGAAAAGAATAACATTGTGATGATGAATGGCAGAAGATGCGTCAGCAAGCATCCGGCCCGCAGGATCGAGGACAAGCGATACTGGTACCTTGGGAGGATCCGCTATACGGACCTATTCTTCTCTGAGGTCGCCAAAGAACTCATGGGGCTCTACAGGATCATCAATACGCCCTCAAAAAAATGTTTAATACTGGACCTCGATAATACACTGTGGGGGGGAGTGATAGGACAAGACGGCTTTGAGAATATAGAGCTTGGCCAGGATGGCATCGGCAGGGCATATCAGGACTTTCAAAGAGAGGCCTTAAAATTGCACAAAAAAGGGATTATACTCGCGATCTGCAGTAAAAATAACGAATCGGACGCTATGGAATTCTTTAAAACGCACACGGAGATGATACTGAAGCCGGAGCATTTCGCGGCAAAGCGGATAAACTGGAGTGACAAGGCCTCCAACATAAAAGATATCGCCAGGGAGATCAATATCGGGCTGGACTCCGTGGTCTTTTTTGACGATGATCCGGCGGAGAGAAAGTGGGTGAGGGATAGCCTGCCGCAGGTCACCGTTCCGGAGCCACCGCAGGATCAATTTTTATACGCTGAATTTCTAAAAAACTCCGAATGGTTTAAGTCCTATAAGCTTAGCGAGGAGGACCTTTCCAGAAATATTACTTATGAAGCTATTGCCAGAACGAAAGGCCTGAAAAGTTCCTCGAGTAACGAAGGCGCCTTCTTAAAGAGCCTCGCTCAATCCTTGACAATTGAACGTGTTGATGCGTCAACGGTTTCGAGAGCCGTTCAGCTTTGCCAAAAGACGAACCAATTTAACCTGACCACCAGGAGATATCAGTTGGCGGATATTAAGGATGTTATGTCTTACAAACTTAATCATGTCTATACGATAAGGGCCAAAGACTGTTTTTGTGACTACGGTATCGTCGGCGTCTTGATCCTGAAGGGGCAGGCCTCAGACAGGTCTCTAACGATAGACACGTTTCTATTGAGCTGCAGGATCATAGGGAGAAAGATAGAGAACGTTCTATTGGACTGGGTTAAGAGCAAGGCCAAGGCCGAAGGATACGCCAGGTTATACGGCGTATATTCAAAAACAGAAAAAAATGCCGTTTGCGCAAATATCTATAAGGACAGCGGCTTCACTGTCGTCTACAGGCGCGGTAGAGATATTAAATACGAATGCTCCCTTGATAAAAGATTGGGGCTTTATCCGTTTGGGAAATTCGTCAAAGTAGAACTGAAGAAGAGTAGAGATGGAAAAAAAACTTAAATTTCTGATAGCGAACTGCTGCCAGATAGAGCCATCGGATGTGGGAGACGATGCCGGTGTAAATGCCACACCTAACTGGGATTCTTTCGGGCACCTTCAGATAATGGTATGTGTCGAGCAGGAGTTTGGCGTCGTATTGGATACAAAGACCATAGCGCAGCTGACATCGTATAAAGATATTATCAGATACTTGAAAGCGACCAGGAAGAAGAATGGAAAGTAGTGTAAGGATTCGTGGTTATGAGGCGCAGGACAAAGGCGCGGTATTCTCCCTTCTGTCCTCGTTTTACGCCAACATGGATAGCGAGGCAAGCTGGGAGCGCCTTTATATGGACAATCCATCCGGCAGGGCAATAATATCCGTAGTTCAAGAGCCGCTTAAAAAAAATATAATCGGCCACTATTCCGTGATAAAAATGCCAATGACCGTATTTGGCAAAGAACGCATGGGGGGTAAAGGGGAAGGAGAGATAGTCGACTTTTCCGTAGTTAAGCAGCTGCTGCGCGACAGAAGCATACCGAATCGCTCTTTTTCCGCGGAGTTATTGAGTCACACCGTTATGGAGTCGCTCAATGAAGGACTGAAGCTTATATGTACAAATCCCAGCAACTTGGCCCTTAAATCACATCTGGAGGCGGGATTTAAGGCCATCAAGCAAAGATTCGACATATTCATATTCGTATTAAGCGCGAAATATTTTGCGCATCTACTGTCAGAAAAGTCCCGGTTAAAAGTTCTTAGCGCCGCAGCAGGTTTTGCTTTATGCGCAATATATAAATTATTCCACGCGATCACTATCCTGTATTACAGAGACAGTTCTATATCTCTTGAGCCATTCGAATCATTTGGCGATGTGACGGATGAGCTGTACGAAAAGTTTTCCAGGAGCTATACGTTCATAGCTATAGAAAGAAAGCGCGCCCATCTGAACTGGAGGTTTGGCGCGAATGAGTACAGCAAATTCATAATAAAGATCGGTGAAGAAGCGGTCGGCTACATGGTCCTGCATATATTTGTAAATCCTAACGGCTTTAAAGAAGCTAATATCGTGGACTATATCCTGCTGCCGCGATCCTGGGGCAAGTTCGCGGCGATCGTCGTGGAGGCGCTGAGAATCGCGAGGAAAAACAGCTGCGATTTTATAAGATTAAATTATATGTACGACATGAAAGAAAAGTTTATGCTTTCAAAGCTTATAAAGAAGCTTCGTTTTATCGGCCGGGAAGATAAGAGAAATATCGTCGTATTCTTATCACCGGAGCTTAAGCAATTGGAAGCGAAGATTCTGGATGTGGATAATTGGTATTTTACGGACCTGTATTTTGAGAACTACTGAAAATGGATAAGAAAAAAGTAAATATAATAGTATTGAATTATAACGGGAGGCAGCTTCTCGAAAAATATATACCGTCGATCATCGAGGCAGGGAGACACTCCGATCATCTTTGCAGGGTTTCGGTGGTAGATAATAAAAGCACGGACGGCAGCGCAGAGTTTCTAAAAGCAAATTATAATGGCCTCGATGTTTATGAGGCCAAAGAAAACAGGGTGCTGTGTTCGCAGAACGACTATCTCTCTTCCATCGATGACGATATTGTTATATTTCTTAATAATGACATCAGGGTTGACCGCAATTTTGTAGATCCTTTAATTGGCCATTTTCATGACGAGAACCTGCTATTCGTAGCTCCAAAAGAACTGAGCCCGGAAGGTAAATATCAGGGAAATCTTAATAAGCTGTCATTCAGGCTCGGGCTTATTTCTACCTCGGTCATGAGAGAAGGACGGGATAGCGTACAATATGACAGCTCGATAGGGGGCGGCGCGTTTGACAGAAAAAAGCTCGTGTATTTAGGCGGTTTTGACGATCTGTACCTACCCGGAATATTTGAGGACCTGGATGTGTGCTATCGAGGCTGGAAGCATGACTGGAAAGGGATATACGAGCCGGCAAGTTTTTATTACCACGAGCAGGGGACAAGCTTCAGGGCAAAATACGGCGACGAGGGAAAGGCGATACTTGCCCACAGAAACGCATTCTTGTTTTTCTGGAAAAATGTGACGTCCAAGAGGATGCTTTTTATCCACATAATGTTTATACCTGTTTTATTGGCATGGAATCTTTTGAGGGGCAGAACGCTTTTTATAAAGGGTTTTTTTCAGGCGCTTGACAAATTAGGAATAGCTATAAATAAAAGGGCTTCGGTAAAAAAACAATTTCGCATCACGGATGAAGAGGTGTTACGAAGGCCGCGGATGCCGTATCAGATCATTACTGATCCGCCGCATACGAGCATCTGATTGCCTATGACATAATCTGTGTAGTGCGACGCCATTACAAGTACTGTCTTGGCGATGTCTATGGGCTCGGCGTTCCTTTTTTGTGGAACTTCGGTTGCCAGTTTGCTCTTTAGCCAGGCAGGTATGTGCGCGCCCAGATCGGTCTCTGTTAAACCCGGCGATACAACATTGAAAAATATGTTCTTGGAGGCATACTCCACAGCAAGCGCTCTGGTAAATCCTAACAACGCGGTCTTGGCTGTGACGTATTTGGTAAATCCGGGAGGCGGCGTGCTGTTCGAATAGACGGTTGTAATATTTATTATCTTCCCATATCCGTTCTTTAACATTATTGGTAGTACGGCTTTTGTGGTATTAAAGGCGCCCTTTAAGGCGACATCGATGTCTTTTTGCATGTCATCCCACTCTATTTTTTCGAACGGGACAGGCAATGCGTCGCTCATGGCGTTATTGACTATGATGTCTATCTTTCCGAATTTTTGGACGACTTTTTTTATCATTGCGTTGACATCGGATATTCTTCCGACATCGGCTTTTATTGCAATGGCTCTTTTCCGGCAGCTCTTTATATCAGCGACCACATTTACAGCGTCTTTTTCGCCGTGGTTATAGTTGACTATAACGGTGGCTCCGTGGGACGCGAAGAGTTTTGCAGTTGCGGCGCCTATGCCGCGGCTTGCGCCGGTAACAAGTACTATTTTGCCGCTAAAGTCGATACCGTGAGTCATTTTTTTTATATCGCTCATGTCTATCCCTTTCTTTGGAGGAGGGTTTACCATGACAGTGATAGTTCCGTCAGTCACGGTTTCGCCTCTTTGGTTTGTTATAGAAATATTCAGCACGATCTTGCCTAAAAGTGGCTCTTTGGAAGCGACCGTGCCTTTTATCGTCAGTTTATCGTTTATTTTGACAGGTTTAAGATATCGAGCCGAATGATTCAATATGGTGGCGTTTTCTCCCGGGAGGTACATCCCGACAATGGTGGACGCATAAGAATAAACTAGCAGGCCGTGGGCTATTTTTTGCCGGAACTGGGTTTTTCGGGCAAACTCCGTGTCGGTATGAAGAGGGCTGTAATCCCCGGTAATCTTGGAAAACGAAGCGACTGTTTTTTCAGAGACCGCCGCGTCAAACGAGGCGGTTTGTCCGACGAAAATTTCATCTATTGTGTACTTTTTACTGGATATCTGCCGCATTGAAATCATGATACAGCATACGGTAATACTTGTCAATAAAATGCCAGCATTGCATTGCTACGCGTCACAAGTTATGTTATATTGGTCCTAACAAAAGAGGAGGCACATTATGAAGAGTTTTTACAAAAATAAACGGATATTGGTCACAGGTGCGGACGGTTTTATGGGATCGCATCTTACGGAGAGGCTTCTTGAAGCCGGCGCGACGGTTTCAATATACGTGAGGGGGAATTCCACTATAGGCACGACCCAGTACAATCTTAAGAATGTGAAGCCGCTGGAAAAGAGGCTGGAAGATATAATCACGGGCGATATAGGCAGCCCGGATTGCAGGGTGCTGGTAAAGAATAACCGCCCCGAGATAATATTCCACCTCGCGGCCGACGCCTATGTGCCCAATTCGTTTACGCATCCACTGGAGGTGATGGAGACGAATGTGCTGGGAACATTGAATATGCTGCACGCTGTTATGGAGTCTAAGCGCATCAAAAGGATAGTATGCACCTCTTCGAGCGAGATCTATGGCATGACGATAGGCGGCGCCATAAATGAAGAGCATCCATTGTATCCTTCGTCTCCTTATGCCGCGAGCAAAGTCGCTGCGGACAGATACTGTTACGCTTACTGGACCACATACCACGTGCCGGTGGCGATAATAAGGCCCTTCAATACGTATGGCCCGCGGCATACCTACGACGTGATACCCAAATTCATCGAATTGGCGCTTAAGGGAGAGACGCTTACGATACACGGAGACGGTAAACAGACCAGAGACTTTACGTATGTGGACGATATGATAGAAGCGTTCCTCTTAATGGGGTCCCATCCGCGCGCGGTTGGCAAGGCGGTCAATTTTGGCACCGGCAAGGACATAGACGTAAACTACATTGCGAAAAAGATAAAAGAGATATCGGATAGCGGTTCGCGGATCATACATACTTCCGACAGGACCGCGCAGGTGAGGAGGCTTAATTGTGACTATAGCCTCGCTAAGAAATTGTTCGGGTGGCGGCCGAAGGTCGGCATTGACGAGGGATTAAGGAGAAATATCGAATGGGCACGAGAAAACCTAAGATAGTGGCGGCGAAGAGCGCCAAAATAACCGGGACCGCCGTAGTTGATGCTAAGGCAAGGCTGGGCGCCGGCACGATAGTCTGGAATTTCGCTCAAGTTATGCATGACGCGGTTATCGGTAAGGACTGCGTAATAGGTAACGGTGTATTTATCGATAGGAAGGTCAGGATAGGTGACCGGGTAAAGATAATGAATAAGGCTCTCATCTACAGGGGTGTGCGCATAGAAGACGATTGCTTCATAGGTCCGGGAGTTATCTTCATAAACGATAAGAATCCGAGGGGTTCGAAGACGAGGGATATAAACTATCCCAAATGGACTGTTGGCAAGGGCGCTTCGATAGGGGCCGGCGCACTCATACTTTGCGATATCAATATAGGAAGGCATGCCCTTATAGGCGCCGGGGCTGTGGTAACGAAAGATGTCAAAGCGCACGCGCTCGTGATAGGTAACCCGGCTCGTGAGGTGGGACGCGTCTGTTTCTGCGGGGAAAAATTGAGAAGAACAAAAAAAGGATATTATTGCGGCTGTTGCCGGAAGGATCTGAAGATATGAGAACCGCCTTGGTCCTGGACGAAAGACTGAACCTGGCAAGATCGTGGTTTCTTGAATCCGGCATTCAATCGGAGTCGGGAGGGTTCTATGCATGGCAGGATATAAGGAATAAAAATAGTTCGTATCTATATTCGGAGATAACGGGTTATGCGATAACATTCCTGTGTTTTATGAATGCGCTTAAAAAGGACAAGAGCCTTATTGAGCGTGCGAGTCATGCCGCAAAATGGATAATGCAGGATGCGCTATCTTCCAGCGGGGGAGTGCTGACCAGAAAGTATACCGGCGATGCGGTTGAGCACTATTCTTTTGAGAGGGGCAATATATATTCATTTGATTGTGCCATGGTGGCATTTGGCATGCTGAAACTATTCAAGGCGACGCGCGACAACGCATACTTAGAATGCGCGAGGAAGATAATCTCTTTCCTGAACAGCAAGATGCTCAAGGCCGACGGGCTCTATTATCCGATATTCGACGGCAAAAGCGGCAATGCGCTTGATGATGCCAATAAATGGTCGGCCCAGTCCGGCTCCTTCCATTGTAAGATCGCCATGTCTCTGTGCGAACTCGCGGATATAGACAAAGATAGCTCTTATAGTACCATTGCTAAGCGACTGATTGATTCCTCGATAAGTAATTTTTATAAGGATGGCAGATTCATTACGAATAGATTTGACAAGTCAAGCCACTTTCATCCGTATTCATATACTCTTGAGGGAATACTGTATTACCGTTATAAGACGGGAGACGATAGCTACGATAGCATTGTGCGGGATGCGTTTGCCGGTATATTAAAACATCAGGCTGAAAACGGAGGTTTTCCGACCGAGATAGGCGAAGGCTCCATGGCAGAGATTCCTCACCAACGGTCCGATATTCAGGCCCAAATACTGAGGCTGACCTGTATTACGGGCGGGGAGCGCGATACGGAGAAGCTTCTTGAGAGGCTGGGAGAGCTTCAGAACACTTCCCTGGACCCAAAGGGCGCTTTTCTGTTCGGTACGGACCGGGACGGATCCGTAAAAGACCATGGGAACGCGTGGTGTAGTATGTTCGCGCTCCAGGCATTGTCGCTTGCTTCCGGCAGCGCGTCCAAAAAACAGGTATTGGAGTATCTTGTATGAGGGCGAAAACGTTATTTACATTCATATTAGGAACGCGTCCGGAGATAATAAAGCTATCGCCGCTTATTAGATTGTGCCAGGATAAAAGGATCCCGTTTAAGATCATACACTCCGGCCAGCATTATTCGTACGAAATGGACAGGGTATTCTTTTCAGAGTTAAAATTGCCCAGGCCGGACTATCGTCTTGATATACGGTCCAAAGCCCCGCATATGCAAGGGGAACATACCGGCAGAATGCTGATAGAGATAGAAAAGATACTTTTAAAAGATATGCCGAAAGCGGTAATAGTGCAGGGTGATACCAATACGGTCCTTGCCGGCGCGATGACCGCGGAGAAGATATCTACGACAAAGAGCTATACCGGGTTTGAGATAAAGGTAGCGCATGTTGAGGCCGGTCTACGCAGCTATGACCGTTCAATGCCCGAGGAGATCAACAGGTTCCTAGTGGATCACATATCGGACTTCCTTTTTGTTCCTACCGCGCTTCAAAAAAATATAGTCCTGAAAGAAGGTGTCCCCAAAGATAATGTTTACGTGACCGGCAATACCATAGTGGACGCGGTAAGGTCCAATTTGAAGCTTGCGGGCAAGAAGAAAGCGTTCCTGTCGAAAATAGGAGTTGAGAAGGATAAGTACGCACTGCTGACCCTGCACAGGCAGGAGAACGTGGATTCGGACAAGAGATTTAGATCAATAAGCAGGGGAATAAATATGGTCGCAGAGACGCTCGGTATGAGTATCGTCTTCCCGGTTCATCCAAGGACCCTTAAGAAAATAAAGAGTATCAATATAAAATTTCACAATAAGGTCAAGATGCTCGGGCCCCTGGACTTCCTTACATTCTTATATGTCGAGTCGGCCGCGCGCCTTATATTGACCGACTCCGGAGGAGTGCAGGAAGAGGCATGCATGTTAAAAGTGCCGTGCGTTACCTTACGCGAAAATACGGAGAGGCCGGAGACGGTAAGGGCCGGCGCTAACATCATAAGCGGCTGGAAGCCGGACAGCATCTTGAGGGCTTCCCTGAAAATGTTACGGGTAAAACGCAATTGGGAGAACCCTTTTGGCGATGGAAAAGCGTCAAGCAGAATACTGGATATATTGTTGAGAAAGGTATAACGGGTAATGTCAGATAAGCTCAGGGTAGCGTTTTTTGTATATCCTTCCGCGTTCCAGAATGTCGGAGGCGGAGAGATACTTCTTTTGAAAACAAAAGAGTACCTGGAGAAGGAAGGGGTCGGCTGCAAACTTTTTGATCCGTGGAACGACAAGCTGGACGACTTTGACATACTGCATGTCTTCGGCGCGATCAAAGATTGCCTGGGCCTTATGCAGAGTGCGAGAAATAAAGGCGTAAAGGTAGTGCTCGATCCGATATTTTTCTCAACATTGCAAAGAGCCATTTACGAGGACGGCGGTCTGAAGAGAAAGGCCGCTGCGTGTCTGCGTCATATTACAAAGGCCCTCTTCCCGTATTTTCCATCAGGCAGAAGGTCTACTATGCTCGTCGCCGATGCCGTGATACCAAATTCACATGTAGAGCTGGAGCAGGTCAGGCGGCTATTTGGAATAGATAAAAAAAAGATGCATGTGGTACCTAATTGTGTTGACCCCGCCTTCGAACGCGGGGACGAGAACCTCTTCATGTCCAAGTATAAAGTGAAGGATTTCGTTCTTTCAGTGGGCAGAATAGAACCGAGGAAAAATCAGCTAAATTTAATAAGGGCGCTTAAAAGTTTCACTGGTCCCGTAGTTATAATAGGCGACCCCGTATCGGATTATCCCGACTATTACAGGTGGTGCAAAAGCGAAGCGCCCGGCAATGTCATATTTATAGGCAAGATCGGACACGAAGATGAGATGTTGAAATCCGCTTATAAGGCTTGCAGATGCTTCGTTTCTCAGGGGTGGTTTGAGACGCCGGGCCTTGCCGCGCTTGAGGCCGCGCTAGCGGGCGCCAACGTAGCGACAACGAGCATGGGGTGCACGAAGGAATATTTTAGCGACTTTGCGGAATACTTCAGTCCATCCAGCCTGAAGGGTATGCGCGGTGCCATCGAAAAAGTATTTGATAAGAAGAAGAACGGCCTGCTTCAAAAACATGTGAGGGAGAGCTTTTTGTGGGATGTCGCGGCAAAGAAGAATATCGAAGTATACCGTAGTCTCCTTGGAAAAGAGAAGAGATGAAGTATCTCTTTAAGAAGTCTGTGTACAGATTATTGATGCCGCTCTTCGACCTGGCGGGCAGCATAATTTTCTTTCCTATAAAAATATTCAAAAAATATCCTCCCGCCGAACCTAAAGCTATCCTCGTGGTCCGTCTTGATCATATCGGCGACTTTATCTGCACAAGCCCTGTATTCAAGAATCTTAAAGCGAGATTTCCGTCGGCAAGTATCACCGCGCTTGTCAACTCCGCGTCAAAAGATCTAGCTTTGAGGAATCCAAATATTGATAAGGTCATAACATATTCTCCTTTTTATCTCGCCCGAAGCGGAAAGTCATCGCGGCTTGAAGGGCTATCGAGGATTATTAAGGATGTAAGAGCGCTCAAGTTTGATCTCGGCATCGATCCACGCGGAGATCTTATCTCTATAATCATCATGCGGTTGGGCGGTGTGAAGTATATCGCGGGCTATGGTATTACCGGCGGCGGATTTATGCTCAATGAAACATGCAAATATGACGACTCTAAACATATCATGGATAGGAATGTGGCTCTCCTGGAAGCGCTCGATATTCCGGTCTCCGATAGATCGCCCGAGGTTTTTTTTAGTGAAAAAGACAAAGACGAAGTTGAGAGATTGCTTCGTCGGAAAGAAGTCTTACAGCATCCTCCTCGCAATGACGGGTCTAATAATAGCCTCGCAATGACGGAGAAAGCGGTTGTAGTTCATCCGTTTGCGGGGGCGAAGGCGAAAGAGTGGTCTGGGGAAAATTTTCAAAAACTTATCGATAGATTGAGAAGCGATGGACGTAATGTCTTCTTGGTAGGCTCCAGGGATGATGGCGGCGCCTTCGAAAATGTTATAGACTTAAGAGGAAAGATCAGTTTGCCGCAATTGTCATATCTCGTCAAGAGCGCGGGATCATTTATAGGCCTCGATTCCGGCCCGGCCAATATAGCGGCGGCGTTAAATGTGCCATCGGTAATCATATGCTCCGGAACTAATGTGCCGCAACTATGGATACCGAATAGTAGCAACGTGAAATTTGTGTGCAAAGACGTAGAATGCAAGCCATGCGGGCTGAAGATGTGTAGAAAAGAAAAACATGAATGTATGGATTCGATAACTGTGGAAGAAGTGTTTAAGAAATTTAAGGAGATCGCTTGAAAGTATATTTTGACGCGAGGATGATAGATCATCCGGGGATAGGCAGGTATATGAGGTGCCTCTTGCCTCTTATAGCGGAGGACAGGTCAGTCGATCTATGCCTTCTTGGAAACAGAGAGAAGATCAAAAAGTTTCTGCCGTTTCAAGAGAAGATTATTGATTTTGATTATCCGATCTATTCGATTCAGGAACAGGTTGGATATTTAAAGCTAAAAAGAGAGATTGCTTCGTCGCCGCCTTCGGCGGCTCCTCGCAATGACGTAATTTTGCACATCCCCCATTACAATATTCCCGTATTAGCTAAATTTAA
>CAYSSS010000002.1:0-106 GCA_964433975.1 uncultured Planctomycetia bacterium
TCGACGGCTTCGGTACAGTGAGAGAGACCACCACCACCGGATCCTCCGTAAGGCTTAATGACGCGGGAGAAGAGATCAAGACCGGCGACTATGAAACCATCGCCCA
>CAYSSS010000002.1:206-22748 GCA_964433975.1 uncultured Planctomycetia bacterium
TACTTCTACGGCCACAAAGATCGACGGCTTCGGTACAGTGAGAGAGACCACCACCGATGGAGAGAGCGTCCGGCTTAATGACGCGGGAGAAGAGATCAAGACCGGCGACTATGAAACCATCGCCCACAACAATGAATACGGCTATTTGCTCGACCAGGTGACCAATGGCTCAAGCTGGAACAAGATCTTTGACGGCACCTCTATGGTCGACTATAAAGTAGGCACCTATACTTCTACGGCCACAAAGATCGACGGCTTCGGTACAGTGAGAGAGACCACCACCACCGGATCCTCCGTAAGGCTCTTAGACGACGGCGTCACAGAGATGAAGACAGGAGACTACCAGACAATCGCGCTAAATAACGAGTACGGATATTTAATAGATCAGACTACTATCGGTCGCGGATTCCTATTAGGCCACTCATCAATTGTCATTTCTACATATACTACTACATCAGACTGCACGCAGCATATACCAGGCACTACTGATATGCAGATAGACGGTTTCGGTACTGTTCGCTATTCAAAAACCGAAGGGTCCAGTTTTGATATTCAGGACTCATCCACAGGATCCTACACGACCGAAAACTATTCAAACGAGTACGGCACTCTGACCGACCAGGTGACGAACGGTACGTCGTACCTAAGAGACAATCCCACGCAAGTCATATCGTCCTACCTAACCAAAGCGCATGCCGATACATTGCAGATAGAAGATGGCTTTGCGGATCCGACCGCCAAGCAGATAGACGGCTTCGGCACGGTTCGCCAGTCGAAGACAGTGACGACTACAATAGGCGGTGCAAGGAAGAACACGAGTGTTTCCGATTATAACGAATGGGGCGTATTGAAGCACAGCGTCCAGTACAGAGGCGAATCTACCGAAGAAAGCGATAGGATTACAGAGTCATTTTATAAGGACAGCGATAACCTCGATTACATGTATACGTATAAGAATAATGGTACGACAGTTGCCTTGACGACCATAAATTTCTATGGCGCCGATAAAAAGAGGGCTGAAGAAGGCTCGGTGCAACCTCTGGCTCAGCAGATTACTGTTTGGGGCGCGGCCGCGTCAATGGACAGCATAATGAGCCCGTCAGATACTGCGGCTACAGGAAATACGAGGGCAAGTGACACCTTCTACAAGGGCTGGAAGGGTGTAGAAATAATCGATTATCAGATCGGTTACAGCGCTTTTGTGCCGGACAGGGCGGTGTCTTCAACGGAATACCTGTATGAAGGCGATCTTACCGATCAAGACACATCTAATGACCTGATCTCAGCAGATGCCGCACAGAACCTCGAAAAGGGCTTAAGAAAAGTCATATCCTATAGGACTAACTTCAAGGTAGATGCCAATCCAGTAATAAATTTCGAGACATTCTATGCCGGTGAGAAAGGCGCAGAATTGACAGATAAGATCCTGTCAAAGAATGCGGATGGCACCATCTTTATAAGGTCAACTTTCTACGTCTACGACGACGAGAAATCCGCTGCAGAGGCCTGCCAGAACACGTCTGATACTTTAAAGCACATCGACACCTATGTCGGCTCAGCGAATAAGCCACAGGCGCTCATCAGTTCTACAATCATGAAAGGCGGACGGGGCGACGAGAAGGCCGATTACATATACAGTTATTATGTCGGCGAAACACTCGACGATACAAAAAAGCAAAAGGCAGACATCATCAGTTCGGTAAATTACGTGTATGCGGGATCCGGCTACTATGACGCGATGACCAATGTCATAACTTATGTGGGCGATTTCAAAGTAAACCCGTCAAAGATAAGGTCGGATACAACATACTTCGGCACGGCCGGCGAGGAAAAGATCGACAATATAGACGAATACGGGCCTGATTGCACACTGCTAAAGGCCAATACGATATACAGTTATAATCCGACAACCGGCATACTTGAGAAGGTTGAAAGATTCAGCATTTGGAATGACAAAGCCGCCACAAGCCACCTGTTAAAGGAAACAGTATATGAAGGCAGCTTCGAAGGCACAGAAAGAGAGCTGTTTAGCCTCGATTATAGTTTCGATTCTGACGTCGGCATATCCAAGGCAAAGACTCGCTACGACTATTATTATGATTCTGATAACTATGATGATCTCGACGAAATAAGAGAATATAATGTGAAATCTGTCGCAGATCCGGCTGACAGGCGCAAAAACCACGACGAAGCCACCGGTAATCTTACCAGGATAACCATATTCAGCGATTTTGAATCGAGGCCGGAACATGTCACAGATTACAAGAGATTCGACTACGACAGAAATTCGATTACGCCGGAAGCGCTCAGGGCCACGTATAGGACAGACTACGTTTACGATGATATTCAGATGACAACTACAAGCACTACCTATGACGTCAGGCGGTCGGAAGACCCAATGGTCGTCAATCCAGCCCTAAAGGTCAAAGACTCGTTCATACAAGCCTACGGAGACCAACAAAGGATTCAGACGGAGAATGCATATAAGGTATCAGAGGGCGCGTCGCAATTACAGGTGGCGTCAGAATTCTTCTATGACGCAAGCGGAATACTCGAAAGAGAGGAGTCAAAAGTCTGGAACACCAGATACACGGCCATGACACCATACACTACGACCACTTTCAATAAATCGACCGGCAATATAGATACTATCGAAACATATAAGCTGAAGTCAGGAACAGTGACAGAAGCGGACATAAAGAGCAGGGTAGTCCAGCAGTACGATGGCGATGATGTACTGTTTCAGGCTGACGAATATAGCTTTGATACCGGCGTGCCTGTGCTTACCTCGACTTCTTACTTCAAGGACGGACTCATAGAGAGGAGCGATTACTATTATATAAATTCCGACGGGGATAATGTGATAAATCAAGAGGTCCGATATAAATATGATGATGAATATAATCTGTTGGAGGCCCGCCAGTGGTATGTGATAGATCCTGCAAAGATTCCTGTAGTTTATGACAACTATAATTTGCCATCCGAATACAGGATTTATTCCATAACAGAATATGAAGTCGCATACGGCGAATCACGTGAGAAAAAAGTAACCACTTATACCTCTTACGGCACGCAGGGACAGAATGCAGAGCCCCTGCCGGAGATGGTGGCAGAAAGATTATACAATGATGACGGCTATCTCTATAAGAGCCATCAGGTCGAGTATGCCTATACTTTTGATGTACAAAATGGGCAGCTTGTCGTAAATGTCGCGTCCACGGATACCATAGACGTGTATTATAAGTTCGACAAGGACTCAAGGCCGGTCACAGACAGGTTCGACAGGCCTTTCAAGGATTTCGCGGTGGAACGAACCTTGCCTTCGGACGATAGTTATATAATTATATATTCATACTACATTACAGACACGGCCGACGGCTATTACAGGAAGGTTGAGATAGGCGAACGCCATAAGAAGCCCGAATCTGAAATCATTCTATCAGACGGCAACAGCCTTTACATCTCGTATGAAATAGAGGACGCCATAAAGGCCGCGAGAGACTGGTTCAAGGAAAGGGCCATGCAATATGAGATGTCGGGCGTTTTCCTGAAAGTAGCGGATCCAGACTCTAACTCCGAGAGGACAATGGATGTAATAATGCCGGATAAAGACAAGACAATGTTCATTCGCGCCTCAGACCGGTCATCGCTTGAACTCGCCTCACTCATATCGTCGGTATTATCGAACCTCAGCGACCCATCCTATAAGATGGAATTTTTCTGGAACACGGATAAAGGCAAGCCTTACCTCAGGATCCAGGCGGGCTCGAATACGGTCCTATTGAATCTCGAGAATGACTACTTCAACGGCACGAAGCTGGCGAACTTTATACCCGATGATGAACTCGCGCTATTATTCGGTGCGAACGCGGACAGAAACGCGATATCTGATTCTGATATAAGGACTAAACTGGAAGAAGCCGGCACCATAAACGCAGGCCGCGCCAATTACTGGGATGCCTTCATGACGCCGGAAAAGACCTTATTTACAGACACGTTCAATGACAAGGTCGCTACGCACAAAGCGGATTTGATCGCTCAATTGGGTACGGATAATGTTACAGAAGAAGAGTTCTACTTTAATCAAGCCCAGGGCGCGGTAGATATGTTAACGAAGAGGCTCGCAGATCTCAAAGCGGCCAATGCTTCGGACGCGAAAATAGAAGAGGCAACGAATAATGTCAAAGACGCCATGCTCTTCCCGTCCGTAGACCGCCTGTTGGAATTCCTCAATTCAGATAAGACAGAGATAACCGTGATGGGCTTTGACGGCGTGACAGGGTCTACGAAGATGGTCCTCTACAAAAAACCTTCTGATACCGCAGATATCAGTGCGCTTATAGCAGCAGCATCAGATGTACAGGCGCTATTCGTAACAAAGCCCGATACGAATGATTGGGTAGAGGGCGATTGGCAGATTTTTGAAAGTTATATCGCGCTCATTAGAGATACCCTTATGAATTCGCAGCCCCTTGACACGGCAGGGCTTTACAGGGCCTCATCAATAGCGACAGACTTCACCCATAAAGACGCGCAGCTCATCCAGATATTTGGCGACTATGATAGCTATATGCAGCTTAACTTATCCGACCTTGTGGAGCAATATAAATATCTCGTCTATGGAAATACACCTATTGTATTAGATAATGATTTCCTGACGCTCGACAGCGATAATAGTGGCGTTCCGGACTCTATAGAGTATCTCGCGGGACCTGGCGCCACTAACCTTACAGATACCAATGAAAATGGTGTTCCGGATACATGGGAGAGGGCGATATACGGCTCATTAGGCGTTGTTCAACCGGGAGATAACATATTCACTAAGGATAACGACTTAGACGGCATGCCGGACATTATCGAGAAGATAACGCTGGGGAGCCTTACCACTTATGATGCCGTAGACTTCAAGAAAGAGATAAATAAGATACCGCTTCCGAAAGAGGTCATGGCGGCGCTCGCGCAAAATATAAGGTATATCAATATTGCCGGTGTCGACGGAAATACGAACAAATATGAGTTTAACTCCTTCTATCTGAATGGCGATAAGGCCGCGATAATAAGCCTTGCCCAACAGGTCGATACGTTATTAAGCAGAATGAAGGCCGGCTACCTGCCTGATCAATGGACTTCACCTGAATTTGAGGAAAATATTATATTGCTCCATAAATATTATTCCATGATGACTAAATTCAGGACAGTGGGAGAACGGGGCGAGAATGCCGATGTGGGAAATGAGATAAATACGGTGTATATAGACGAAAACGAAAGGCAAGTGCTCACCATAAGCCCGAAGGGCGTTATAAGCACGGTTATAAGCAATCCGAACAGCACCGTGATAAAAAACGCGTATGGTTTCGTCCTGTTCCAGGAACCTACTGCGCCCAGCATGGATACGTATCTTTCGAATGCCTACGATTCCTATGTAAATACCGACGACTTCATATACGGTAATACAACTAACCCGCAGAGAGATCCTGCGACAGGCCAGATATTTTTTACCGCAGATATAAATTTAGAAGATAATACCATTAAACTGCCTCTGGTAGATTCCGCAACCGGTAAATTTATACAGAACGCTGACGGATCAGTGGCACTCACAGAAGTCGCATATCCGAATGCCGGAGGCACCTCGACAGTAGTGCATGATTTCGCATCCGTAGCGTATAATCCTAATACGCAGGAATATAGATTGCTGGGGCCGAACCCGACACTTGACCCTGTAGCCGTAATAAGCGTTTATGTGGTGCCTTTCCATACCATCTTTCCTCCCGAATTCACCAGAGAAGGCGACACGCAACCAATTGATACATGGAGGCTACTGAATCGCGGCGAGACAGTATACGCGGATGCCGTAGCGGGCCTTCCTGTTGTGGGGCCGGGCGCCAGTTTCACGTCCGGATGGAACTTGACAGACATTGGCAGCACAACCTACAACATCATTCGTGTGATGACGACCGAGTATTTCTACGTCAATGTGCCGGAGGAGGATATAACTAATCGTATCGGCGGCCTTGCTAACTTCAGCTTCGACGAACTATATACGCATTACCAGCATTTAGAGCCGGGCGATCCGAACGTGCCTGATGGTTATGAACGCGTGGTGCTCATGAGGACGTATAAGCCGAGATTAGTGGAAAGCTATATGAAAATAGATAATGGAGACGGGACCTATTCTTATGACGATCAGTCCTATTATGAGAACGCGCCTGACAAGGGCATAATCTTTGACGGCCAAGGGAATCTCAAGAGGATAATGCAGCTCGATCCGGATAAGAACTGGGAAGGGTGGAGCTACGATGTAAAGAGCGTTACTGTTGATGGAAATAAATACCTAAAGGTGGAATACAAGGGCAAGGATTCGCAAGGCAATGACCAGAGTTACGTGGTCGGATATTTTGACGATAGCATGAGTAGATACACTACTTCTACCGATGAGGTAAAGGCTAATCTGGAGAAATATGTGGACCTGGACCTTGTCGCAGTGCAGATCGATAAGGCCAATAAGGTCTTCCTTAATTTATATGGCTTCTATAATAAGGTTCAAAGTGACGGCTGGGTAAACCAGGTATTCAAGAATAAGAGCGAGGCAATCGATAATGCAGGTTACTCCACGTTAAAGGAGCTTAATAATGCATTCGCCGAGGACGAGCTCGACTATGTTAACCAGCTGACAAAATTTGAAGATGCGTTTTATAAAGACCAGAAAAAGCACATAGCGGAGCTGGGTATTATATTACAACCACAATGGCAAGGAAGCAGCAGTACTGGATATTATAATATTCCTTCCTTGATGGCAAATCTTGAAAAGATGCAGAACGAATTGCTGCAGGAACATACCAATCTGAAGACGGACCTTGCTACATATGTCATCAATATGCTGGATCAGATCCAGAACTTCAAGAAACTCATTGCAAGCATAGAAGAGTTGATTTGTTCGACCGTTGATGCAAACGGTAACCCAATTGATGATTCATGGGAGATTGTTGGTGGCAAAAAAATGCCCAAGAGAAAAGAGGACGCGGACGGAAAATTCATAGAGTCAGAGGCGCTTTTCCAGGCGCGCGTGAGGATCTGGAGCCTGCTGCATGGGCATGGAATGGATTTTGAGAATGTGGAGCAAAATATAAGGAACGCATTCTTAGGGAGTGATATATCCATAGTATATGACGATTCAGCCCATATAGAAAAAATAAGATATCCTGTTAGTAGCACCGCAATGGGGCAAATAACCAGGCAGGCAGACGGCTCATGGCAAAATCTGGCAGGTGCTTCAGTCGATGTAGCGGATATCCTGTTGTCAGCGCAAGTGTTCAAAGATCTTGATACTGCTTTTGATAGAGCGAAGAATAGCCTCACTAACGTCATTAATTCCGCGACTACAATGCTCCCTGGCAACTGGAATAGTTGGAATAGTGTCATAAACATCTTCCAGGAGGTTAAAGAGAGCATGAATTCGCTCCTGGATTATTACAGCAAGGCGGATAAAGCTATAAGCAACCTAAGGAAGATAAGGATAGGGACCGAGGAAGGCGGTAATATTGTGCTGGGGCTTTATAATAAGGGAGAGGATATAAACAAGCTCTTTACATCCCTTTTAAATAATCTGCCCTTAATAGAGAGCGCGGCCATCCAGGGAGCCATGGGAGAATACTCCATTAGCGGAGTTGCCCTGAATAGCACAACGCCTCCTGATACGACACTGGCCGGTAGAATAAACGCGTTCCGGCAGGTTGAAACACAGATAAAAGATTTGATAAAAGGCGTTACGGATAATGTTGCGGGTACCGATACCACTGCCGGCAGCAAATCTATAGCAGTTGGCATAGCAGCGGACTTAGGAGATATGACTGACTCCATAATAGCGGCGAAGCAGCCATTGGCCTTCATGGCCGATTATTATTTCAAACCGGACCAGACGTTAGTGGCCACACCGTTGGTAGGATTAAATACAGCGGGCGATGTGCTCGCGCCGTTTGTATTAAATACTGTGGCCCCGGTCATAGGAAGCCCATACTCTCTCATAGGGGATGGCCCCCTTGCCGCTGGTGCCCTCAATCCGCTGATGAAGAGCTGGGACGGAGGCGATTTCACACAAAAGGAAGAAAAATTAGCAAAGGAACTAGATACCGCCAGGGAAAAGGCCTTCCAGCAATTCTATGGTGACACGATAGAGGATTTTAAGAAGGCACTCGCCACGTCCCTTGGTTTCTCCGCTAGCGCCTATAACACAAGAGAAGATGATATTATAAGGCAGTATGACTTCGTGTCGAAGCAGCTTAAGGACATGCTGGACAATAAACTTGACATGCTCTCAAAACAGCTTTCTGATCTGGAGCGGTCCTTAAACGATGAACTTGGCGACTCATTAAGAAATGTCTATAACGCCATAAAGGCCCTCGTCAAGGATGCGGGGACAAACTACGCGGACAGCGGACTGCCAGACCTGAATAATGACATGGATCCCGAGGCATACGTCAATACCAATACGCTAAGCCTGTACGGTAAGTTACAGCTTGCTGACTACCTCGCGGCCCTCGCTAAAAAGATAATCATACCTTATGATACTGGTTCCGAGGCAAGGTTAGGAGTAGAGATAGGCGGGCTTTCCTACTGGATCTCTAAAGATCCGAGCATTTCAACCAGATTTTATCTGGTATCGCCGGATCTCAGCCAATTCTACATGGTGGATGTGTCAAGCGACTTAAGTTCCAATATGACAATAAACGGCGTAACTTATACCGCCTCTATAGATGGCGATAATAATTTAATATTTTCGGCAAAACCGATCAGTACCCAGATAACGTATGTCCAACAGGCGTCGCTCGCGCCGCAGGTAACGCTCGTGCCGGGCAACTTCTTCGTGTTGGATGATACGAACTCCGATTCATATGTGCTGCAATCGGCAGCTCTATCCGACCTTAAGGTCGAGATACCTAAGAGCGCGTTGGCATCCGGCGCAACATACAACATGGATCTCTTAGGAGTCAATTATAACGTGAAACTCAACGAGGACGGTAGCCTCAGTTTAACCCAGGCCTCGATAAGCGTCAGGATCCTCAATACGATACCAGTGAGCGCCAATTATGATGGCACGATACGGCTGCACGGCGTAGAATACCACACCAGCGTTAATGCAAATTCTTCTAATATGACACTCATTCCTCTCACAGCTGGCAATTATTCAGTATACAACTTTGACCTCAACTACCTGACAGCCGACGCGAATAACAAATACCTTATCAATATTGACGGCAAGCAGTTTACCGTGAAGCGCACCGGCAGCTACCTCTCGGTAGTCGCTGATTCGCAGGCCATCAATCTGGGCGGGATTTTGTACGATGTCGCATTAAGCGCGGACGGAAAAGTATACACACTTACACCGCAAGGCGGCGGCAGCGCCATAACAATAGATACCGCCGCTCTACCGCCTTCCATAACCGTGAACCATATAGAATATAAGATAAGCTATTCTCCTTTGTCAGGAGGACTTACATTAGAGCCGGTGTATATCAACCCTCTCTATCCGGAAGGACATCTCGATCCTGAGCCCTTTGATACGGCTAATATTTGGACGGGCGGTTTCTATGTTGTCGGGACAGGAGATGGAGAGGTTTTGATGACCGCAAGATATCGGGAGTATAACCTCAATAACGCCCCGGGACAGGGACAGCTGGAAGACATATCATCCTGGCCGGACGACGGCTATTACTACGACGGAGCTCCTGAAGGTAAGAGAGTCTTCACTGTAAAGATAGGAGATGAAGTATATACCTTTACATTCTATTACGCCCTTTATCTAAGTAGTGGCCTTAGGTTGTATTTAAGTGTGACAAATGTGGGAGGCGAAACAGTTTGCCGGGAAGAGCTCTATGAAGTAAATATTAATATTAAAGATCTTCCCGACTGGCTAAACGCCAGCTTGTTTGATTTCATGGTAAGTAATGCCAACACGATGGCAAGTGGAGCCAACAGGACTATCAATATCAAAGGAGAAGATTATAAACTCATCCCATTAGTAAACCACGCCACCATGTCCGTCAATGGGTTATTGGTATCTTCCAATACTGTCGCAACGCCAGCAGATGGAACTATAAGTGTCCTGGTTCGTGTCGGAGATGAATGTTATGCTTTCAACTATAAGCCGAGAAACAGTGAATTCGGCTTCATAGACGTGGGCGGGTTCGAATACCGCGTTTCAGAGGAGAATAACCAGATAAAATTGGAACGCACCGGCAAGATATTCCTCGATAGCGTGACCCAGCCCGATATCAATTACGATATAGGCGGAAGGCAGATAACAATAACTCCGGATCTGAACCAGTTGAAGATATACTCTACTGACCTCGGGATAGACAAAACTTGCGATAATTCTGTCACCGGCGCCGCGGGAAGAGACCTATTTACCTTTGTTGCGGCAGGAATTAACTACACCGTCCACTTTGTAAGGGAAGATCCTGCCAAGAAGGGAATGCTCTCCTTTGTGCCTGACCGCGAGCCAGGCCAGGTGGAGATACCGAAGATAACGCTGCCGGGATCCGGATATGCCTACAGCAGTCTTTCGGCCAAAAACCCGATTTCATTTAATAATGGCGGCGCTTATATATTCGCAGGAAGCGATGCCAAGCTGTATGTGGGTGATAATAGGCTCAGCCTGACGAATAATTCCCTTACATTTAATAATGTGGGCGGGAGCCAGCTTACTATCAATTATGACCCGGGTAACAAAAACGTTTCTTATGCATGGGGTGGTTTTACAGAGACTGTATATTATGGGTTGGATTTTACACCTACATCAAACCTGAGCTTGCCAATACAAAACTGGATATACACCAATTCATACCAAGGCTATAGTATTTTATCCATCTCAAACCGCGGAGATATTGTCATATCGCTTGGTAGAAACAGCGATGGAACCTACGTGACGCCTGCATACAATGTCGCTATCATGGATGACGACGGCGCGAGGCTCATCGAAACCGAAAGCCCCGCCGGAAACGGCCTTCCGCCCGGCATGGACTTGACCAGCATAAATAGGGTGCAGATGCCTGCGGGAGAAAAAGAATTGTCCCTTGACGGCTCAGGCAGCTACGTCGAGTTGCCTTACGACTCCCTTTATAAGACAGGTGGGGCCGGTGATTGGTCGTGGCAGGACACTCTTGAGGGCTATAAAGCAAAATTTAACGGCAGCATAAGCTACGTAAAAACAAATCCTGTCTCTAGCGGCTTTCCGACAACAGCCATGACAATAGAAACCTGGATCAAACCGCAAAACTCCGGAGCTACTAATCAAGTAATCGCCAGGTATACATATGCAGGGCAAGACGCGCCGGATTGGTTTTTACAACTTGAACGTTCGAGCGGCTTCCTTAATTTTTATAAAAATAATGGCTCCGGTGTAAGCTATTGCAGCGGTGTGGATGTTAGCGATATATACGATGGCAATCCGCATCATATAGCAATAACATGGGTTAGTAGTACTGGAGCATTAAATATTTATATAGATGGTAAGCAGCGCATGGTCCTAGGCATGAGTCCTAAACCTGCGATAACAAGCGGTGGTAATTTATGGCTCGGGGCCACGAAATACGCTAATGGCGTGATTACTAACCCGTTTAATGGCGAAATGTATGACTTCGCTGTCTATAACCAAGTGTTATCTCTAAGTACGATACAAAATCATATGAATAACGGCTTAGGCGAGCCCACAACCGAGCCCAATTTAGTTACTTACTATGATTTCAAAGACGGAACGGCTACCGATGTATCCGGCCACGGCAATAATGGAACGTTAACCAACATATCAATCACACCTTTTAATTATGCCGCAAAAGCAGGGGTTGTATATGAAGGCGGCGAGACGTATATAGAGAGGAAATTCACTTTGACTGAAGAGAATGATTTGAGCTTCCGATGGAATCTCTCTTCCGGAGAGGGGAAGAGTTTAAGGGTTTATATAGACGGTATAGAAACGGTGTTAACAGGCGATCCGGATACGTGGAATACTTTCACAGAGACAGGCCTTGCCCTCGGAGATCACACCATAAAGTGGGTCTATTCTAATACAGCCGCGACCAGCCAGGACCAGGATACAGCGTTGATAGATGATATTAAATTCATCGGTACTGGCTTACGCGAAAAACAGGTCTTAATGGAGAAGGAACTAACGCGCTGGTCATATGATGCAACCATTAAATATAGAGGAGACCCATATAATTCTGAATACACTGATTCAATGACCCAGACAGTATATCTTGCCTCGGAGCTTGCGGCGGCGGGACTCAAAGCCGGAAATACCAATGAGATATGGTCAATAAGCCTTAAATGTTCTAGCATGCCAACTAAGGATTTATCTAATTTCAGAATAAGAATGCAAAATACAACTAATGAAACCTCAACCGCTTGGGTGACGAGCGGTTGGACAGATGTATACTATCAGCCTACTTTATCGAAGTCAGCACTCTCCACTAACGGCTGGTACACATTTAATTTTACCGTTCCTTTTGAATGGGACGGAACCAGTAATATTTTAATAGAGATCAGTAAGGATGGTTCGGCGGCGACCTCAACAGATAACGGATGTATATATGTCCGGGACGGAATGGCAAACAGAACATATGCCGGTTATAGTGCATCCATGAGTTTCCCATTTAGCAGCATGACAGGCAAGACATACAACTTCGTGCCGGCATTAAAGATCAACGGCCAGGCGGATATAGTAACGGTATCCGACGACTTCAGCGCCGACACAATGGCCCCTCTTAGTACAGGCCCCTTCAATGAACCGATATTTGTCAGAACGGGAAGCTTCTGGTATAAGGCGAACGATACAGCCGGCACACAGATGATCTACGAAGAAGGAGACGGTCAAAACGGCATTAGCGTTTACGTGGAGAACGGTAAAATATGGGCAGGGGCGTGGGGGAGCGGGGTAAACGCTTGGCTTAATGCGGATACCACCGCTGGCGAATGGTACAATGTCACTTATGTTCTTGATATAACTAGCCACACTTTCAAGCTTTACTATGATGGTAAGTTAGCGGGCACAGCAAGTATCTCCACCGGCGTATCTTGTATACCCGCCCACCTCGAAAAAGGCGCCATAGGCGCGATGGTACAGGGTACAAGAGTCTCGGGTGTAACGATGACCGGCGACGGCCTGTACTTTAACGGCGAAATCGACAATGTCAGTTTCTACGACAGGGCTTTTGAGACAGAAGACGAAATCAGAGCGCTCATGGATAACGGCTCCACGGTATATAGCGACAGCCTTTTCGCTTATTATTCGTTCAACGACGGAACCGCCCGGAATGAGGTCGGTGACGGCTATGACGGAGCTTTGGCGGGCAACGCCTTTACACAAGAGGCCGAAGAGCGCGACGTGCGCGGGACATACTATGTTACATCCGACGGCCCGGTGTATACCCTGACGCCGCAGGGAGGGTCGGGCCAGGCGCTTTCTATAGTTTCTATAGTGATAACCGCTACGAGCGGTACATATACATTCCAGGCCCCGCAAAACGGGCTCCTGGGCGAGATAGAAAATAACGGCACGAATTATCTTGTATTTTATAGCAAAGCTACCGGAAAAGTAACTATCGAGGGGGGCCAGGGGCATGTGTCCATGTTCGGCTCTTCTGCCGAGCCGATACCGTTCAAGGCGAACGGCAATAATTATAATCTATTCCAATTTCCGGGAAACGGTATCTACATAATGTATACATCCGCTGGGGGCCTCGTTACGATTTGTGGCAAGGACTACGTATATGATTTTGATGGTTATAAACTTACGTTGACACTAATGAGCGACTCAAATAAAGTTTACGAGGTGACGGACTTTAACGCGCCTATAGAGATAGACGGCGTGCTTTACGATATCAACATGGTAAATAAAACCGATACGACGGTTACGCCGAACATCACAAAGATAGAACTTGTATTCACTCCCACAGCCATGACTATATATCCGGAAGACCTCGCGAGGAACTATAAGACAGTTACCATTCGCTCGCCGGTGGCTTCATCATATCAATATACAGAGGTGCCGGAGGCGCAAAGAAACACCCAAGTGCTGAGCGACATGAGCTCCTGGTGCAACGTGCTGAGGCTTAGCAGCGGAGACATAGTGACTACGTGGTCAGAATATATAGAGGCGGAGGGGGTCTATAAAGAGTACTATAAGATGACTGATGCCAGCGGTAATATAAAAGTTTCGAAAACTGACATTGTAGAGACCGGATGGTTGTTTGACGGCGAAGCGGGCACTGCCAAATGTATTGACATGGGAGATGGAAGATTCGCGCTACACACGACACGTTATAGGATTAATCCTGAAACCAACGAATATGAAATCAAAAAGTCGGTAACTATATATGGCAGCGATGGTCAGTATATAAAACAGATAGACGGCGTAGAGGATGTATACGGGTCGTTAGGGCAAGGTGTATTATTGATGAAATTCTACGCCGAAGGCGAGCCCGACCCAGAGACTTCATCCTATAATCATAGCTATTATATCAGGGCCGTAGACGTGGATAACGATTTTAATAACCGCGGCGAACTGCAATTCGATTCCTCCTGGACCGAAACACCACTACAAACAGAAGGCGATTTTACTGATATTGATGGTGCGGTGTCGCTAGGTAACGGCAAGTTTGCGTTAGCCACAAGACAATACCACATGACTTATACAGGCTCACCTTACACGTATGAAACCACAGGCAGCAGTTCGTTAAAGGTCATGCAATGGGACGGCAATACAAATACTTTTACAAGTGTGGGAGGGGAAAAGACATTTGATTATCATTATCATTATAACTGGCCCATATACGAATATAGCACTACTTATCTCAACATAAGCAACATGGGGAATGGGTTATTTGCGCTAGGAATTAATTCATATAATTATAGCGCGGGAACTTCAGAATCGACCATAAAGATTTTTGACAATGCTTTCACTGAAAAGGCCTCTTACCTGGTCGGGCAGAATGGCAGCGCTTCTATCGGTTCGGTCTCAGGACTGGGTGACGGCACAGTATTATTTTCTGAATATAAAACCGATGGAACATATTTTAACAAGGTAATGGGCGCCAGCGGGCCTTTGATGGATATAACAATAGCGCCTTCATTGGGCGCCGGGTCCACCTATTCAGTTCAGAATGTCGTACCTCTCGGGGACGGTACTTTCGCCATTTCGGGGTGGGAAACGCTTAATGGCTCTTATTCTCAGTTTGCGACGCAGGTATCCAAACAGCAGGTTCCGGCAGCCGAACCCGTTACCTACACCTACAACATAGAATCAACTGACACCGGCTTCAAGATAACTCTGGCTGACACCGGCTCCGTAGCAGCGGTTATCCCAAGGAATTCGCCGCCTTCCACAGTTACGATAAACGGCGTGACGTTCGACGTGTCTGTCGCGAACGGCGAGCTCACATTGACAGCGCCGGATTTGTTTGACACGACGGTCAACGCCACCCAGATATCATCCAGCGTAAATAATTATCAGAACGTATATGTTAACGGCATGAGCCTGTTGGTGGAAGGCGATACCACGGGGAATACCTTTGTTATACATGAGGCGACATCCGGCACTTCTTATACGATAACGAGGTTCGGTATTCCGCAGACGCTCACTTTCAGCGGCAATACCGTAATAGCCGGATTCGCCGCAAACGGAGACCTCGTAATAACGCTGCCGCAATCATCCATAGATATAGGCGGAATGCCGTATATCGTTAGCTATAATTACCAGACAGATTCATTTATCCTCGATAACGGGACAGCTCAGATCGCTATTGCGCGGCAGCAGCTGCCGTTCGATCTTGTCCTTGGTGCTGTCACTTATCAGGTATCTTTTACAGACGGAAAACTGGTGTTTGACAATAGCGCCGTCGTAGCAAGCGTTGCCATAGACCAGAACTTCCCTATATATACAAGCACGTTTGGAATGGGGGCGTCTGAGAGCGATGCTGCGCCTGCGCCGGGAAGCGATTTCTATTACTTCCTCGATGAGCACGCCTATCCTGCATGGTGGGATGACTACCTCGGCCAGGACATACCGGATTACCTCAAGAAGAGCTACCAGACGCTCGTATTCGACAACTTCGTCCCAGACTACATGAGAAAGAGGTCAGATTATGTATATGCGCTCGATGCGATCCAAAAACAGATAATGGCGGCGCGCAGGGAATATGAGGACGGCATGGACGATCTCATAGAATCGTGCAAAGAAGCGAAATATGGTGTCACTGTAACGATCAAATCGAATGATGGTACGGAGACACTCAAGAGAGCTTTGAGTTATATAGCAAGGACTGATTCGGATCCGTTTGTGTTTGAAGACGGCAACAAGGTAGCTAACTATAAAGAGAATCAGAAGATCGATGCGCAATATTTCAAGGCAAGTGTGCTTCTACAGGTGTGGAAAAAAGCGCTTGCGTCGGAGGACGGCACAATAGCGGATACCGATATAACCAGGGTGCTTAATAATATAGAAGAGCACGTATATACAAAGCGGATAATCGAACAGGAACTTCTCGAGCGTATTATGGAATTAGTGCCCGAAGGATCAAGAGAGCGTGTTAAAGAAGCGATCTTCAGCGAAATGATGAACCTGCACCTGCATTGGTATAGTGACCACACGTTCGATATCGCCACTAAAGCTGATAACGGCACATATAGTTACGGTTCAGCCGATGACCTTATAGAGTATGCGATACAGCATGCGGGTCTGGAATTATCTGTTGGGCTCGGCGAAACGCCGGATGACGTGAAGTGGAGGGTTATAAGTGCGTTGGACGCATTGGCGGGAGACTCTTATACAGGACCTGATGATGTGGGTAGCGTGAACGGTATATTATACCAGGGACAGCTTAATTATCTCCAGCTAAAGTGGAGAAGCGAGCATGACTGGTATGCGTATGAACTTCCCGCCGCTGTTAAAACAGAATTAAAAAATGACGCCAAGGACTATGTTATAACGAAGATAGAACTTGCCAAGAGCACGGTTGAAGGGCTTTTCTCAAAGATTACCACAGATTTACTTGATCAAGTCACAGATGTTGAGCTGCGCAGAAAAGTAGCGCAGGACCTTGTCACGTACGGATATTTATATGATGAGGGTGCCAGCGCCGGACATTGGGTAGAAGGCCTGTATCCGACAACCGGATTTTTCGGCCATATGGGTACCGACAATATACTTGATCCTATTGATAATACCGTAAGAGAGACAAGAGAGGCGATTAAAGATGAAGTCAAGGACTGGGTAGAAAGTGAAGTCACGCAAGAAGACAGAGAGATGCCCGCTAACGCACGGCCCGACTATCAGGATGCGCTAAAGAGCCTACCGTCAAAGGCGGATGTGCTGTATATTTCAAAAACCGATGAGGGGATAGTAAGTAATATTAAGAAGCAGAAGTTAGGTGGTAGGGAAGAAGGCTATATGCGGCTTCTTAGAAGCATATTGCCCGAAAATTACAATTATCTAAAGGAATCCGAAGCAATGCCCGGTGAAGTCAGGGATCAGGAAAAAGCGAGGTCCGAACGCATCTATAATAGGGATGACGAGTTGATGAACGAGAGAATAGACAACCTGGCTAATTGGTGGGTGAATCAAAGTTCGAACCTGATCAATGACACGCCTTCGCTCTACAGCGTCCAGAGCATGTATGATCCGGCGAAAGGATTCTTAAGTACCATAGCTAAGGGTGACACGCTTGTGCAGTTTGGTGAACATCGGGCAAACGGACAACTCGTGCCGAATATCACAATAGATCCGTTCAAGGGCCAGGTGCAGGAAGCGTTCTACGGTTATAACCGAATGAACGTTGTAGAAAAAGGACTGACACCACTATATGAAAAATTTGGCCTATTGAGCCCTGTGAAGAGCGGATCTCTTGAATTATCCATGGACACGAGGGGCCGCCCGCGGCTCCTGCTCGACGGCAAGCGTATCCTCGGCGGCATCAAGGCAGGGATCTTCGCGACTATTTTTGGCAACCTCTCGTTCTGCGTGGAAGCCTTTAACGCGGTGACAGGCTTCTATATAAGTTCTCAGAATAATACGCAGCAGGGTATTATGATACGGGTTTACAAGAATGCCGTAACTGCCACCTCCAGCCTGTTTAAAATGCTCTCTCAAAAAGGCAAGCTTGTTCGTGCAGAGTTCTTCCATTACGACTTCTACGGCAAGCTCGTCGCGGTCGGAAAATTCATCGATTACGGCACACGCGGAAAGAAGCGCTACCTGCAGGAGTACGGGGACCTATATACAGGATTCATGCTATCCACCGAAGCGTTCTACGACAGGATAAAAACCCTCTACGCTGAAGTAACCAGCCAGGGCAGATTTACATACTTAACATTATCAGAATTATTCAACGGTACCATGAAACTGATGGTATGGGGCCTGAGCCTTGTGGAAAAACTGATGGGCATTGATATTAGCGGCGTATGGAAGTTTAAAGTCATTGCCGAGCCGGGCCTTAGCGTGTCGGAAGCGTATCTAATGAAAAATCATGGCAGCCGCACAAACGATATCATAGTTCTCTACAAGGCTGAAATAGGCGCTCTGAACAGCGAGGGCGGGTTTAAGCTGCCCGGCTGGCAGATAGACGAAGAGACCGGGTTGCGTAGGAACACGGAGGGAGTCTCTATTATTGATTCGGAGGAGAAGGGCTTTGCGCTCTTGTTGTACGATAACGCAGGAAGGATAGCTCAGGTTGCCTCCAAATATTATGACGAGGAACTTACGCAGGCACAGCGCGACCAGCGGGATGAATTTATGGAGATAAACCCCGGCATGGATCCATCGACCCTATTATTGCAGGGAGGCAAATTTGTGAGATTCGCCGGTAAATATACTGATGATACAGGTAATTCCTGGCACAGCGCATTCATGCAGCTCGGGACCGATAATGCCGGTAAGGCCGTGGAGACGCCATATTCCGCCAGATGTTATGAGTATATGGTTGGAGGCAGGGTATATAAGGGCAATTTTGAGCTGAGTATGATGCTTGAGAGGCCGGGCCTCGCTAAGGCCGCCGACCAAGTCGAGCGTGTTGGAAAAGAACTGGATCAAGCCAAGGGCGAGTTTGCAAATGCCGCGACAATAGGCGATAAGATAGAGGCTGGATTAAAGATCGCTTCATTGGAGGTAAGGCTATTTATGGCCAAAGCCGAACTGGAAGCGGCCAAAGCCGCGCCGGTCGAAGCCATGGCCATAGTGCAGGGTGAATTAGGAAAAGAAGATGCCGTTAGAGAGGGCGGTACGTTATTCTATCACGATGTCATCGCAGGCAAGGGCGTTTCGATAGGTACAAGGATCGGCTCAGCAACATATAACGGCTCAAAGATAGATAACACTGTAGAATGGCGCGGCGGAGCCCGAAACGGCTTGATGACCGGGACAATGGAAATTATTACAGTCAGCGGAAAGAGAGATATAGCGGTACATGGGTCATTGGGCAGTCTATCGGGTAACTTGCTGGAGCTCTTTACCGAGCCGATAGCTTTAGGCGGCGGTGTATACGCGACCATAAACCTGATGGATGAGCAGGGGAATGTTATTACAGATGAAAGGATAGCAAAAATACTCAGTGCGACCATTGCGATTAACGATCGCGCTCCGCCTGTCCAGATCTCGGAACTCGCCACCCAATCCGCGAATCTCATGTCCGAGACGTCGGACTTAAGGACCCAGATAGCTGAACTCCAATCCATACCCGCCAAATTTGATCTTAAAAAACTTACTATCCTCCAAGATAGATTGCGGGATGTCACTACCCAGCTTAATGATACGCTTGCCGAACTTAATCAAAAGACCAACCAGTGGGAAAGTGCTAATCCCGAAAAAATAGACGCGCCAGCCACAGAAAGATCTTTACGCGCTGCCGGCGCGGAACCGGGACGGGCTACCTTTACAAGAACCTCTCGAGACGGTAACTGGTCATGGACGGTCGGCATGAGCAAACAAGGCATTTATGCGGCACTATCCCGCATAGACGAATACGGATTCCGTGCCACATCAATGGATCTCGTAAGGAACGGTGCTATAGATGCCGAACTATTCGGCGCATTCACTACGGCGACCACGCAGGCAATTGAAAAATGCGGCACATTCGCAAATCCGTTCGCTATGGCAGTGGTAACATCCGTTCTCAGGGATAAGCTGGGAGATAGCCTTAAAGAAGCATTCCAGGCAAACGTTGCCGACGCAAACGGTAAAGCGGTAGGCAAAATCACCGTTCAATACAACGGCCAGGAGAAGAAGGTCGAAGGGTCGGTCGAGCGTATAGTGTACGATGCCAAAGGACGCGTGGCCGTGGAGAGCAATATCTATGATAATGAGACGGGCTCATTGAAACTTACAGGCGGCCAATTAGCGAGGGTCAGCGAAGTTGTGTCTAAGACCAATTTTTCCGATCCTTTGTCGGCGGTGGCATTTGGCAATGCCATAGAGAAGATATGCGGAGTTGGAGAAAAAACTCCGGTGACTTTGCTAACATTCGTAGCGCACGACGAAACGGGTAAGGCGATTGCGGTATTTGGAAGCGAATGGGATGCGGGAAAGAACTGCGTCATGCCGGTATTTGAAAAGATAGTCTCTCTTAAGGACGGAAAGAGCATGACGACGGGCAATTTGATATGGCTGGATAAATCAGGAAATCCCGCTTATTCTGCAAAGATTAGTAAAATATTGATCAGCACCATTACAGAAGCGGATAGATTGCCCGGCGGCATTGCATCTCCGGAGGGTATCAGATATTTCAACGATAATGTAGCAAAGCGGCTCGCTCAGTTTATGGTGCAGGAAGAAGGGGTCCAACCGAAGCAGGGTGCGGGCGGCTTTATGGGCAGGATATTTGAGAAGTTGATCGGCGGAACCGTTGCGCGCGCGCTGATAGCGCTTTCGGACAATATCAAGACGTTAGTCCCGGCCATCATGAACCGGATATCCGGCATCGGCTTCGGCATCCTCTCTTCAGTGGGCATCAAATATTTCTTCGATGCTTTAGCGGCACGGTTCAGCCCGTCTGTTACAAAAGGATGGATGACGCAGTTACGGCAGGGCATCTCCGGATTGATGGGCAGCATCTTTAAGAGCGCGTTGACAGCCATTTCGGATGATATTAAGGCGCTTGCCACAATTGCGCTTAGTCCGATATTCGGCGCCGCTATCGGTATCATCATTCCTAATCTATTAGTGAGCATGCAGCTCGACAAGAGGCTTACGGCACCCAGGAGTTTAAATGAGCGCCTCACCGAAAGCAATCTCGCGTTCTCCGTATCCGACAAGCAAGGCCGGACAATCTATCAGGGCGTCATAGGTAAAGTCGTGCGCGCTTACGATTATGGGCCGGAAGGTAGTCTCGGATTCAGAGATTTTGCGGTAATGGGCGGAAGATTGGACATCACTTCGTTAAAACTATTCCTCGCCTCTTCAAAAGCAACGATAGAAAAATTCGGGACATTGGGGACCGTAGATGCTGCAAGGTTCTTCGCGGAAACGTTCGAAAGCGGGGCCGGAGCAGAACTTAAACAATCGTTTGTTGCCCAGTTCTTTAACGGGCGCGGTGAGGCGGTCGCTATAGCAGGAATAGTGATATCGAAAAGCGGCGAGAGATTTACCGTGGTCCAGGAAGGTGAACTTAGAAAAGTAGGGGATAAGTCACTCACCACTTATTTCAATATGAGAAGGGAATTTGTAGGCAGCCAGGTATTGGAATTGACCAAGGAAGGTATAAGAATAAAAGTAGCCGGCAAAGAAGTAAAGACGCTCCAGGGAGTATATCATGCTATCACGCTCGGTCAGAGCCTGCAGTTGGGCTCGCCTCTTGCCCAGGAATTATTCAAGGAAGAAGCAGGCCAGTTAGTCCTTGTCGCAGGCGGCCAGATCGTCTCGTTCGATAGGATGGTCACGCTACCATCAGGCAAAAAAGCAAACGCATGGGTTTATCAGGAAGGTAATCTCAAGAAAACGGGCGATGAATTTATAACGACCATTTATGATAGAAGCGGAAATATCATCGGTAATTATGTGTTGGAAATGACTGAAAGAGAAGTTATCCTAAGGCAAGCAGAAGGCGTAGCTTATGGTGAACTAGCCAACTATATAGTGAACGGTAAGTTTGATGTAAAAGGATTTACCGCTGCTTTAGAGGGTGTGAATAGTATTATGCCTGTATTAAGCGAACGGGCAAAGAATGACGAGACTAACCTGCAGGTATTCTTAGGAGCCCTCGGAGTAGCTGCCAGCTATGTAAAAGATGGTAAGTTCGATGATGCTGGCTTCGACGCAGCAATAACTGGCATAACAACAAGAATGCCTGTATTAAGCGAACGGGCAAAGAATGACGAGACTAACCTGCAGGTATTCTTAGGAGCCCTCGGAGTAGCTGCCAGCTATGTAAAAGATGGTAAGTTCGATGATGCTGGCTTCGACGCAGCAATAACTGGCATAACAACAAGAATGCCTGTATTAAGCGAATGGGCAAAGAATGACGAGACTAACCTGCAGGTATTCTTAGGAGCCCTCGGAGTAGC
>CAYSSS010000002.1:22848-116345 GCA_964433975.1 uncultured Planctomycetia bacterium
AGCTGCCAGCTATGTAAAAGATGGTAAGTTCGATGATGCTGGCTTCGACGCAGCATTTGTCGCCGCACCAGTAATAGCAGATAAGTTAAAGCCTTATGCAACGAGCGGAGAGACTAACTTGCAGATATTTCTAGCAGCTTTAGGAATAGCATATAACTATACAATAGACGGTACGCTTGATAGCATTAAATTGGATAAAGCCATTGCGGACATATCTAACGATGCTATTATGGCTTCTTTAAGGAAGCAAGCATTAAATGGAGAGACCAATCTGCAGTTATTGTCAATGGCACTCAGCACATATCAGCAGATGAACGGTGTTCCCATTTACATAGATTCTAAACGTATCATCCATAAAGCGGATGATGGCAGCGAGATATGTGGCATCGGATTAGACAGCACATTGACGAATGCTGCGACTGGTCAACAACTTACGCTTAATGAAGCAATAAAATTAGGATTCGTTAGTGAGCAGCTCGCTGATTATATTCGAGCACAAGTTATGGGTGATGTAGATAAAAGGATTTCATATGTATTATCCCGGGAAGGCACGACTTTAGCCAGAACGCAGAATGAATATATAAAAATACCGCAAGATACAAAAGAAGGCGCAAAAAAACTTATAGCAGATGTAGACCCTAAAAGTTATGTCACATTCCATTTGACAGACGACGGCAAGCCATTTAGTTACTGTCCGTTTGAACGCACTCCGCTTCAACTGGCAATGCATATGGACCCAACTATTAAGACTAGAATAAATGAGGCAATAGCGTTTCTGGAGAAAAATGGAATTAAGGTCGAAGGCGAGGTTAATACGCCTGATAAAATATTAGAAATAGCGAATGCTTTACATGCGCTGGCAATAAAAACCAAAGACAGATCTTTCTTTTTGCCTAAGACATCCGAGGAGGAAAAGGCTCTATGGAGTTTTCTTGTGCCATTCATGGATGTCAAGAGAATGCAATTAAATCAGGGAGGCTATAGGCTTCCACTATTTGGGTTTAGTGATGACGACAATATAGCATATCATGACGGTGCTACATTTAGTACGGAAAAAATCATATCGATCAGCGCCCTGATAACAGATATAGTTGGTGGCGGCGTCATGGAATCGTCTTTCACGATTAGAGACGGAAAGGAAGTCCATATCTCAATAAATGCTGATACTCCTGGTAGGATCCTTCAAATTGCCGCGATTCTTAAGTGCGGTGCAGTCACCAATAATGACCTTACGAAAGGAGTGAATGTGCGATGTTATACAATAGCTTTCTCCGCAAACGACCCGCTAAGTATCAGTATATGGACTGAAGACGGTTTATTAAAAGACTTCTCGAGCGGCAAGCAGGAAAAGGTATTAAGCCAGCCTCGGGACGAGCGGCTCGTATCGGAGCTCCGCCAGCAAATAGCCCTGGGAAAGCTAGCGATGACTGTGAATACTAATCGTATTGAAGGAGATCAGCAGTTCGCCGAGAAATTGAAAGGCCTGGAAGCCGAGTTAAAGAAAGCGGAAGCGGATACCCTTACTAAGTATGTAAATGGCAATACGCCCGCCAAAATGTGCGTATTCTCTTTTGATCCCGAACAGAAGGGGAACCTGGAAATAAACGTAAAATTTAACAACGGCGGTTCATCTTATTATATATTCGGTAAAACGAAAACATTTGTCTTCACCTACTCCTACGGAAAACTCCTGACCCAGATAACAGCTGACGCGATGGGCCGGACAACAGAATATTATGTCGTCAGAGAAGGAATTATTTTCGATACGAATGCGTGGGCCATAGGCACGTGGAAAGACGGGAGATTTACCCAGACTGTCGCAAAAAACATGACGCTTCAGCAAGATAGCAACGGGAATATTTTGGCTACCTATGACGGAGCATTCAGGAGCGGAAGCGCCATCTTTGACGTAGTCGCGCACGCGCTCAGCATAGTAGGCATCGCTTCATTTTTCAGCGCAGATTACCCGAAATCGCTTAACGACGCATACGGAGAGCGGATCCAGGAGACGATAACATACAAAAATGGCGAATTCCAGAGATTGAATCGGGTGAATAGCTATGATGAGGGTCAGAGAGCTTTTGCGAAGTACGACGGCGCCGTACTTTTTGCTATCGGTGCGTGGATTGTCCATGGACCCGGACGTATCACATGGAATGAGGCTATGGAAGAAGGAGTCAAGAACAGGGACAAAAAGATGTTTGGAGTGATCACATATGGTAATTGGGTCAATTTCATGGTTGACGTAGTTGCCATATTGGCCCCCGGCGCCATCGCCACTAGGCTAGCGAAAACGCTAGCGACAAGCACCAGACTGGCATTTTTAGTCAGGCCATTGATGTCCACAGAGGCCCTGGCAGCCATTGCAGCCAATCGCGGTTTCAGAGTGGCTATTGCCAGAGCCATTATACATAATCGCGTACTTGCAAGATTCCTAGGTGTTACTACAAGAAATTTTCATGCTGTGATCAATAACCTGTTATACGCCATGACTTTCCGCGGATTGATTGAAACAGGCTATCGCATAGGATATAGGTTTATGCTGAAGTTGCACGCAGTCGGTCAAATTATCAGTCCTATAACTTCTGCCTTGCTCGGAGGTGACGCAGGTATGCAAGCAATGAGGCCCGGTATATTAAAGGGTATCGCGCAGATGTGTTACCAAATAGGCCAGGGCTCGCCAGGTAATACCCTGGTCCGGAATATTACTACACCAACAGGTTTGATATTTATAGGTGTATTTCATATCTTTGGGCCATTTCTCCACGCATTATCCGGATGGTCCGGTGCGAAATTCGGAGGAGCAGGGAAAATAATAACGGAATCCTCCGTAGTTTCCATGGTTTCCGGTAGAATAGATACAGCGCTATTGGTCCTCGGAGCGCGCGCTGCAGCATATATTAAGAAAGCCATGATCTGGACGTGGAAGACGGCAGGAAAGATTTGGAGATCTGAAATAGTGGGTGGATTCTTCGAGGAGTGCATAAAAGAGCCGATAATACAACATCTATTATTGTCTTTCTTGCCGGAAGATCTACAGGAATTTGTAGTCGAACTTTTTGATATAAACGGCGGCGGGACCTTCAGCCACAATCTTAGCATGCAAAAGGCGCGGCAGCACACAGCCGACGCCATACCTAAGCTGCAGGCGCGCATAACGGCGGAGACCGATCCTGTGAAGAGGTTTGAATTGAGCGCGGCGTTAGAGGCTCTGCAAAGGGCCGATACAAGTGACAGCGACGCTCAATTCCAGCACCATGCTGATGTTGCGCTGGAAGTGCTCGGTAGTAGCGTCGGTGCTTTAAACATAAATTCAATTAATGAATTGACAGGTATCAGAAATACTGCCCATAGCCTTGCGAAGGAGTGTCGTGACGCCACGGTATCCAACGACGCGTTTAATAATTCCAGATTTAAAAACGAAAACCGTGAGGTCGTAAGTGAAGCCGGCAGATTGCTCGATATGAATCCGTTTGCCACGCTCTCATCCGGCGGAGATTATTCTGGGATTTTTGCGGTAGCGGCCTATTCAGTAGCCAACAGCGCCGCGGCCGGAATGACATTCGACATTCCTCAAGTGGAAAGCAATGCAAAGCCGGAGGAGCTGATGAGACATTACGGCTGGGATACCGTAACGACAGCACGGCTCCTCGCCGCTGGCAGCCCTACCGCCAGTTCGCTAATAACAAATTTACTGTTATCCGCCGACGCACTTGCGTCTCAAACTCCAAACGGACGCATCCTTGACCTCAATGTTCTTAAATCATGCGCCATGGCCGCGTTTATAGATACAGGCGCAATAGATAGGGAATTTTTGAAAGACCTCGGAGTTTCCGAGCGAAGACTCGATGTTTATGACGCTATGGATACTCAAGGCAAGGGTGCGTTCCGACAAGAGGTTGCGCGCCATTCAAATAGTATAGACCATGACGCAGACGACCTGGCGTTTATCGCAGTAGGCTGCCAGATAAGGGCATCGCCTGCCGACTATAACAAGATTGAATCTGTCGCAATAGCGTCCGGTATAAGCGCCGGGCAGGCTAAAATATTTATTGATGCCGTCAAATTCTACGCGTCAAGAGGCACTTCCGGAGAAGCCGCAGTGCGGGCAATGGCGAAGTTCATGATTGAAAAAGCGGGCATGTTTGAAATAGACACCATTGGTCAATACACGCAGGTGCTGATGGCTTGCGGAATAATACTATCGCAACAGATACCCGCTTTCAGCGCTCAGCTTGCAGAAATGGGTATCAGGATATCGGCAGGTTCAGGTTTTGCAGTGAAAATGCAAAATGATGCCCAGCTTGCCCGCGAAGTGGCGGATTACGCTTTCTCGACTTTTGTCGCAAACAGGGAAAATAAAATGAGCGTATCGGACGCGGTGCACAGGGCAGCGCTGGTGAACATGGACGCGACCAATATGTACGAGGTCAGCGATCTGGTGCATGCATGCTATGGCGAAAATAGCGCCCTGACCAGAAGAATAATATTAGTGTTCATATGTCTGAATGCAACACCGGTAGGCAGGCAGATTCTCGGGACATTTAATGTACAGGCGCGCGAGTCCGGTTCGCTCTTTATGGCACAGAGTACCGGAAAGTTCCTGAAGGGCATAGAAATAATAGCGCTTGGCTGCCAGCCCGATAATATAGACGCGCTGGTTGCCGCAGAGCATGTTTATGCAAAGGACGCGCAAAAATATAAAGCCCTTAAAGACAGGGATCCGGGAAGAGCTCAGACGATGATGGAAGGGTGGAAGCTGAAGGTCCAGCGCGACAGGGCTGTTATGGTGGGCGCAAGCGTAGCTTTTATAATGAATGCTCTTAACGGTATCCCCGCAAAGGAATTGACTAAAAACAAAATCGATGTTTTTAGGTCCATGCTCGGCATGACGGTAACTATCTCGCGCGGCAGGACCGTATCTGCAGATGAGGCGAGGGCATTTAAGGTTCAGGCCGATACCGCCCTTAACCATGTAATGTCGGACACATCGGCAACGGAGGAAACCAGGAGGGCTGCCAGAGAAGTGAAGACGCTTGCGGAAAATGTTGTAAAACTGGCAGGCAACCTAGAGTCTGTCATGCGCAGAGGAGACGCAAAGGAGATCTTAAAGGTTGTTAAAGACCTTAATGCCGAAATGGCCAAGATGACAGCAGGCGTACAGGCCGGCGGGTCATATGCAGCAACCGGTATGGCCGGATTACTTGCGCTGAATGCTATTTTAGTAAACGTGAGCTATTCGACGCGCGTTGCCGCGGAAAGCGGCCTGCAGGAAGGTGCCATAGCGGAAATCGCTACGGCGGTAAATGCCGGAATCAAAGTTACCGCGGCGCAGGCCGCGTCCAGCCTTGCCGATTACCGTAACTTCGCTCTCATAGTGTCGATGAAATCGGCGTCTCTGTTGCTGATGGAAGGCATGCTGGGAGCGCTAAATCCTCAAGTGGCCAGCATGTCGGAGTCGCTTGCTAATGATATAGAAAATTGTAATGAAAGCGTAAGAAACCTTATTGCCGAAACAGGCAAAGAACGGGAGCATTTCCAGACTATAGGCGCAATACTTACGGACAATGCAAAGGCCTTTATGGTCATTGTAAATGTGTGCCGCCAGAACGGTAGTATTAAAACAATGGTAGACCGTGCCGGGAACAGCGTCATCGCGCTTCTTGCGCACCTGCGGTCTAATTTTGACGGCGTATTTGGATCGCTTTCAACAATTACGGAACTGGCCGCAGCGTCTTCAGCGCTGACGGATATTAACACCGCCTTTGAGGCTGTGCTTGCCTGCGGCATGGCTGACTCTCAAGGTAATCGTACAATTGCGCTTGGCCTCATATCCAGCGTAAGAAGAATCGCCCAGGCATGGAACACCATCATGACTAACACCTCAACCAGTGTTTCAGCTGCGGACTTCAAAATCGCGATGACTGTGTTTGCAAATATTTGCAGGACCGTAAGCCTGACGCGGCATGACGGCAAGGCCGCGGCAGAGGCTATAATGAGAGAGCTTACTGGCATGATAAGGGGACAGGCCGTTACAGCAAGGGCAGGACTTCTGGCTGGGGCAGCATTGGCAAACGAAAAGTCAGGGATATTTACGTCGATCTGCTCTCTTATAACAGCATTTAATGAGGCAGCCGTTTTATGCGGCATTGGCGCAACTGAAATATCAGATGTAAATGTAAAACTAGGAAGGGCTGTATTGGTAGCGGTTAATGGCGCGTTCGGCATGAGCTCATTAGCTGAAAGCGCAATACTGTCAATGGACGGCAGGAATGTTTCCAACCACATAGCCGCGGTGTTGATGGGTATAGCCGGCCAGCACGAATTCAATACGCTGGAAGCGCGCGGCAAGGCAAAAATACTTATTTCTGGCCTGCAGGCAATCCGGCAGCTAAATAATAATGATGAAATTGCCGTGAGCGAAGTGTTAAATCAAAATCCGGGGCTTGCCCGATTAATGGTTCCTGTAGCGCAGGAATTGATGGACGCCGCGCGTGCCGAGATATCTATAGGCAATTTTGCCCGCGCCGCTGCAGACATATCAATCATAAGGACCCTCGCGGGTAACGGCTCTGCAGTTACCGTGATGTTAAACTATGCAAGGACTATAGGCGGGGTGGAGGGCCTAGCCGCGCTCGGATCGGAATTATCGATTTATAAAGAGACAAGCGACGATGCCGCGATCTTCATAAGCAATGTTGTGATTCGAGATGCTTCTTTGACGCAGTCACAGGTGGAGATGCTGGCAGCGCTGGCAGGCGGCACTTCTTCCAGTAGGGGCATGCTGGATATGGGCATCTCATCGGATATTGTTTCCAGGCTGAGGATCCAGGGCATAGATTCCAGGACGCCGTCATTTAAGGATGACGCTGAAGCCAAAGCATGGTTTGATACCCATAAGCGCGAAATAGCCGAAAGGCTCAGCGGGATGCTGTCCAATCCGGAATCGTTTACCAAGGAAAAATTCCCTGTATTGCAAAGAGCGTTAAGCATATTCAGGTCAGTCGACGGCAAGCCGATATTGCTGGATTTTGTGGCAGTAGATAAGGAAATAAGCGCCGCGGAGGCGAAAGTGCTGAGAGTCCAGCAGCGGCTATTGGGCACTGTCGCCGGGCTGCAATCACGCATTATTTCCTCAGGGCGCATATCAGATCCGTCTCAGGAAGTGATCTTTAATTCAAACATATCGCGGTATGCGGCTATTACCAAATCGCTTACTTTCTTGAGCGTCATGGGCGGGCTCGGCAGAGGCAAATTCTTAGGGATACGCCTGGACGGCGCAACGGGCATGTTAAGAAAATCGTTCAATATGATACCTTTTGTCGGAGGATATTCAAATGTGGAAATATTCTCGATGCTTCTTACCGGCAGTGGGGGCAATGCTATACAAATGCTCAGTCAAGGCGCAGCGCGCCGGATTATAAGCGAGCGCAGGGCTAGAAAGCTTATAGAGCGGCTGGAAGGCCGTACAGTCGAAGAATTGGTAGCCGAAGGCAGGATGCCGAGAGTCGGCGCAGAAAAATTGATGGGAAGGAAAGTCGACAGGCTCATAGAAACCTGCCAGAAGCTTGAGGCCCTGGCAGACGCTATACGCAAAGGCAACATAGAAGATGCGGAAGGCCTGGCCAATGAGCTTAAAGGCCTGCTGCCGGTGAGCATGTTGCCGTGGAAAAATTCGACCATCAGATTTGTTAAGGAGTACGGCTACCTTACCAAGAGCTTATTTGGAAAGCAGGATGAAATAAATACTGATTTAAGAGTGCGTCACGCAGAGTCGGATAATCTCGCGGAAAAAGCGTTCCTGTACCAGGCGATGGTCATGATGTCGAAGATGAATCGCGGAGAAATGACCGCAGCCGAACTTAGGCAGGCTTTACAGGACTTACGCGTAGGGCACGCGCAGTCCGCGCCGGCCGAGACCATTCGCGATATATGTCGAAACATAGAAAGTATGGCATCCACTAAAGAGAAGATCGAAGCAATGAACGGTCTTGCTCGAAACAGGCTAATAGACGCCGCCAAAAAAATAAGAAAGTCCCTGATAGAAAGAGACAATAGTTTCATGAATGGATTCAAGGGGAGCTTCCGGAAGATCTTGGAGGAAAGAGAGATAGGGGAATTTATCACAAATTTAAGGGTTGATCCCATAGCTCGTCAGGGATTCGCCACAGCGCTCTTAGGGTGGGTTAAAGATGCCGAAGGCCTGCTTGCCCGCGCGCCGGCATTCAAAGCTGTTCTTGATGCACATGCTGCTGACAGGGATTCTCAAGGTAATATAATCAGATACGATTTTAATGAAAGGAATATAAGCGCTATAATCGATGCCCTTAGCTCTCTTTCGAACGAGGAATTAACCAAGATGATGATAGCCACTGGCGCCAAGACCTCTCTTGAAACCGAGAGCATGTGGTTCGCCGCCGAACAATTTGTAGGTACGATAGCGGAACACCCCGAATGGATAACCATGATAGCGGACGCGATTTCGGGTACAATCGCTAATGAGGTCATACTTAATGACATAGCTAAAGGAGGCGAACGCGGCAAGATCGCCCTAAGACAGTTCATGATGAATATAGTAGACGGCCTCGCGCTTGGCACTTTGCAAATAGCTACGCTAAATACGCTGACAGGCAGTATAACCAGAAGAGCCATCAATGCGATAGTATTCCAGAACGCCGTATTGAATACTCTTGATCCGGTTTTAAGGGATCAGGTGGTAGATGCGCTTACCAATATCAATACAGGATATGAAAGAGCGATGCAGATAATAGAAAACTCTTCTCTTGATGCGAAAACGAAGGAAGAGGCGAAGGACGCTATAAAGAGCTTGGAAAATATTGTCGGTGTGCTTGAGACAGGGCCTGGTTGCGCGTTCCAGAGCCTTGTGCAGAGTGTAAACAATATGTCCAATTTCTCCGCAAGAATGATGGAAGCGCAATCCAGAAAACAATTCAGGGACTTCCTCCTGACCGACTTTGCCGAAGCATTCATAGGAAAAGACGGGATATATACTGACATACAAAGACGGAGCAATCTTTCCATAGAATTGACGACCGGCAGGAAGGAGATTAACGTTCTCAGCATAGAGGATATATGGGATGGCAAGGAACCAGGAATAGGCGCTGCGAGTATAGCAATTAGTCTGAAAGATATCTCCGCGACAGAAGAGGGCGGCAAAGCTATAAGAGACGCGTTGAAAGAGATGACCGAAGAGTTTAAAAAGCCCGCGCAGTTGAGGAATGATATAACGTACCTTAAATATGTCCTCGCACAGACTGAAAACGGCCATGACAGGAAAAAGATAGAAAACAGGATAAGGAAGCTTGAAGGTGAATTAAGCGCTTTGAAGGATCAAGACATGTCTACTCCCGAGAACATGATGGCAGCCGTAGCCATGATAAACCTGATGGCAAAAGGATATTTGCCATATGCGGAACAGGTAGCGGCCACACAGCTCCTCACCGCTACAGACAAGAAAAATGTATCCATGAGGAACGTCATAGAGCTGCTTACCGGAGAGGGCAAGACCACCGTAGGTATGATGACCTGTTACATAAAGACGATGAAAGGCAGCGGCGTACTTTACGTTGATACAGCCGGCGTGCTTTCGGATAAAAACTACAGGGAGGCGTTGCAAGTATTGTCCCCGTATGGAATAAGCATCGGGCACGTTACGCAACACATGAAAGAATCGGAAAAACGTGAGCAGTACAAGAAAGACATAGTGTTCCTGTCTATAGATACCCTTGCGTTTGACGTTAATAACGACAAAGATATCGCAGAAGTCGAAAGCGGCAGGCGCCTGATAAGGGCCGACCTGGAGGATTTGAAGAAAATATCCTGCGTAGTCGACGAGCTGGACAGCATACTTATAGACCAGGCGCTCACCTCATTTATACAGGTCAGGGCCACGGCAACCATATCCGCCGAAAAGATGATGGAGATAATAGCCGCGGACATGGCTGCTGAAACGCAGACTGTCAGGGAATTTGAATCGGTGAGAGATGAAGGATTTGAGAAAACCAATGGCACTAATTTTGACGACGGTAATCTCGGCACGCTATACCGGGATAACAAGCACGTCATGATAGACAGCGACAAGAGGGACAAGGCCTTAGGCGCTCTTCTCGAAGTGCTGAGTGGCAGCCGTAAGGCGGAGTTCGTCAACAGGGTTAAGGCCGCACTTGAGCGCTCAGGTATGCAAAGAGACCCAGACGTCATAGAAAAAATGATAACCGGCCTGAAAGCCAAGGTGGTTTCGGAAAAGGCAGGCATAGGATCGAAGAGCAACGAAGAGATCAACGAGATGATCAAGAACGGATGTTATCTGGCACTGATGCAGGATGCGCTTACCGCCCAGCGCGCGCACCAGTGCGGCACAGACTACACGGTTGTAGCCGGGCAGATAATGCTGACTCAGGAGATGACCGGGACAAACTCCGTAGGCCAGAGACTTAAAGGCGGGGCGTTTGCCAGCCTGCATCAATTCCTCGAGGCTAAGGAAAAGTTGATCATACGCGGCGAAGGCAATTCTTCGTCGGAAATTACGGCCAAACAGCTCTTTGTCGACATATTCAGCGATACCGTAGGCATGACCGGGACACTGGGCAGAGGCGATGAGTCAGATCTTCTGCACGACCTTTACGGCTTCAACCGCCAGAAGGTACCTCCGCACAACTTTAAGCAGAGAAAAGACCGGCCGAAAGAGGTCTTCTTGAACAGCGCAGAGATGATAGACAGGGTTATCGACGATGTGGTGGATGCGATAGCAAATGACAGGCCGGTTCTGCTGAACGTGGAAAGCGTAAAGCAGGCGGATGAGTTGTTCAGGATGATTTCAGCGCGCGAGGGCGAGATAAATCAAAAGCTCCTAGCCTTGACCGGAGACCCGTCTAAGACATTCAGCGCCGCGACACACCTTCAGACCTTCACGGCAAGGGAAGAAAGCACGAAGAATTCTATAAAATCAAAAGCGGCTATTCCTGGCATGGTTACTATCGCCACCGCCATAAGCGGCCGCGGAGTAGATATAGAGCTTACAGAAATGGCGAAAGGAAGCGGCCTTCTTGTAATAGCGCTTTGCCTGCACAATTCACAAAGAGTAGAGATGCAGCTAAGAGGAAGGTCCGGCCGTAAAGGGCAGCAGGGAGATACTAAAATATACGTGACGCTTGCGGAAGGATCCAAGGCCCGCAAGATGCTGGACGAGGCAAGGACCAGGTTCGGTGAACGCTCTAAAGACGGCTCTATCGCCAAGATGGCGATGGATGCTTTTGACGAGATATTCAATAGTTCAGAATATAAACGGGTCCAGGAGCTGGAGATTAAACGAAACAGCGCGCAGGCATGGCTAACCTACACTGATAGTCAAGGGTATAGTGACAAGGCAACTGAACTGAGAACGGAATTAGAAAACATTGATGCTGATTTGTACGCCGCCCGTCAGGATCTTAATGCTATGCGGCGTGCACATAGCGGGCTTTTTGACAAAGCTCTTGACATTGCCCAGAAGGCGAAAGAAGAGAAATTCGCAGAACAGATCAAAGGCAATGTGAGAGACAGCAGCCTCAAGTACCGGCTTCTGGAATCTATCCGTAAAGTGCAATCCGCCAAGACTGCGGAATTACTCGGAAAGCTTAAGGATACAGAGCCGACCAAAGATATATTGACGGGTATCGATGAGATACTCGGCGTTCCCGACATATCGGGGTTCGAAATCACTAAGCAGTTGCAAGAAAAATTCGGCCTATTATATGACGAGGACTCCATAGGCGCGCTGCTTAATACGGCAAGCGGCGTGTTATCTTTAAATAGCAGCGAATTCAGGCAGAGGCTTATCAGGAGCGTGACGGATATGCTGGCAAGAAGATGCATCGACTCCCAGATAGAGTCCATAAGAGAGGATTTCTACAAGAAGACCGAAAACATGATGCGTTTCGGCAACATGTCAAAGAAGACGATCATAAAAGCAGCGGAGGCCGAAGCCAGAAACGCCATGGGCGTCATAAGGAATGTCGCGGTAACGGCGCAGGGCTTCGAGAAGTATGTCCAGGAGCAGATCGGGATAGCAAAGGATACGGCAATAAAGATTGAGTATTATGAAAATGCCAAGTCCGAAGCTTATACGAAGCTTCAGGCCGCAAGGGGTGCAGGCGACCGCACCGTAGAACTTGAACAGCTCGAAAGGATAGCGGAGTGCTATCAAGAGCTTAAGACGCTCGATCCAAGTAACGTTGATTATTACGATTCGCAAATAAGATACTTCAGCCAAAGTATTTCCGTATTAAGAAAAGAACTGGGCAGATCAGATTCCGGGGTAGAGACCATAAGCCCGATAGTGAAACCGTCCGGCAAGAAAAAGACCGGGCTTCTTACTGAGATACGGGAAGAGGTGTTGGGCCCGCAGCGCGCTTATGTAGCCAGGACGGTCTCTAGCCAGGCAAGGCGCATTTCCGCACAGGAAGTGGCAGAGATGATGGCCCGCGCCGAGGGCAATGCCGCTGTTATGTCAGAGGCGGTGGATTTGCAAGACGGCAGTGCAGCCGAATTTGGTCTCGATGGCACGATGGTGCTGCGATGCAGGGAAGAACAGATTGCCGCGTCTTTACTAAAGGCGAAAAAAGACGGAAAACTCGGGAAGCCTATAGTATGCCTGCCTCCGGACGATGATCCTGCAATAACCAGTGCGCGTTGTCAGAAGATACGGGAGGAATTAAGCCAGATGAGCCAGGAAACCCTCTCCGGGCTCGGAAGCAGCAGGGTTGTCCTGATAGGCTTCAGCCAAAGCGAACCCGGTACCGCCGCTGCGTCAGGAAAATTATTTGTTATGCATCTGGGATACAGCCAGACAGACCCGGAAAATGAATTTAACAGGGCCCTCATGGGCCTTGCTGACGCGGAAGACAGCTCGGGGGCCGGTATCACGCGCCTTATAAAGGAAAGCGCCGGCAAAGAAAAAGGAGTAGTGGAAATAGACGGGTACAAATTCGGTTTTGCCGATACGGACGATGGCATAAGAGTCATAAGAGGCAACATCACGGAGGACGAAGAGCTGGTGTTAGGGCAAAGCAATAAGAATGTAGCCGGTTTTGTCAAGAGCGTCGGGTTACATATAGATATAAACGGAAAAATAACGCTTGGCGACAGGCAGGAAGGACTTTTAAGCGCGAGCGATTTCATAAATGAAATGAAGGTCAAAGGTTTCATCAAAGGAGTGCCGGCTTACAGGGATTATTCAAAAGGCTTCTCAGGCTTCTTAAGCAGAATCCTGGATGCGATAGGTTCGATGAGAAAAAAGATAGTCGATAATATTACCGGCGCTGATAAGAAACATAGAGAAACCGTAAAAGATTTTATATACACATGGAGAGGGCTGCCGCAGGCATTTGACAGAAAAGCGCTGGTGGCCGAGAGGGAGAGCCTGCGTTCACAAGCGAATAAACTAACAGGCGATGCTAAGAATAAGAAGAACGAGAGAATAGCGGCGATCGACGACATCCTGGTCAGGGCAGAAGAGGTCAGGGGCTTGATGAGAGATCTGCGCGGAAAAGATGAGGCGAAGAGGACCGCGGCCGCGGCGAAGCTGGTCGAAATGGCGAAGAAACTCGGCGATCCACAACTCGACGCATTGCTCGCGGAATTCGGTGATGAAATAATAAAGGGCCTTAAGCCGGTAGCCGATGGTAAGGTTTCAATGCCGGCCGGAACTGCTTTAAGGACCGAAGAGATTAATTTTGTATTAGCCGAGGCTTTCGCGGTAAAGGGAGAAGCTGGCCTCAGACGCGGCCTTACCTATTATAACAGGGCAGCATCATCCGCAGCCATGAATGGAAACAAAAAGGTCGAAGGTGACGCCAGGGTTGAACGCGCTAAAATTTACAGCCAAGGAAATCCAGTAAAAAGAATAATTGACATGGCGGCCGGTTATAAAGCGGGAAAAATAGCAATTGGCGTAGTCAAATTCGGAATTCCGATAGTGATAGGACTAGTGGTATCAGTGTGCGTGTTCCATCTACCCATAGGATGGGCGCTTGCATTCGCCGTGCCCGGCGTAATAATGAAGGCATTTAAATTATTACAGGGATCGCAGAAAGATGCTATACAAAAGGCCATTGCAAGAGGCGACTACAAGGCGGTCCAGAAATACCAGAAGATGGAAAGCGTTAAAAATACCTTTGCAAAATGGACAGGCTTTAGCTTTGTTAAGACATTGATAAATGGTCTTATTTCGATTCCTCAGACGCGCGCTGCGGAGAAAGAAGCGATTAAAGCGGCGATGTTGGGTAATGAAGAAGCAATAGTGTTAATGTTTGATAAGCCGAGAGACCTTAAAACGAGAGCCGCTAACGCAATGAAGTCACTGACAGGCGCGCATGCAGCGGAAAAGAATGCTTTGTTCGGTGCCATGACGACCGGCGACGCGAAAGCGCTCGAAGCGATAGCGAATGATTCTACAAGATCTGCTGCAGTCAGGGCATTCGCGTACAGGAGGTTGGCTGCGGGGTTTGGCGAAAAGCGTACCGCTCTGGTAAAGGAAAGAGAAGCTGCCGAAGCCAGGAGAAGAGACTTAGAGGCAAGACGCAATAAACTCAATGAAGAGGCCGGCACCGATAAGAAATTGGGAGCCATTGATAACGAGATAAATGATCTTATAGAGGAAGGCGCAAGTATAAGCAACCAATTGGATAATCTTGACAAGGCAAAGGCTAACGCTGAAAAGGTGATAAAAGAAATTGAAGACGCCGCAAGGGCAGCGCTTGATAAAGAAATAGAACAGCTAAGAGCGGAAAAGGAGCAATTTGATTCTGTAAAGGCAAGAGAGGATGCCGAGATTAAATTTGCCGAGGCACAGAATGAAAGGCCGGCTCTGGAACGACGCATGGGTGAAATAACAAAGAGGGTGTTTGCGCTTCAGGCCAAAGTGAGTGAAGTAAGCGCCGAAAGAGATAAAGTCAGCAAGGAATTAGACGGTGTAGAGAAAGGGCTAAGGGCGATCTCAGATCAACAGAATAAACTCGCAGCTCAGGCTAAAGAGATGCAGGGTATGGAGGAATATTATTCAGGCAAAGCGCTTGAGGCGGAGGGCAAATACAATGAAGCCATTGAAAGATATAATGATTGCCTGAAGAAACTCAGCGAGGACAGGAAGAGAGACCGTATGGCGGCGATGCTGGGTATAGTGTCCTGCCATGAAAAGGCAAAAGATTTTTCTAAGGCGCATCTCACGCGCGGCCGTGCGTTAGCTCTAGGAGTGGTCATAGAGTTCGTAAGCATACCGGATCTTGCTAATATAGACAAGACGATAGCTGAGGCAGGGTCGGCATATGATAAGACCGTAGCGATGAGAAGGAAGATAGGACTTTTGAAGAGCATGATAGAGGATCCTGTAAATGCAGCAAGAAAAGAATTGCTGCAATCGGCTTTATATGGTACGTATGCAACTCTCATAGAAGTGATCAAGGGTAAAGGTAATGAAGCGGCAGAAGACAGGACGATAGCCGAAATGAAAAATAGGCAGAGCGAGAAGAAACGCGAGCTTGCTAAAGAGAGCGCCAAGCAAAAAGATTATAGGGATTGGTGGATGAGTGTTGCAGATGACGATAAGCTTAGGGCCGATGCGGAGTTCGCAGAAAGCGAATGGCGCAAGGGCATCAAAAAACTTGAGGAAGAGATAACAGGTCTTGAGGCCGAACTGAAGAAGCTCGAAACTGAAGCGGCGAAGAGGATGAATAGAAACACAAAAGAGATACGCGAAGCAGAGCTTGAACAGGAAAGTCTTTTGAATTCAATTGTTTTAAAAGAATTACGTGCCGCTGTCATTGCCGATTCACAGAATATAGAAGCTCGCCTTGAATTAGCGGATACCTATAGCAAGGCGAGGAACGTCAAAGAAGCGGCGAGGCAGTATCTCGCGGTTCTTGCGCGCGGTGAGAAGGCAGGCGAAGAGAACTTGAAGAAGGCGTATGACGGACTTGTGAACTTGCTTGAAAATAATGTTCTAGAGCAGGCAATGGCGGAAGAACTTGTGAAAGCACTCTTCAAAGATGATTCAATTGTAATCCGTGAAAATGCTCAGGGCAATCTTGTAATAAAAGCGCTCAAGAAGATGGCTATAAAAGGAGTCGATATTGACGGTTTAATAAGCGCGGAGTCTGACAAGAGGAAGAATGCCCTGCCGGCGGATGCCGACGAGTCCGATCTCGAAACGATGAGAAAACAATCAATCCTTGACGAGATGACGGCCTCGCTTACCGGTAAAGATGAGTCATTCGAAGCAAAATTCGCCGCGGCCATGGCCGGCAAAGATGATATATCAAAGATGAACGCATTGGTAGAGCTCATAAATAAATACGGTTTTGATACGGCGGAAGGAATAATTGCCCTGAACGGCCTCTTGGGTGTCGTCGAATCGGTCGCTATGACCGCGGCGCCGACCCGCGGACCTCCGGATATAATAAAAGAGATGATACGCCTACTTATTCCAACCACTACAGATCATGCCATGCGAGAGGCGCAGGACGCTATTCGGAATTTGAAGCATAGAGGCGCGGTAGTAGATCTGCTCAATAACATACTTATCAGAGAATCAAAATTCATCGGAGAAAAGGACAACCTCACAAGGATATTTGCCATCATAGATGCAAACGATAGGCTTACGCTAGAAGAGGCCGTCTCGCTGAAGATCGATCTACTCAAGAAAGAATATGTGCTGCGCCCATCAGTTGAAATCTATATACAGATAGCAGATCTGTATAATGACATTGGCCAGAGCGACAAGGCAATCAAATATCTCGAAAAAGCCCTAGCGTATGACAAGAATTCCAAAGAGGCTTGTCTGGAACTTGCGAAGATCTACCTTGCAAAAGGCGATATTCAGAAGGCGCAGGACATGGCCATGAAGGCCCTGGAATTAGATGCCAAGTTCGTCGACGCCCATCTCATTATAGGCAGGATCCGGATGAATGAAGCCAGATACAGAGATGCGCTTGGCTCATATAAGACAGCGCTAGAGGCGGACCCGAAGAATAAAGAGGCGCAGGACGCCATTGACAATATCTACATATTGTCAGGTGAGGGGAAGCCGGATGTTGATTTCTACCTCACTCTTGGAGATCGCTATATAGAGGAAGGCCAGTTTGAGGCGGCAAGGGAATGCTTCTTAAAGGTACTGGAGAATAAGCCGCAAATAGGGGATAAAGCGAGAAAAGAGAGAAAGTCTATATTAAGGGCCTATAAAGAGAAAGAGGCGCGCGCATATTACGGCCTCGCGAGAACATATGAAGCTATAGGTGTTTTTGACCTGGCAGTCATTAACTACGACATGGCGATTAAGTCGGGTCTTGAAACTGCAGACGTGTACAGGAGATTGGCGGATAGCCTGCAGAAACAGGGTAATCCGGGCTGGAGAATATCGCGCAGAATAAAGTCATTATACGTCAAGGCGCTTAAGTTAGAGAAAGATGACGCCGGAACCATAGAGAGCCGCGCGAAAGCTCTTGAATCATCCGGTAAGAAAGAAAGCGCCGTAAAAGAATATATGAAAGCCGCGGACATTTACAAGAAAGCCGGAAAACACGATGAAGCCATGAGGGTTCATGAAATAGTCCTTGCCATAGATCCGAACAATAAGGAAGCTATTATAGGCAGGATAGATGCATGTATTTCTAAAGATGACCTTGAGACGGCAGAGGGATTAGTAAAGGATAAGGAAAACCTATTAAAAGCATTCCAGGAAGAGCTCGCTAAACAATCCGGAAATGCAGCGCCGTTATTAACAGAGATTAGGACCATGCTTGCCACATTCATTAAGTCACCGATGAAGACAGGCACCAACGATCGTCTGAAAGATCTGAAGAGCAAAGTTGAAGAGCTTGTTGGTAAAGGAATACTTACCGCAGATATGGTCGGCAGAATTCAAGAATTACAGGAAATGGCGGAAGAAATTACGAAGTCCGGTGTCAATTTAACCAGCCCGTACTCTTTGGACCTCATAAGAGAGATGAAGAAACTCGCAAGGTCCATACGCCAAGAGATAGCCGATGCTGCCGGCGTTGATATAACGACATCTCTTGAAGCGGCAAAAGAAGCCTTTAGGGATAAAGGCATGTTAAGTATAGATGAAGTCTTCGGGCTTCACATGCGTCTGGCTCAAGCCTATATAGCACAAGGGGATATCACGAATGCCCAACGGCATATTAAAGCAGCGGAAGCTATAAACTTCGACGAGAAACTTGAACAAGACAGGGCACAGGATATAAAGGCATTGAGTGACAAGATCAAAGGTATCGTTGACAAGCGTGATAACAAGCGCGATGCTGAAAAATATGCGAGGAAAGCCGATAAGCTGATCAAAGACGCTGGCAAGTCGATAGCGGATGAAACAAGGCTGGCTGATGTAATTACAGATCTCGTCGAAGTGGCACGCCTGTATGAAGATGCTCTAGCAATGGACGGCAGGATTAATTATGCGGCCATGAAGGCGATGGAAAAGATAGCCGCATTATTGGAAGAAGCCTTGATGAAGATAGCTGTGATCGAAGCGGAGATGAAGGTTGTTAATCTAACAAGATTAGAGGTTGCAGAATCCGCAAAGACGCTTAAAGGCGTGATCACTAAGATAGTCGACAGGGCACTATCCATATTTGCCGAGGCTAATAAGATAGCCGATGCCGAAAAGAACCGTTATCTGAAGAAGTACGCAGCCGTACTATACTCAATAGCAAAAGATATGATAGACAATCTCGAGAGTCTAAATAAAAACCTAAATGTCACTATCGGAGAAGAGCTGAATGGCAAGATGAGCGAGTTAAGAGCGTATGTGGATGAGGCGGGGCTCAGTAAAGAGTCACCTAAATCAATGATCGACGGTATAAATGAAAAAGCGCTCGCGGCAGTCAAGAAACCCGCCCCCAAGGTAAAAGACTCAGCTAAAATAAAGAATGTCGAAAAAGAGGCCGCAAATGCAGGCGTAGGAATTGAGCAGGTATTTGAATCGATGACATTAAAAGATAGAAAAGGCGCGGCGCATCCTGTCACGGCAAAAGAAGCGAAACGCATGAAGGATCTCGCGTATTCGTTGCCCGAGGAGATTGAAGGAGAGGTCACACCGGCGAAGCTCTACATTGCGATATCTGAAAACGTGAATGATGCGACTGCCAGGAACATGCTATTAGGCGAATTGGCGGCTAGCAGCCTCTTTACGGTCAAGGTCGAAGGAGGTATATCGCTCAAGACAGTTGAAAGCACATCATCCAAATACGGCGTCTCCACGGAATATATCTTTATTAATCTCGTTTTCAGAGATGCCGATGGCACTGCGAAACAGGTGTCTGCGGAGGATGCTAACTTGCTGGCGAAGGTATTTGCTAAGATACAATCGGTTAATCCGGAGTTGCTGAGGTTTATCAGCATCGGAAAGTTCTACGGATTTGTGACAGCAAATATAACAACTGCTCTTAAGATTGCCGACAATGATAAAGAGTTAGGTAATGCCCTGGGTATTTCGGAAGAAGTTGTGATATTAACAGCTATAGCTCATGTTGAAAAAGTGGCACAAGCCGAACAGGCCCGCGCTGAGAAACTTGCGAAAGAAGAACAGGCAAGAGTTGAAGCAGAGCGCAAAACAGCGGAAGAAGCTGTTGTAGAAGCGAAGAAGATCGCCGCAAGAGCAGCTGCCAGCGCTAAGAGAAAAACTACTATAGCGGAGAAGAAGAGAATAAAAGACGAGGAAGAAGCGCGCAAGAAGGCCGAAGAGAGGGCGATCGCCGAAGTAGCAGCCGAGCAGGCAAGATTGGATTCATTAAGACGTGCTGCTGAAGAAGAAGCTGCCAGAATGGCCGAAGAGACAGCAATCGCCGAGCAGGCAAGATTGGATGCGTTAATACAAGCTGCTAAGGAAACACGGCAAAGAGAAGAGGCTGAACGCAAGGTGAAAGTTGCAGAGGCATTAGGCGTGGTACAAGCCAAGCTTGCTAAGCGGGAAGCTGAAGAGAAGGCGGCCGGAGAGGCCGAAAGACAGGCTGAGGCGCAAAGGGCAACTCAAGCCAGGGCCAAGGCAGAAGAAAAAGAAGAGGCAAAACCGGCAGTAGAATTGACGCCGGAAGAAGCCAATCAGTTATTCAGGGCCCTCTCCCGGACTCCCGAAGAAGAAAAAAAGATGCTCAGGGACGTTGAGGAGCAGGCAAGGACAATAGAGATGATGTTGTTGCGGATTCCGGAACTTGTAAAAAGCAGCCAAGCCGACGCCAGAGAAAATTTTGAAAAAGCATTGGATTTATTAAAGCGATTGATAAATAACGTAGACAAAAACTTCGTTCTTCAGGATGAAATAACATCTAAAGCTGAAATGATCGTGCATGATCTGAAAGTACTGGCTTCGATACAGCAGCAGCTCGTGCCTGCAGAATTAAAGAAGCCCAAGTTCCCGAGTTTTGAGGGTATGCCTACATCTACTCTAAGCTTTAATGGAGCGGCAGGGGTTGTATGGTTCTTCAGGCAGACGGCCTACTGGTTCAGAGTAGCTATTGGTAAGATACAGACAGCGATTGCCGAGAGGAAAGCAAGGCGGCAAGCCGTCAGAACCAAAGAAGCCGCGGTTTCCGTCGGAAAAGCGCAGGCGCCGGCCCGTACGGAAGAAGAGATAATTGATATAATGGTCAAGCAGGGTGAGGGGTGGACGATTGAAAGCCGCGCCGGAGAGGAAAAGTATAATATCATAAAAATGAGAGTAGTAGCCCATGAGCTGAGGGTGGCGTGGAATAATCCTCTCGGTCAATATGTGCAGGCGGCAATAGAGCTAGAGAAATCAGGAAACGCGCCTGATGCACAGCGTAAATTAAAAGAGATGCGCGGCAATGCGAAGAAGTTTTACGAAAATGAGGACTTCCTGTCCCTCGACTTCTATGCAATAGCGGATGCAATAAAAGATAGGATTGACTCGATAAAGGAAAATCCGGCCGCAATAGAACTCTTGAAGAATGAACGCAGGATGCTGAGCGATGCTGCCACAGAGCTACTAAGGGGCATTAATATGGAGGATACCAGCATTATGCCGCTGCGAGGAGTTCAGCCGCCGCTTGCGATGATGAGCGCGGCGCCGCCGGCCAGCATGGTAGGCATGACGAATATCTTCAAGCCTATAGGAAGACTGCCGACGAAGGCGCGGAACGCCATAGAGGCGGCTTACTACGGTGAAGAAAGGGTTGATAATGAGGTGGTTGTAAGATACTCCGGAATAGAATATTCAGGCGCGACCCTTAAAGAAGCACTTAAGGGCCTTCCTAAGGAAGTCGCGGATGCCGTGAGGAAAGAAGCAAAAGGCGCTTACGAAGCCTCTTACGCCATTCTTCAGGGCGGACGGGTAAGTTTAAGCCGCATAGCGGCGTTCGACGTGGCCGAGGACGGGACGGTAAGGAGCGTGAGTTGCACGGAGGATGTATCATCTGAAGACGGCGTACCGGTTGAGCGCGGCCATCTGCATTTGAGGCCGATCAAGAGCATGGAAGAGCTACGCGGCGATATGATCGCCATGATGATAAGAAAAGAATCATATGGCAAGTATGTAGATGAACATATATGGCAGATAACGTCCGACGGCATTAAAGAAAGCATTCTGAAGCATGAGAACGGTAATTTTGTCCTGTATCAGGACGGAAGACCCTACGCGCCGGATGGTAAAACGTTTGCATTATCTGCCAACGATGTAATAGGCAAAATGTCGATCAAACAGGCGAGCGAAGGCCTAACGCGGTCAACTGCATGGCAGGTCGGCGCTGTCATCGCTATGCCGTCGGAGAAGTCGGGTCCGTTTGTAAATAAGGTCCGCGAAACGATAGGCGTGAAATCTGAATTCATATATATAATCAGGCAGATACTCGATGCCTTTGAAAGGGCGCCGATGAAAGACAGGGTCCCGAAAGATGAAATATACGGTGCCATCGGCCGAATCAGCATGGGTGACGGAAGCGCGTTCCATAATCTGGCGTTGTCATTGCGAACGGCAGGTGCCTTCAAAGGTGACTGCGCCACATTCATAGATCTGCGCAGCGTGAAGGGCTTCAATCTGAATGATATGATACAGGCGGTTAAAAATATGGCTCGCGGCGCGGGTGCTGGGTCTCCGCTCAAAATAGGGATCGTTGTAGATACTAAAGTCGACCCAATAAAAGGTGTGGATATTATCAGTGATAATACGGGCCGAAGCGCATTTGATGTCGTCGGAGAATATGCTCGTATGAAGGGCATAGATACTCAAAACATTTCAATCGGCGTACCTGAAAACGATGAAAATATTGCCGCAGCAGAATCTTATATCAGAACCAATCTTAAGTCAGCGTCCAGCATATTGATCGCAAATGCAGACGGACTCAATAAAGCCGAAGATAAAGCCGCGATACCGGCACTCAATATCATAAATCTACTCGGTAAGCTTGCGACCGCGCAGGAACTTAATGTAATGACCATAGGCTGCAGTACAGAAAACGTTGGTAAGTTCGCATCACTGATGCAGCAGTTGAATGGTATACTCAGACTGATCGTCATAGCCAAAGAAGATATTGGAAGAAGGGTTAAAGAGTTCATCGGTGCCATGCAGGCCACCGCCCGTTCGTTGTAAAATAAAGCAAAAATTTCTAGCCCCGGCCTGGAAAACGGTGATTTTGCTTGACAAAAATATGCTGTATGGTATATTGAGTTTGCGTATATATTCCCGTTTGGATCTTTAAAAAAGATTTAAGCGGGCTTTTTATTTTATACGATACCATAATCAAAGGAGGAAAATACTATGAAACAGTCGCAATCGCTTGTTCTTTTTCATCAAAACACGGTCCGCCGCTATTGGGATGAAGGTAAGGAGCTTTGGTATTTTTCCGTCGTGGATGTGGTGCAGATATTGACTGATTCTACAATCCCAAGACGATATTGGAGCGATCTTAAAACGAAACTTCAGGCGGAAGGAAGTGAAGTGTACGAAAAAATCGTACAGTTGAAAATGACTGCTCCAGATGGAAAACAAAGAGAAACCGACTGTTTATCCACTGAAGATTTGTTTCGTGTCATTCAATCCATCCCTTCACCTAAAGCGGAACCGTTTAAGCTGTGGTTGGCAAGAGTTGGATACGAGCGCATACAGGAGATAGAAGATCCGGAGCTGGCGACTAAAAGAACGAGGGCTTTATACAAAGCCAAAGGTTATAGTAATAATTGGATTGAGAAGAGAATGCGGGGTATCGCTATACGAGAAGAATTAACCGATGAATGGCAGAAAAGAGATGTCAAAGGACAGATCGAATATGCCATTTTGACATCCGAAATTTCCAAAGCCGCTTTTGGCGTAACGCCAAATGAATACAAAAAATTGAAAGGTCTGGCCAGAGAAAACTTGCGTGATCATATGAATGATTTAGAGCTTATTTTCTCCATGCTCGGCGAAGCTGCAACCACAGAAATAACACGCAATAAGAATGCGCGAGGATTTAAACAGAGTAAAAAAGCGGCACGCGAAGGTGGCCAAGTAGCAGGCAGGGCGAGAAAAGACCTTGAATCAAAAACCGGTAAGAAAGTCATTTCGCAGGAAAACTACCTCCCAAAACCACCTGTAAAATTAATTAAAATTGAGAAAAGTGATGAAGGACAGAAAAAAGAAACAAAATAATAAACGCTATTTTTATTCAGTCGTGGAGGAGGGAATACAAAATCCCGAATACTTTGGCTATAGAGGGGGTCGGATAGAAATAACCGATACTAAGTCTGATTCGTCCTACCCAATAGCGGAGGCAAGATTTCTTATCCCAAAAGAATTTATAGTTGGCTTCAGGGAAACATTCGATTTTAAAGAAAGTAATTTACCAATAATAATAAATTGGGGAAAAGAATTATACGAAAACAGGTGACATGGAATCGACCAATGTATAACCATCTTCCGACCCCAGCTCGAAAGTACGATCCACCCCCGCGGTAGACGTATCCCATAGATGAATCCCGCTCGTTGTAACCGATTCCCAGCCCCGGCCTGAGAATGGTAAAAATTAGCAACAACAATAGGTTAGTTCTTCCATAGCAGGACACTCCATAACTAAAATCACATAACTAATTGTATTACAAGTACTTATGTTTTTGTTAAGCAACAAAAAAGGCAATGTATACACATTGACATATACATTATAAGTGGTATACTCATCTGTAAACACTAAACAAAAGATAGATAAACAAAACAAAGGACATCCCCGATAGTGAATGCTTGGCGCAAACAGACAAAAGGATCAGCCACAAGAGAAGAGCTTGGGACGAAGCCGCTTATCATGGACTTGCAAAGTCCTGGAAATAAAAAGTGGCTTAGGGCCGTAGCTCTTTTTTTAGTTATAGCGTTTGTTAATCAGGATATAATCTGGGCGCAGGGCGGGGATCCCGTTTGGGCTAAGGGCGCGAACGGGTCTTTTAATTTAAAGCCGAAGGTGAACGGCCATGGCGACGTATCGATTCCCAAGGATATAGCCGTTACAAAGGACGTCTACAGCGGCGCCAACGGCAAGACGATCATAAATATCCAGGATGCCCACGCGTCGCTTACCGCGCAGGAGTCCATAGTATCCATATTAGACTCATTAGTAACCAATTATGACCTTAAATTGGTGGCTATAGAGGGCTCTTCAGGCTATATAGACACATCACTCTTAAAGACATTCCCGGACGAATCCATCCGTAAAGCATCGGCCAAGTACCTGATGAAGAAGGGCAAGCTCTCTGCAGGCGAGTTCTTTTCCGTAACTTCGGACAAGGAGATCGCCTTATATGGCATAGAGTCAAAGAAGCTCTATACCGAAAACGTAGAGCAGTTCAAGAAGATCTACGAGATAAACGGGGCTATATCGAAGGATATAAGAGGCCTTACAGCCGCGTTCGAGGATCTCAAGGACAAGATATATTCCACAGATCTGAAGCAATTGGAGAGGAACTCTGTCCTACATAAGGACGGCAAGATCGGCTTCTCAGACCGCTGGGAGTTCGTCTACGCACTGGCCTCAAAATACAACATAAGCTATAAGAAGTACGAAAATCTCGCAAAGCTAGTCGAATCCCTGAAATACGAAAAGAAGATAAATTTTAACAAGGCCACAAAAGAGCGTGACGCCCTGATCGATGCCTTAAGCAAGAAGGTCGTGAAGCAGGACCTCGAGCAGATGGTCCTGAAGAGCGTATCGTTCAAGATGAATAAGCTGTCGCAGGGCGAATATTACCTCTACCTGCAGGAGCTGGCATCGCGCTACGGCATAGATCCCGTGCCGTACGGGCACCTCATAAACTACACCAACTACATAGCTCTGTATGAGTCCATAGACATAATGGCGATCTTTGAGGAGGTCAAGGCCTATGAGGATGAGATAGAGGCGAAATTATTCACCAATGAATACCAGAAGAAACTGCATGATTTCTCGGGCTTTGTCGATCTGGTATCGAACCTTTATGAGCTGAAGCTATCCAACGGCGACCTCGAGGCCTTTGTGGTAGATATGAATAAATTCAACGCTGCCGATATCGCGCAGTTCATCAAGGCCGCCTCGCTGAAGTACGGGGTCACCATAAACGGCGACTACGACCTTGGCGCTATCTTCGACAATATTCCGACCGCACTCTCTTTCTACAGGACAGCGGAAGAGAGAAATACAGCTATCCTCGCCAATACCATAAACCGCATGGATAGAGAGGGCCAGAACGTGGCTGCGCTCGTTACGGGAGGTTTCCACACCAAAGGCCTCACGGAAATATTGAAGCAGAAAGAGACCTCATACATCGTAATACTGCCTAAGTTCGACGCCTCCAAAGGCGACAGGCCGTACGTGGCGATACTCACCAACAAAAAGGACCCTTACGAGGACCTGATCCGAAGCGGCAAGTGCCAGATATTGGCGGAAGAGTACCTGGGCGAAGGGATATCGGATCCCATCATGACAGAGGCGTTCATCGTAGATGTCATAATGACGAACCTGGCTGTGGCCGCCATAGAGAAGAAGAATGTCGACAGCGTGGCGCAATTATGGATCGACAGCTATGCCAGGGCCTATGATAACCTCAAAACAAAAGGCATAATCAAAGAGCCGCCTGCCGGCGTTCAAGAGAAGCCCTTTGTGTGGACATATGGATACAGGACAGTCGAAGTACTTAAAGACGGAACTATCGAGAACAGGCCATCTAGCGCGGGAGAGGTGGAGGAATATAAGAATGCGTACCGCAAAGAGGGCGCCGCCAAAGGCAAAACGGTTTCTTTCGAAGAGAGGCTTGCGAGGTTAGAGACCACCACCAAGGAGATGCTCGCAGAATCGATAGCCGGATCTATCAACAAAGCAAAGGCCAAGAAAAATTTTGACGAGGAATTTGAAAGAGTCGCAAACCGAAAGGGCGCGTACAAGGCCCTTACCGACAAAGAAAAATCCGAGATCAAGAACGATGTCCGCGGCAGGATGGACAGGTACTTGGCGACGAACAGCAATGTGGCCCCAACCGATAATCCATTAACACCAAAATACATGGCTGGCGCAGTTAGAGCTATTGTACAAAATCATCTTGGCCCAGTTACGGAGGATATGGCTAGGCTTGGACCAGAAGCGCTCCCCGCTCCTGTTATGCCGAGGATTCCAACTGCGAGAGAGGTTAACTATGGGGTCAGCCGTATTCCTTCGGGCGAGCCTATACCTTACGAAAGAGCGATAGCGAGCATAGCAGAAGTAGTAAGAAGCTCCAGAGAGCCCGTCATAGTAGTCATAGATGGAAAGACTGATAAAAGCGATCTGAGCCAAAAAGCGGGCAAGACTTATACCGCAAAGAGCATGATGGATGACGAACTATATGGCCCCAAAGAAGAAAAGATTCACATTTTCGGGGATAGTTTTGCGAAGACGTTTAATAAGGTAGCAGCCGGCAAGAACATAGAACAGGCTATTGAGGTACCTTACCAGAAGATCATAGATGACAAGGATTCAATAAATAAACGCACTTTATACGAAGAGTACATAGGCCGTTATTTTGCCCACCACCTCAACGAATTGTTAGTTGAAGGGAGACGCGTCATAGTCTTTGACGAAGCGTCAGCCATCTTTAATTTCAGGATGGCAATGCAGTATCATAAAGAGCTTCCTAGCAAGATAAGAGTGGTCAATGTGTATATTGAGGCTGAGAATGGACAGCGCACTGTGCGATCCGACCAGGGATTGTGGGGTGGCGATATTAATCCGATCAAAGAAATTTCACCTAAGCCGCCCGCCCTCGAAGAATTAGCGATAAACTTAAGCGAAGTCTTTATTTTAAGAGCAGGAGAAGCCGCAAATACTAATATCGAAGGTATTAAATTCGAAGCCGGTATGACGGACCTGCCCGATGCTATCTTCGAAGCTGCTCAAGGAGAGGGTGCCGATGAGATTGAGATAATATTGAGCAAAGATTTAAAGACTGCAAGGATCAAGTTATTTGCTTCCGGCAAAGAAATTGCAAATCCGCTGCCATCATTTAATTCAGACTGTTTCGGTGGATTAGTTGGCAGCTGTTATATGCATGTAAAACCGATGGACCCCGGTGGCTCTTGGGAAAAAGATTTTAGCAAGGAATTCATTAGCAGGAAAGGAACGCCGCTTTTAGTGGCACACGAAGTAAAGGAAGGCGAGCACTATCTAAGGATTTCTATACCTAAAAAGCCGGCCGCGCCGGAAGCGCCAAAGGCGCCGGAGGGCCTCGGCGTCATACCTAGCATGAGAAATTGGTTTAGCGATGGCTTATTCAGAAAATTATTCGACAAAAAATATGACACGATGATGACTATTTATGATGTGCTCCTAGGGCCCTTATTCGAAGAAGCGGGATTCAGGGGTATTCCTATAAGCATTGCAGTGCTGATGCAGACCGGCGGCTTTAATAACGCGTTTATCTTTGCAAGTCTTGCTGTGGCTCTTATAGTCACATTCGCAGCATTTGTGTTGCTGCACCCGAAAGAAGCGAGGGGCCCACCCGTACTCATAGGAATAATGGCCTCTCTTACTCCCTTCCTATTTTTATCGATGGGCATGCCTCTCTTGTATTCACTGCTTGCCACCTTTGGAATACACATAATCATAAACAGTGTTGCACTTATACAAACAGACAGAGATAAATTCAAAACGCGCGCTATGATTGACGAGCTCACGAAGTTAGGAAATAGGTGGGCAGGAGTAGAAGCTCTAAATACGGAGATAGGGCATGCTTCCAGGAACGAAGGCCGGCGACTATCATTCATTATCATGGATATAGACAATTTCAAAGAGGTAAATGATGCCTACGGCCACCAGGTCGGCGATGATGTGTTAACGCAAGTTGCCGATATTGTAAAAAAACGTATTAGGCAAGAAGATACGGTGTTCAGGTATGGCGGTGAAGAGATCGCGGTAATAGTGCCAGAGTCCGATGTCGATGGAGCAAGCGCCCTTGCATCAGATATTAGGCTTGCTATAGAGAACGGGACGAACCCGATAAAAGTCACGGTAAGCATAGGGGTTTCACAATATCGCAGAGATCCTAGTAGGGATTCTGTGAGAGCCTATGACATAGAGGATGAAAAGAGGGTCACAGAAAGAGAGATCAAGGGAGTTATTGAAAGGGCGGATAAGGCGCTTTATTTAGCGAAACACGAGGGAAAAAATACGATTCGCAATGAAAGAGACCGGCCGGGCATACCGGCGCCGGGGAAGCTTGCTATGCCGGCAATGGGTTGTCCATCCGATGAGGCAAGTTTTGTCAGTGCAGGATATCTCCCGGTGCTAGGCGGTATAGCGGTCGCCGCGATAATCGTAGCAAGCGCCGATATCAATACGCTCAATTTTGTGCTGTCGGGCCTTTCCGGATTAGCGGCATTTTACATACTACGCGCGGTAAAACTTAAGTTCACGGCATGGTCCGGCGCTATCCTCGCAACCTTATTGGCGGCAATGTTATCGGGAATACTTCCTTTAGGTCCGCCTTCGCGCGTCACGCCCGAGCAACTTACGCTTCCGGCAGTTACAGCCGCAGCGCCCATTCAACAGGCGATGCCGATTACAACCGCTCCTGTCGCAGCGACGCAGCCAGCGCCTGTTGCACCTGTGCCTGCCGCAGTAGAAAAGGCAGAAAAAAAATTAGTAAAAGCGCCGGACATTATAAAATTGCTGAACGAAGGTTCCAATAAAGAACTGTTGAATGCCGATGCCAGGGACGCTACGATACTTGGCTGTGAAGGAATGACCGAAGAAGATGCCGCCAAGATAGAATTTATTATGAGATCTATCACGGCAATCGAGCTCGGCCTCTATTATCCGCAGACCGGAAATCCGCTACAGACGGACCGCATATGGGTTGAAAAATTCATAAAAGATCTGACCAAAAATGAAAATGGAATAAAAGATAAAAATACCGCTTTGGTGAATTGGCTCAGGAGCATTGTAAAAATACTCGATAACACCAAGGGCTCAAGGTCGATTAAAGCGGCGGAAAGGATCGAGGCCCTTGCAAAGAAATTGGAAAAGGACCTTGGGGCAAGGCAAAAATTAGATCTGGAAGAATATTTCCTCCGGACCTCCAGGGACTTGAGAGGCCTGATAACGCAGGATTCTTATGCGGCTTACCGCGTAGGGGCATACGCTTTCAGAAGAGGGGAGATCGATCTAGCTACCGTAAAGAAAGGTGATTATGCCGCTATAGCAAAGGCGTGGAAAGAAAAGTGGAATACATGGCTTGGCCTTGGCCTTGTCAGCAGGGCAGAAATAATAGCGATGATAGCGGATGCTAACGAAGCTGACTTTAAGATAGGCATGCATATATTTAATATCGCAAGCCCGACATACGAAGAACTGGTAAGGGCAAAGCGCAAATTACGAGAAATATATTATGAAACAAGAAAAAAAGGTATAGACAAAATGACTCCGGACGAGCTTCAGGGCCTGCTCGCCAAAATTAAAAAGAATGAAGACGGCATAAAAGCAGCTCAAGAAAAGTTTACAGTTATTTTAAAAAAGCTATCCGGTGTTTTAACGGGCGAATTCTCTAAAAAACTGCTGGCCGAAATAGATGCTGGGTTTTCGGGCGCGTGCCTGGAAGCGAAAGAATTGGGCGGCTATTCTGCAGATGGCTTCAAGGCAAAAATAGAAGCGAGGATAAAGGCCTCAACCCAGCCGAAGGCTGGAATCAGATTAAATATGTCGGGGATCATGACAGGACTTACATTCATCCTACTCGCCAAGATGGGTTTAGCGCCTATATCGATCGGGATAGCCGTGATTTTGGTGAGCTTGATCGTTCTGGCTGTAACAAAAACCGGGATTATTTCAAAAATTCCGCACTTCATCCTTCGTATCTACGCTTTCGCGGATCGCGTAAATGGGAGATATCAAAACTTAAGAACGGGAAATAAGATTAGCAAAAAGATGCGAGCACACGGCTATGGGCGACCGCCCAAAGTGGAAAAGCCTCTCAGGCCCGGCGAAGAGCCGAAAGTGGTGACGACAGGATTTGTTGGATCGCCGCTCTTATACAAAGATCCGTATCGAGAGAGCCTGAAACTAGACCCTTATGATAAAGCCCATTATAAATGGGACCCTGAAATCCATCGCTGGTATCGCGACGACCTGACGAATAAGAAGACAGTACTCGGAACATGGGAAGATGTTCAGAGGGCCAAAAAAGAGAACCCAACGGATATGAAATACCACGTTGTCATAAGGATGAAGGACCGTTGCTCTGTATATGTTTTTGATGCGCACCATGACTCGCAATACTATCTACAAGAGGCATATGAGAGGAACGAGATAAAGAGAAGCGGCAACAAAATACTATGGTTGGATGATCATCCGGATATGGCGGATCGAAATGCTTTGGCCGATGCGCGTATAGCCAGAGAAACTATCGAAAACGGATGGGCGTCGGGGGACGAAGGCGCTTTTATGTGGGGCCATGCAGGGCCTGTATGGGATAAAAGGGTTCCGGTATCAGGTGCGTGGAAAATAGATAAAAAGTTGGTCGGTTCATATAAAAGCTTTAATCTCGCCAAATATGACAGTGATCCGGCGTTGAAAAGAATGCTGGAAGAAGACAAATTAGCTTTAATAGTAGATACGGATGTGGCTGAAGCAGGGCCTACAATCGCATTCCTGAACAAACTCCATGGCCGTACGTCCACCGTACATATTACCACATCACCTTCAGAAACCGAGGAGCTTACCAAAGCCGAACAAGATGGAGCATATGGTATGATGGATGGCTTAATCTCTCCAGAAGGCTATGGCACCGTAGAAATCAGCCGGAAGCTAGCGCAATTTTTCACCGGGTATAACGCGGAAGAGAAAAGACCTCCCAGGCCCGGCGCGGGCGTACTGCCTATAACTAGAAAAATATTTGGCGAGAAATTCGGCAAGAGCGGATGGGTGACCTTTGGAATCGCTCCCATCCTGGAAGAACTTATTTTTAGGGTGGCGCCGCTCTTCTTGCCCATGGTGCTGGCAGTTCTATTTGTGCCGGGCATAAATATTTTAGATCTCACTTATTTTAGCCCCACCTCACTAATGGCTTTTTCAACAAGTCTTGGGGCCTCTGGCTTCATCTTTACCCGGCTGCACGGTGATACTAAAAGAGAAGCTATGATTCCGGCCATAATAAGCGTTCTTGCAGGGGCCGCAGGCATAGGCGCGGCATTCTTCATCCTGCCGCACTTTACCCTGCTATATGGAAACATTGGTTTGCTGTACGGCGGTTTGATCGCCTGGGGAATATTCAGCCTTAAGCATATCATAGCCAATGTGATTACGGTCATATTCAAGCTCCCCTATCTTATAGCGAACCTTTTCAGGAAACCCAACGCAGGCGGAAAGTCCGAGATATCCCCGCAACAAGAAGTCGTAGATGTCAAAATACACAGGAATAGGGCGCGCGCCGTGGCAATAAGAGTGCTGAATGTCATGTATCCGGGCAAGGATAAAAGAGAACGGGCCGCACTGGAAAAAGAACACGCCGCCTTTGTAAGAAATTTTGACGACAGAAGAATGATCCCCGGATTCGAGAGAGAGCAAAGGGACCGCCTTCTGAAGATAATAGGCATGGCAGACTCTGTGCTGGCATATGTCTTCCCGATACTCGATTCTTATAATCTACTCAAAAAGCATATAGAATCAAAAGAGGCGGACAATATGCATATATACATATATAATTCTCCCGAGGAGGTAGGATATCAGCCGCCCACGAGAATAGTAATAGCGGCGAATGACAGGGACCATCTTGTGGTCGATGCCACGAATCTGGTTGTCAACAAATTATCGAGTATAATCGGCAAGACAATATATATACCACCGAGGTTATATTCGTATTCCACATCTCATTATGATAATCGGTATCCGATCTTGTATTTTGACGTCGTATGCATAGATAATAAAACTGGCGCGCAGCTGCCGCTAACGGAAGATGACATAGCGAAAATTTACGATAAATTCAACCTGCGGCCGATATTCGAAGGTTCAGCCGGCCCGGTCAAAATATACGGCGTAAGGAAGGAAGAATTAAGAGAGGCCATCGAGCCGGCTATGGACAAGGCGATATGGAAACGCAATACGGCGGCGGAGAGGGCGCTTAAGAGCAAACCTTCCGGCGGAGCAAGGATAGCCGCAGGCGGCGCCGTAGTTGTGCCGGAAATAAATAGCGCTGATTTTAAAGAGAAGATATGCCGTTGGTGGGATACCGACAGGTTCGTGCGCCTCAAAATAGCCTCAGCCATACAGGATCTCGGAGCCGCCATCGATACCATAACGGCGACACCAGGCATAATGCACCTTTCGATGGGGGAGATCGCAAAGCGCATAAAGGAAAAGATAACCCATCCGCACAGGCAAGAGGCGATGACCAACCTCATGATAATAATAAAGACAGATATTATACCGCAGACCATGCGCGATGGCCCTAAAGCTAGAAAGATAAGGTTATTGCTGGAAGACAGGATCATAAAGAAGATCAATAGTTATCAGCAGGAGAGCAATGATTGTCGCAGTGTAGGAGACGAAAAAAAAGCGGAAGAGTTAAAAGCGCTCGCGGCCGAATTTAAAACGCTCGGCGATGAGTTGATGAAAGAATTTATAAAGAGAAGTGACTGGGTTCCCGATGAGATGGTGGAGCATGAATGCAACCGACTTAAGGAAGCCGTTGAGAGTATAAAGGCCAAAGTAATTGCCGGCGCCAGCATGGTAAACGTTCAGATTGCAATGTCATATAATGGTCCGATGAATGCCCTTATCGAGAAAGGCAAGGGCATGATAAGGCAGCCATGCCCCGATGACCCTATACAGACTCAGCATCTATCTGCGGCCAGCGCTATGCTTGGCCTGGCAAAATTCGCGGGAGATTACTCCAGGGAAGCGAAAGATTTAGGTAACTCCACAGGCGAATCGATCTGGAGGGATTTTGAACATCAGCTCCTTATAAGCGCCGGGCTTCTTGAGATAAGGCCTGTCATAGGCGGGTTATTAAAAGACGAGATCATACAGATGGAAGAAGATAACCTGCGGGATATCCTGGGTACGATAGGGCGCCTGCATAACCAGATGGAAGAAGACGGCATGATATCGCCGTACAGCATGCCTTTCATACAAATGTTAAGGGCGGAAGCCATTCCCGAGATAAAAAATGGGAATACCGCCACCAAAGCCGTAAGCAGTATCATGGATGCGGCGATAAAAAAAGAAGAGAACCCAAAAGCGAAGCGCGCCATGACCAGAACATCGGATATGATACTACAGGAGCTTAACGCCATAAGGGTGCTCGACGATTCCGACGGCTCGATAGATCTTGAAAAGCCCATAGTGATAGTCACCAAAAACCTCGATCTCTATGTGGCGCTGAAAATTTTCAGAGAGAGCAACAAGATAGCGGCCATAATCACGGACGAGGACGTACCTACCGCGCACTGGGCGATAGTGGCAAGCAGCAGAGTGCCCGTATTTACAAGCACCCGTTCGGAGACCGGCCAGGCCGCGACGTCGCTCATAAACAACAATGACATGGTATTTGTATATGAGATGACCGGGGCGATACGCGCGGGCGCCTCCTCCGAGACGATCATGGCGCTCGATATGAAGAAGGCCGAGGGGGCTATACTGCAGTCCGCGGCGGACCCGAGAAGGCTTGAGGATGCCAAAACTACGGACGGCGTTTCCTGTAATTTTACGATAGACATGAGGGACCCCAGGGATTTCAGAAAATCGCTGGACTACGGCTTTAAAGACGTCGGCCTGTTACGCTCGGAATTGATCTATCAGGAGAGCAACGGCCTGCCTTCCGATGAGGAGCTGGAAAGAATATTCACACGAATAGCTGATGCCACCGAAGGAACTGTCACCATAAGGATGTTCGATATGCAGCCCGATAAGAAGCCATCATATCTTCCGCATACCGGTCTTAAGGGTACGGCATACTTATTGAGCGATGGAACGCGGGATACAATCACTATGCCGCTCTTACGCGCTATAACGAGGGCGTATTATAGATCAAAGGCGCGCAATATACGGATCTCATTCCCGAACGTTATGGACGGTCCGGAAGCATCGCAGGCCCGTAGTATTGCCACGAGCGTAGTAGCGGATATCAAGAAAGAGCTTGGCCTGACGACGGAAGCGCCGAATATGCCCATCGGAAATATGATAGAAAAGAAAGAAGCCGTAGATAACAGAAATGATATCGCAGCCAATTCCGATTTTATCAGTATAGGTACCAACGACCTTAGTGACGACATACGCGGTATTAATGACAGGACAAGCGCAGCCGGCTCTACAGAGTTTCCTTTTGAACTGGCAAAAGATATCATGCTTGTTTACGAGTCGGTGTCGCGCGCGAAGATCCCTCTCAGCATATGCGGTGAACGAGCTCAGGATTTAGAGACTATTTTAGTCGGCCTTGCAGTTTCGCAGGGAGAATCAAACAGGATAACATTTGTTGTGAGGCCCGATCAGGTGGCGCGGTTGAAACAGATCGTAAGAAATACCGATATTTCAAAATTCATCTTGGAGGCAAAGTCTTATATCGCTAAATTTATCGAAGAGGCGCCTCCCGAAGAATCAGACGCGTATCCTGAATTTGAAAAGCGCCAAAAGGCGCTGGAAAAGGAGTTCGACGCCCTGCTGAAAAAGATCAAAGAGCGCCTGGTAAGAGCTTCGGTGATCGACGCGTTCAAGAAGATAGAGAAGCCGCGTCAGCCGGAACTGCCATTAGAGATGGGATCACCCAAAGGCCTCGGCCCGCAGGCCGGGGCGATGCCTGTGTGGGCAGCCCTTATACCTATAACCCTGGCTATTGGCGTTGTGCTACTCTTAGTAAAAGCGGGCATTATGCTTCGAGAGGCATGGAAGACGACGGCAAAAGCGAAACCGTCTATTGTAATAGGGATACCGGATATCGGCGAAAGCGGGAAACAGGATATGCTGCGTATCGCTATTAATAATGTCGCGCCGTCATTCGCGGAAAGAATAGAAATAGTAACTCTTCCCGGTAATACAAACGATACGGAAAATTACGAGCAACTGAGATCAGGTCCCAAAAAAGCCGATATAGTCATCCCGATTGCGCGCGAATTTGTACAGTCTGCAGGTAGCGTGGACGATACCGAAAAGCGGATCAGCAAATTTCTTAAATACATGACGGGTGAATATTTCACGCATACCAATCCGGATATTATGAATTGGAGTGATGAATTGTCAAAGATTAATAGCGCCCAAGGACAGAGAGCTTTTTTAACGAGCGTTCTGGCAAGGCTAACGCCTGTGCTACAACCGGCAGTAGCCCAAAGGCTGGCGACCCTCGATCTATACAACACAAGGATGGCTAATATAGCCCGTCAGATCGGTGTTAAGCAGAAGGCATCGCCTGGCGTAGAAGCATTTATCGAAGAGACTAAAGAGCCGCATCTTTTGAGTATGCGCGCCGATTCATTCGGCGAAGTAAAGCTATTAGCGGAAGAGCACCGTAATAGGATGAATGCCAGTGGCAAAAAAGACTATCCTGTCAAATTGCAGATAAGGCTTACGGTGAAAGACGAAAATGAAAAACAAAAACTCGAACTTCAGAAAACCGCGCTGCTTCAAACCATGGATATAGGTATAGACACGCTCAGTCCGGAAGACCTGATATTGGTGTCGGGAAGCGAAGCAAATGCCTTAACTGTAAGCGGAGTATACGAAAAGTATACAAAGACTTATGACAAGAAGAGGGTGGCCATTGTCGATACCGTGCGGGAAGGTAGGCTCGAAGAAGTGCCCGAAGGCATTGTCTTCATGGAATATGAGGAAGTGGCTAACCCGAGAGTATATGATGCCGCTATAGAGCTTATTGCCAATAAGCCTGCTCAACCGCCGCCCGGATTCAGGCCGTCAGATAACGGCAGGTGGTTTATACTATTGCCTCCGGTGAAAAAAGTAGAATTTAAAAAGCTGAAACAAGAGATAGAGAGGTATAACGCAATCATCAGAAGCGCTTAACATAGTTATAGGGGTGAAGATGATAAAATTGACCAAGTATATAATTACGGTGAGCCGGCTCGCCAGGATAATAGATTCCAGCGATGTCTGCAGGCGCCGGCATTGTTATAAGGTAGAGCGCTGTTCGCTCTTAATAGCCCAGAGAATAGGTCTTTCATCCAAAGAAGTCAGGGTAATAAAGATAGCCGGCATGCTGCACGATGTTGGGAAAATAGGCATAGATCTGTCCATTATTAAAAAGCCCGCCAAATTAACGGCTGAGGAATGGGCGCAGGTAAAAAGGCATCCTGATATAGGCGCCAATATTGCGGGGCAGTTAGGTGTTCTTAAAGAAGCCTCAGATATTATAAGGCATCATCATGCGTGTTTCGGAGGAGGCGGTTATCCGGACCCAAAGATAGCGGGCGAGAGGATTCCGATCGGATCGCGCATAATATTCGTAGCTGATGCTTATGATGCGATGACGAGCGACCGTCCTTATAGAAAGGCGATGTCGGAAGAGGCTGCCATTGATGAGCTGAAAAGATGCCGAGGCCGGCAATTCGACCCGGATATAGTAAAGGCATTTGTAAGTATTAAGTAGAATAATATATGGAGGGATGTAGTGGGCGATTCAAATATTAAGCCAATTTTCAGGATCATATCGCTTATTCTGATCACCACCTTTATAGCATTAGATATCTCATGGGCTTACCCGCCTGATCCAAGCGTCCGGAACTCCACGCTAGCTGCGCCTTCACTACTACAGCAAGAGCCGATAAATGATCTCGCTGCGCGCCGGCAGCAATCTACGATCTCCGATGGTACCATCTTAGGCGCTGTCTGCAGTATTGCCAAATTTCTTCTTGAAGAAAAGATCAAGCTCAAGCATTTAGACCAGGTCCTGACAAGAGAGCTTGGAAGCGCCGTTCAGGGCATGGATCTGTCCCGCGTTATGGTCCAAGAGAACGGTGTGGTGCTTATTCCTTGCAAGATAGAAGGCAAAGAGAGGATTATACAGGTGGCGCTGAAAGATAATGCCGCCGTCAAAGACCTGAAAGGCCGCGAGTGGCCCGTATTGGATAAATATGTAGTAAAAGAACTGCCCGAAGATCACAAGGATCCGGAAAAAATAGTAAAAGAAGAACGGCTTAGTTTTGTAATGATAAAGCCGGATGGCATAGCCGAAAAAGATCTGATAATAGAGAAGCTGGAAAAGAGGCTGAAGACTGATGGAGGCCGGATAGTCAAAATATTCGATCCGGTGAGATTGGATGAAGCCAAAGCGCGCGAATTCTATAGGGAGCATATGGAGCTCCCGTTCTTCAGAGGCCTTGTCACTTATATCCAGTCCGGCATGGTAATACCCATATTGGTGCAGTCCGGGAAAATAGACGCTATAAAGAATGTGCGCGATGACGTAGTCGGCCCTACTATGGGTATCATTAAGACGACAGGCGCTGTCGCCGTAGGCACCATAAGGGGTGACCTCATGGCGGATGCTGATAGGCGTGCCCAGCCTATACCGAATAGAATTCACGCGTCCGATAGCGTTGCAAACGTCGTGCGTGAGGCAAATCTGGTTATCGGCAAAGATACATTTACCGAAGCATTGAGAGATCTTGTTCAAGAACCGATCATTCGCGAAGGCCTTGACGTCCAGAAAAAGTCCGGCTCATTATACGAGGATATCATTGCCTCGATCAAACAGGATCTGGATAGGCGGGGCGAGGTTTCCTTTGAGGAGTTGTTTGATTTAGTCCAGTCGCTGGTCCCGTCCTCAATGGAAAATCTTCATAAAGCGCTTGTGAAACTGAAGCCGCTCTCCGAGCGGAAAGATGGTGTCGAAGATACCGAAATATTGACTGCGATAGCGCGGGCGAAAAAAGATTACGGATTATCGGATAGAGAAACCGAGATCCTCCGGCTGGCGTTCCTCGGCACGGGGCAAGGAATGAGCCCGAGATTTGAAGAGCTTGAACCGAGGGTTTTGTTAAGCGGGGGCACGAACACAGCGGTAGAGGATAATCCGGTTTATAACACCATGACTACGGCGATAGTCGCGAATAATTTTGATTACTCATCCAACGATACCGTAAGAGCATCCAATGAAACGCTTAGCGTAAACCTTGTTTCCAAGACAGCTGTAGTGACAAGATCTGACGGCGGCACCGCCACATTCACAAAGATAGCACTTGTAAATACCGCGGTATCGCCGGTGCCCAAAAAACTTTTGAGGGCGGGCGACTACACGGATTCATTGGGCCGCGCATGGAGCGTTTACGGCCGGTTGTCCGAATTAAAAGGGTTCAAAGACGCGGCCGGAACGCCGATAGATATGACTACGAAAAAAATAGTAGTCTTTACGTACGCAGACAGCGTACAGAAGTTATTCTCCAAGGCATCCGTATATGATCGCTCCGGCGTTCTATCCCTGCCAAGGCAATCGGCTCTGACATCTATAAATATCGGCGGACGGGATTTAAATATATACGGCACATTCAGCGCATTTAAAAACGCGAAGTACACCGTAACGCGGAAAAACTTAAAGATCACTATAGTCAACCGCAGCAATAGCCGTGACAAAAAGACATTTTCCGTAGGTCCTAAGAGATCGATACTTTCAGAGATGAACCTAACGGCCGATTATCTTTATTACACCGTGAGAACCAACGGAGTTTCAAAGTTAAAGTCCTTCGATCTTCATACCGGAGCGCCCCTGGCAACGATCAGTCCGGTTGATGTCAATACGCATCCGGCGGTGCCGGCCCAACCGAGCCTGGTATCGGTCCAATCCGGAGACAGACGTCTCTTTGTCCGGGACCGACTGCCCGACGGCACGCTCGGCCAGCAATACGCGCTTATCTCAAAAGGCGTCAACTGGTCTCCGGCTTCCATCGGCATGGACCCGGCGGCCATCACCCAGGAATTCGTTAAATGGTACCAGGCCGACATTCCTTTGATGGCGCAGATGGGCATAAATGTTGTGCGCGTCTACCACGATTTTGGTACGGGCCAGGACGCTATGAATATACTGGACATGTTTTATAATTACGGCATCAAAGTGATAATGACAGTCGACTCGCCGCAGCATGGCGTCATAGCGGATATGAATAATATATCGACGGTGGTCGATGCCTATAAAAACCATCCTGCCATATTGATGTGGGCCATAGGTAATGAGTGGGATATAAATAACTATTATGGCACCTTTACGAGCCTGGAGCAGTCAGCGCAATTTACCGAGCAGGCCGCTCAACTGATAAAATCCCTCGACTCAAACCATCCGGTTACGAGCGTCATAGGAGATATAGATAGGTCAGGCGCAAGCCCGCTTTCTACGGCAAATAATATCGTGAATAATCTGGTTCCTGATATTGATGTGTGGGGGATCAATGTATACAGAGGCTTGAGCCTGGGAGTAGTGTTCCAGCAGTGGAGGACGATATCCCAGAAGCCGATGTTGATAGCGGAGTTTGGGGCGGATTCCTATGACCATAGGATAAACGGGCAGAACCAGGCCATGCAGGCCTCTATGGACACCGGTATCTGGGACGAGGTATTTTTCGATTTGTCCGCCGAGCGGACCGACGGGGCAACTGTAGGCGTACTTGCCTTTGAATGGAATGATGAATGGTGGAAAGACGGCAGCAACGCCATCCACAATGTCGCCAGCGGAACAAATTACAGCCAGCCGGATGGATATGCTGACGAAGAGTGGTTTGGCGTAGTGGGTATTGACCGCGCTCCGAAAACCTTATATAGCCAATTACAGACGAGATATCTCAACGGCCAATCCGCGGTAGTTTTAAATTCCAATCCTACAATAACCGTAACATCCCAAGGCAACCAGTCCGGCGCTTCATCTTTTTCCGTCAACGGGAAGAGCGCCTTTTATAGGGCCGGAGGCGCCGGAGGCGGGCGAGGCATTAATGTAGCGATTTTAGACAGCCATACCGGGATAAGGATGGATGACGCGCGCACGTTCGACACGTGGACAGGGCAGGGAGGATTCGGCGGGCTTCATACGAACTTTCAGCAATTGATCGATTATTTGAACAGTCTACCCGATGGCACGGTGATATCGTTATCGATATGCGATGAAGGTGGTTTTACAATGGTAGACGGCACACCGTGGCCGAATGACCCTTATGTGACAGCCGCTTATCAGACGCTGGAATCTCTGGGAAGCACCAAGATACGAAATGTTGGTTATTGGGGAGGCTGGGCGATGGTGACGGTAAAGGGGCAGGGGGTCGTAGCGGAGGCATATTCATCCCCGAATGCGCCGGTAATGATTCAGGCGCAGGTCTCGCTTATGCTCGATCCGAATTATGGCAAGCGTTCGGCGCCACGCGCGCAGAATATGGAATCTACTGCCATTATTGCAGCCGTCAATAAAGAACTAGATCAGAAGAAAGAATGGATGTTTCCGGAATTATTCTCCATAGTACAATCCAAGGTTCCGGTATCTATGGCCGGCCTCACAAGCGCGCTGACGGATCTACAACCGCTGTCTCTTCATAGCGATCTGAATGCCGACATCATAGTAGATGCGGTAAAGCAGGCGGGAGAAAAATACGGTTTGTCGGAAGGCGAAACAGAGATCCTCCGTCTCGCGCTCCTAGGCCCGGGCCAGGGCGCCGGTGAGATAGCGCCGGAGGCCAAAGATCCGGACGCTGATGCGGCCCGGCTTGCCGACATAGTGAAGTCTTCGCTGAATGATGAGAGGGCGAAGTTCATTGCGGTGGGTAAGAAGGTTGCCGGGCATCTTGATAAAAACATGACTACAACCGAAATAACAGAGAGAGTGAACAGGGCTATATCCGCCATAGAGGCATTAGACAAGGAAAGTGTGTCGCCTGAAATGCTGGCGAGCACGCAGTTCTTAAAAAAGAACCTCAATCAATTCGAGGCGGACGGGGGCGTCGGGTCGCTGATAATTCTCGCCAGGCGCGCGAAGAGGGAAGGCCAAAAACTTATAATAGGCCTTGAGACGGACTGGATACCCGGCGGTAATACAGAACACAGCCTTCAGGAGAAAGCGATCTTTGCGCTCATGAATGAGATAGGCGATATAGGCGAAGCGCTGAAATCCATGGGTCTCGATAACGTAGAGATCGTCCGCGGAAGCGCGGATAGTTTAGCCGATTCCCTGAAGATGGCGGCGGCAAAGACGGATAGATTCAACAATACCGGCATGCATAATATCGTCGTTATGGCGTCGAAAGATACGATAGCTTCAGAAAGCTTCAGAGAATTCAGAAACGCCGGCGAAAAAGATAAACCGTTCCTGACAGGCATAGACCCGACGGAGCTTATAAAGTTATACGAAAAGTACGGCGAATCGATCAGTAATCAGCTTCATATAAAGCTGGCGGCATGGCTTTATCTGACCCTGGAAGTTGCCGCCGGGAAAGAACCGCCAAATCTGTCATGGATAAAATACGACAGCACGGCGAGGATATTACTACTGATGCCCGGCGCGGAAATAATAGATTATGAGTTGCTTAAAAACACCTATGCAGCTGAAAAAGCGGCATTGGCAGCAGCTTAGTTAAAAAACAAAAAAGTTTGCTTATTCTCGTTGACATTGTCCTATTGTTTGATATACTTATTAACAAACGTAAGCAAACAAAAAGTAAGTAATTGCAACTCACAGCCAAGACTTACGGAGGTAACGAGTGATTTTACCAAGACTAACTACAATGGCGCGGCTTAAAAAGGTCGTGGCTATAGTTTTACTGCCCACGTTTATTCTCTCCAACATTGCGTTTGCTGAGACATCAAAAGTTGCCACGACAAATACGCCTTCTAAGCCCGTAGAGACAGTTACCAACCCGGATAAGATAGTAATTCCCCGTGATTATGGTTTGGTAAAATCCAGATATACCGCCAAAGACTCTAACAGGCTTATTGTGCACATCCAGGATGCCCATTGCAATTATGAGGCCCAGTCAAATATCATAAAGATACTGGAATGTCTCGTAAAGAACGACGGCTTGAGCCTCGTATCGGTGGAAGGCGCGGACGGATTCATTGACACATCATGGTTCAAGGCATTCCCGGACAAAGACATAAGAAAAGAAGTCGCCGACTACTTCATGAAAAAAGGCGAGATAACCGGGCCTGAATTCCTCTCCATAACCACAAATTCCAATATAAGGCTATTCGGCGCCGAAACGCGCTCGTACTATATAGAAAATCTGAACGCCTTCACCTCAAGCTACCCTCTCAAAGAAGATACCGAAAAGTATTTCAATCAGATAAAGGCTGTCCTTAATAAACTTAAAGCCTACATATACAGCGAAGAATTGAAGGAACTTGACTTAAAGAGTCAGGACTACGAATCGAAAAAGTTGTCATTTACTGACTATGTCAAGTATTTGGAAACTCTGGGCTCCAGATATAAAGTAGCCGTAAGGCCGTACGAAAACCTGTTCAAGCTGATAAGCGTCCTTGTCTATGAGAAGAAGATAGATTTTAACGTTGTCGATAAGGAACGCGCCGCCGTCATTGATACGATCACTAAGAAGCTCGACAAGGAGAGCCTGACGGAGCTCGTCAATAAGTCGCTCGAATTCAAGTCCGGAAAGATCTCCTCGGCCGAATATTACGATTATCTAAGGGCGCTTGCCGTGAAATACGGGATCTCTCTCTCGTCGGAATATCCGAACCTCTTCAACTACATAATCTATAATCCCGTATATTCCAGGATAGAGAATGAGCATCTCTTCGACGATATAAAGAAGTTCGAAGAAGCCCTGAAAGAGAAGATCTTCGCCAATAATGACCAGAGAGAGCTCGAGAGGCTGTCCAGGCACATAAATACGCTCCTTGGCCTGGCCAATATAAAGTTATTAAACGGCGATTTCGATTACTACAAAGAGCACAGGGACGAATTCAGCCATGAAGCGTTTGCCTCCTTTATAAACAAGATGTCTGGGCGCTATGGATTTGCGTATGAAGTAGACCAGCCATCCGAGGCCGTAAAAGAGAGCATGCCGAAACTCGAAGACTTTTATTCCATAGCGATAAAGCGCGATAAGGCGCTGGTCGATAATACGCTCAACGCGATGAATAAGGAAGACGCCCGCATTTCCGTGCTGGTGACCGGAGGCTTCCATTCCGAAGGCATAACCAAGCTATTGGAAAAACAGGGCGTGTCATATATAGTGATATGCCCCAACATCACGAAAGAAGTAGAGACGCCTTACATCAAGATACTTACGAACCAGCGCACGCCGCTGGAAGAGATACTCTCGGATACGGGAGCTACAGCCGACACGAAAAGTGTCAAGGGCAATATGCTCGCGCCGTTTTCGATAGCGTGGGCGATAGGGCTTGACGAAAAACAATTAAACAGGGTCAGCCAGGCAGTTTTACGGTCTGATTTACATGGTACAACCATTGCGATGAAAGACCGATGGCTTGGGCTCAATCTCAAGAATTGGATCTACCGGGCGCTTCAATATGCTAAGAAATACAATATTCCTGCCGATAAAGAGATCGTCAGGAACGCGTATATTGCGGCTATGAGGCAAACGGCAGGAACGCTTAAAAATTTCGTTCATGACAAAACAGAACGCATTATCGCTGACCCGAATTTCAAGAGCGTGTTCGACGAGGTATTCGATACCTTCCAGAATCCAGCGCAGGATAAACCGGCGCAAGGCGAAGTAAAGGCGCCGGATACGAGCGTGAGAGAGAAGAGTGTCAAGGCAACGCTAGGCGACGATAGTATCGATCCGATCATAAGGGACTACAAAACTAAGAAAACCACTATATGGGATGACGGAAAATCAACGACGGGCAACGCCGGATACATTCAGATAATAACCCTTTTGAAAAGTATCGTAAACGATCTGGATGATGAAGTTTTCCGATCCATATTGGAAGACGGACTTATTAATGCTGGTTCAGACGAGCGATTAATAAATGCTTTTACAAAAGAGAATCTCCTAAAAAATCTAGAGCCTAGTTCCGACTTTAAGGTAATCCTCGTACAGCCGAAAGACCAGATCCCCGGCATACGCATCCCGGGCATACTCATGACCAGGCCGGGATCCAACTTCGGGCACTACAGCCTCAACAATAAATGCATATATACAGGCCAAACTGAAATTGATGAATTGTTGGCAGATGGCTCTTCTGAATCACTGAGAGAAGCGGCTACCCTTCTTATGCATGAATTAGCCGAATATACGGTTCGGAGCATTGCGGCACCGGGGACAAAAGCGGAACATGGGGAAGATGCAGGTGATATATCATTAAAAGTGCATCGCATAGCCGAACTGTTAGAGAGGCGCATAGTCGGGCCTTCAAAAATACACAAAGACGATAATATCCTTAGCGCTCTTGACGATACCCTGGAAATAAGGACCATGACATATTTCGACTCGATAACGCCGCATCTGCTGGAAGAGGCCAAAAAGATGTTTAATCTTAAGGATGTAGATGTGATGTATCTTGGTCAAATATGGTCACAGTACCTTAAAAGAAATAAACCATCGCCCAAGATAATAACAGACCTTTCCATAATACAGCATCCTAAATATGATCCTGACGGCATCGATCCTAACTTCATACTCATGTCAATGTTGTTAGAGTTGGCTCCGGCTGAGAGGGCAAGATTAGGCCTGACCGAAGAAGCGATGGAGAAATTAATAGCTAAAGAATACCCGAAATTAAAGACTGAAACAAATAGGCTAAAAGCGGCGAATGATATTGTGCTTACAATCAACTCCCTTGACGGCGGCATAGGCGAGAATTTCGGCCGTCTTAAATGGCTTCAGGAACGTGCTAAGGCAGCCGGCAAGTCACCCAAAGAGATTAAAAACATAAGAATGACAGCCAAGGGGACAGATATCGGTTTCGATGTAGAATATAAAGGTAAAAAAGAGTTCGTAAGCATAGCGGAACTTAAACTAATGCAGGTCATTGAGTTGGCAAGGCAGTGTAAGTTCCTTCATATAAGGTTCCAGCCTCTCGTCAACTGGCAGTCAAAGGAAGCCTACGATACATTGTTGAATACCTATTGCCTGGATGACCGCGTTGATGACCGCGTTGATGACGGGAAGAAAAGTAAAAAGACTTACGGCAGGGTCATGCAGGAATTAGGCATAAACATCCTTGATATGATTGAGCAGGCGGACCTGCCGGCAGTCAAAAAAAACATGGGCAATATATCATTGTCCCCGCACGCGACACGTCAACCCGGCGGCCACGGCCAATTTGGATTCCTGTTTTTATACGATTCCTTTTTTAATAGCGCACTGGATACCCAGAAAGAGGACGGCAAGACACACATACGCGTTTTCTATAATGGAGATAATCCGAATAGCCATGCCGATCCTTATGTAGCGGGCGAAATGGCACGTAAGCATTGGCCTATAGTAAAATTAACTACGCTTGCCATGCCGATAGATAAGAAAGGCGGCAAGGACGGAGTCAGGGTCATAAAAGAGGGAAATGAAATAACCTTTGTGCCGGCCCAAATGGAAGAAGGGGACGCAAAGAGCGCGAAACAATTGCCCGTATTTCATAAGGCAGGGCTGCCGGGAGGTTTAGGGAAATCCGGACAACAGCCTTTCAACACGAATATATTTTATATAAATACTACCGTTCTTCATGACATCCTGAAAGAATTACTGGAATTAAGAGACGGTAATGGTAAGGAGATCATAACGAAAGAGGAGTTTTGCAGGATCATAAGCCCCACTCTTATTGATAAGGCGGGAAAGGTAAGCACTGACGGAAGAGAATACATACCGCTTGACGGCGCGATAGGGACCGCAATGCTTAATCTCAACGAATTCTTCCTGACTAGCAAGGATCCGAGAGTTAAAGATATTCTGAGCCCATATGGTATAGACCGGATAGTTTATTGCGTGAATGTGCCTAGGACAGAGTTTTTCACGCCTAATAAGACATGTTCTGACGGATGGATGCAGTTCTATAGTGACTATTATACCCGTTTGGATACTACCGACTGGATGCTGCACGACCGAGAAGGAAAAACCGAACCTCCTGAATTTGATGTAATTGATGACGAAATGTACTGGAATGAATTGCAGAACCTGGTAGATTCATTTGGTAATGCTAGTGTCAGGGGCCCTGAAGGATCGAACCTGGTCCTGAAATCGCTAAGGATAAGAGGGGCAGTCAAGCTTAAAGACGCGCAACTTACCGGGGATGTTGTAATAATAAATAAGAGCGATAAAAATGTCGATCTGACAAAGGCCAATGAGCTAGCATCTTACCTTCAAGGCAGTAGATTAGCATTAAACGATATACTGATCATTGTGGAAAAAGATGGCACTATCACTTATAGATCTCTGGCGGAGTTATATGAACATGACGAAAACACGGTCAAAGGCATCCTTGTCGATCTCGGCGTCCCGCAAGGGGTGATAGATTTTATGCTGATAAGCATGGCAGCGGCGAAATTAAGCGCTGAGAGAAACGGTACCGGCGCGATACGTGGGAAGGGCGGAGAGCTTACCCTCACCGAACATGGCACGAGAACTTATGGCATATCCGCGTCACAGGTTCTGCTAGCAAATGAAATGAAGGGCGAGGCGACCGTAAATGGCGCCATAGCGAAACTCGTGATGGCTAAAAAAGCCTTTACATTTCTCCCTGATTATCAGAGGCTTATCAGCTCCGACAAAATTCTGCCGGTATGGGAATGCGGCTTAAACTCTTTAAACGATACTCAGGAAGACAATGTCGCTCAACTCTATAAAATTATCGGGAAATCGGGGTTAAATTTTGTTATAATCAAAGGCCTGAGAAAAGAGATAGAGGCCCGGGTGCCGAGCGCGGCGGATCTGATATTCCATCCGGGCGTCACAAGGAAGTACGTATATATGGATGAGAATGACTTCCTTCATCTTCTGTTGTTTTCCAACGGCGTGGAGCTGATAAGAGAGGCGCTGGAACACGAAAAAGCGGATATCGACAATCCGGGGTTATCCGAAGAGGCGATCGAAAAAATAGCGCCGACGAATAATGTGAGGTTAGCATTGAAGATGAAAGATTTGAATGTAAAGGCGTTGTTACGCACCGCAAAGACGGAAGTAGAAAAATATCTCACAGCGCAGCATGACTCCAGGGAAATAACCGACGAGATATATGAAAGTGCAAAGGCCACCTACAAGAACCTTGAAGCGTGGGTCACGGATGAGCATATAAACAGGGTATCTCCGATGACCAGGCTGGCTATACTTGATGCAATTAAACAAGCCATCCAGGATGGTAACTGGTTTGACATAGTGGATGTATTCAGGCAGGATGTCACATTCGGCACCGCCGGTATACGTGAAAAAGCCGCGCTTACGGAAGAAGCGCTCAAAAAACTGGCTCAATACGGGCCCGGAGCCGGTATCTTGAAAGGACCCAACACGATAAATGACATAGTGTTGCTGATAAAGACGGCAGGCGTGATTCAATACGCTAAAAAGAACGGACTGCATAAGGTAGCTATCGGTTATGACAGCCGTATCGCCGGAAAACAGTTCGCGGAGCTTATAGCGCAATCTTTCCTGGCGCATTCCACAAAAGGCCACGAATTCACCATTTATATGTTTGACGAAGCGAGCCCGTTCCCGGAGCTTTCGTTCGCTGTCACTACGAAAAACGTCAGGGCAGATCTTGGCATATTGATCTCCGCCAGCCACAACCCCTCAAATTATAACGGCTACAAGATCACCAACTATACAGGCATGCAGCTTGCAGGCAACATGAGAGATGCCATTGTAGACGCTATTAAAGGAGTGACAACAAAAGATATACAATTGAAACCGATTGAGGAAGCCAAAGACGGCCAACTGATATGGTTGGGCGGCAAAGAACGCATCGTCGGCAAGGATTATAAAGACGGAAAATACCACAGACAGTTGATAGATATGCACACTTTACACGTAGAGCAGGTTAAGAAGTTCATCATTGATAGAGACGTAGTCAGGCAATACGCTCCCCGGGTAAAAGTAGGATATGCCGCATTTAATGGCGCAGGATACAGGGCAGTCCCGAGGTTATTACAAGAACTGGGTTTTACGGATACCAAAGTCATAAGTTCGTTGCAAGAAATGAATGGCATGTTTCCGGCGTTTGGTTGGGGTGAACAGCCGGACCCCGGAGACCCTATATCCGCCGACATAGCCGTGCGTGAATTTGTAAAAGAACACGGGCAGCGGGCATTCGATGACCTTGATATATTGATCGGCACGGATCCGGATGCTGACAGGGCCGGATTGATAGTTAAGGTCCCGGAGCCGCAGCAGAAATTTTTTGGTAAATATAAACTATTATCAGCGAATGACGCGTGGACGCTTCTTTTGTGGTACCGGATGCAGCGTGAGACCGAACTTAACGGCGGAAAATTACCGGACGCCGGCAACAAATATATCACATTTTCACATGTTACCACCGACGCGCTGGAGCGGGTAGGAAAATTGTTTGGCGTGGATTCATTGGGTGAGATGAAGAATAAGGAAGGCGAAGAGGCCGGTGACTACCTTAACGGTAAACGTTCATGGGTCGGGTTCAGCCTGATAGCCGAATTCTGCCAAGAAGCGCGTGCTGCCGGTAAGACTAATCTTGGCGGCGCGGAAGAGAGCAACGGCTTCAGTATCCTCGGAGGGCCTATAGCACAAGGTGAGATCCTGGCGAATGACGGCCACGTTAATGATAAGGACGGGGCGTTCGCAGCTTTACTGCTGGCGGAAGTCACGGCGTACGCGAAATCTAAAGGAACAACATTATTTGGATTATTAGACAATATATACCTTAACCCTGGCGTGGGTTATTTTGCCACAGCCAATAAGCCAATGCCGAGGGTGGGCGCTTTTAAAGGCGCGGAAGGTATTACGAAGAAGATGAATTTATTGAAACAGGCGCAGGCCTGGATGAAAGAGGCCAATGGGAAGGTAGGCACAGGAAGTCCGTTCATGTTGGCCGGTTTGCCGGTGATAGGCGCTATTGAGTTCAAAACAGCGAAATATGACGAACAGCATTATGCGGGGTTTCCGGATGAAGGCATAAGATTTTTCTTTGCCGACCCTGATTTAAAACCGGGAGACCCGTTTACGAAGAGCAGAAACTATATTACGATAAGGCCGGCAGGTACGTCACAAACCCTGCGTTTTTATGTTCAGCTCTTTGCAGACGACATTGATGGACAGAATATCGGGAACGTCAAATATAGAGATATGAGAAGGGCAGAAGCCTTGGCGCTTCAGACGCAAGTTGAGTTGCTTGAGGCCGCGGACTATAGGTCGGATATCAGCAATGTGACCGACCAGATGTTGAAAGCCGGATATGAGCCTGCTAATATAAAGAAGCTCATATCCATGCAAATTGATGCAGCCGCGCAGAGAGAGATTGCTAAAAAAGCACCTGGTGTTACAGTGGAGCTGCCGGTGGCCCTGTCGGATGAATTAGTGGCACGGATGACGAATATAATAAGTACGATGGCCACGCAGACAGGCCGATGGGCGACTGAGCAATTTGTCGACGGTGGAAAGACTATGCTCGGATGGATGAATCTTGGCGCCTGGAGAAACGGCCCGATGGCAAGTATGATGCAGGATATGGCCGATTTTGCGCGACAGGTGCAGGAAGAAAAAGCGAGAAAAGACTCGAAAGATCCGGAAGAAATAGCAAAGGGCGTAACGACGGACATCGTGTTTATCGGCCAGGGAGGGTCGGTAGAGTGCATCAAGACATTAAGCGCTATTTTTGGCGTCAGTAAAAAAGCGCCGAATATCCATATCATAGATACGACTGACGAGGAGTATATCGGACAGCTTAAAGAAACGCTGCCTTATAAGACCACGAGGTTTGTGGTCCTGTCAAAGTCTATGACAACAGGCGAAGTCCATTCCGGATATAAATTATTCTTTGACGACGCGATGAAGAGGACTGGTTTAAGCGAAAAGGAAGTCGCAGAGAAATTTACCCTTATTACAGATAGTGGTAAGGCATCGGTTAGTAAAGTTTCCGGAAAAACAGTTTTAACCGTAAGCGAAAAAGTCAGAGAGCCGTTCAGAACGGAAGTATTGAAGCGTGGCTTTTCCAATGTCTTTTATATCGAGCCGAACACCGGCGGGCGTTACTCATGGGATACCGCCGTCGGAATACTGCCGGCAATGATCATGAGCGAAGATATTGGGAATGTAAATAAAGTGTTAAATGGCGCACAGGGCATGGAGGAAACGGCAAAGAACCCATATTTCGCGGATAATGCCGCGGCCCAGTACGGCGCGTTCAAGTACGCGATGCAGCTTGAAGGGCGCAATCGCCCGACGCTGGTACTCCCTGACGAGATCGCGGGCTACGGGCCATGGTATGGCCAGCTGGATACGGAGAGTCTGGGCAAGACAAATGAAAGGTCAAGCGTTGTCATAGACCATGAAGCGTTTGCCGTAAATCCCGAAGTCTATACCCAGAAACGATTCTTCGTGCGCGTTAAACTTGGAGCAAGTGATACAAGACTCGATGGCGCCGTGAGGAAGCTCAAATCCTACGATTTGCCGGTATTTACAATAACTCTTCCCAATTCATCTCCCGGTAAAGTCAACTACGAGGACTTCGGGGCGTTCCTTAAATTAAGCGAATTCGCTACGGCTATCGCCGGATATCTTATGGATATAAACCCTGTCAATCAGCCCGGGGTGGAATCGTATAAGAGGGCGCAGGAGCTCTATCTTAAGAACGGCGTACCGGCATTCAACCCTGCGTACACAACCACATCCGGCGCAATAACGCTCAATTATGAAGCGGCTATAGGTGAAGAGAGCGAAGGCAGGATAAGCAAGGCAAGGCTTGAAGAGGCGTTGAAGAGCCTGGGCAGTTCGACCGCCGCCGCGAAATACGCGGCCCTTACCTATCTGGCAGTTACGGAACACGGGCGTGATTATGCCACCATGATGATATTCAAAAAGCTCGCTTTGCAGCCGTCCCTCACAGAATCGCTGAACTCATGGCGCAAAAGCGTGCGTCTGGCGTTCACGCAAACAAACTTCAGGGTAGATACTCTGGGAGAAGAGGCGCCGTGCATTCTGCATGCCAAACAGCAAGGTTTCTCGCAGGGTGAGAATTCGGGCTTCTTTACGATCGTGCGTTTTTCGCAGTACGGTAATAACAACATAGTGGTTCCGGGTTCAGAAGAAAATTACGGCGCAAAGCGGACATTTTCCGAATTTACCAAAGCGCAGGCCGCCGGCACACTGGCAGCCTTAAGCGAAGCCAAGCGGCTTGGAGTCATGGTGGAGATAGACAATAGCAAACCCGAAAATATTGACAAGAATGTTCAGGCATTCGCGGATTTTGTCGAAGAGGCCAACAAGCATCTGGATAAACTGGTCGAGCTTTCACAAGAAAATACGCCAAAGCCCATTGCTACCATGACAGCGCCACCGGAGAGTACCGCTAAGGCCATAGTAGAGCCGACCAATACGGAATTGACAGGGACTTCGTCGATAGATACATATGCCAGTTTACCCGTCAGCGAAAAAGTCGAAAGAATAATCGCCAAAGTTCTCCAGCAAAAGGGCACGGCTATTTCGCCGGCGATCGTTCAAAGAATGAAAGTTGAGCTGACAGCTTTAGAAAACACTATTGGCAGCATAGGTCTACCTAATATAGAACGCAAGCCAATAATCATTGCCCACGATACTGGGCTTGATCCGGAGTCCGATACGACAGACGTCGCCCAGGCCGCAGAGGCCTACCTCGAAGAGCATTACGGCGGAAAGTTTATAGTCGCGAGGGGTAAAGGCGAAAAACTGATCGAACAGATCCGTATCGCAAGGTCCAGATTAAACGATGAAAATGCAGCCGTTGTTACTATCGCCGGAGACGAAACTCTCGACGCCATAAAAGCGGCCGCTGCGAAGTCATCTAATACAAGCGTAAAGGACTTGGCAGGGACGATCCTGAACGTACAGATAAATCCTAGCGAACCTTATGTTCCGTTCGTGATGTTATATAGCCTTGCCTTCAGAATAGTATATGATCAAGTGGACGACGATACGGTAAGTCTCCTGAATGCGTTCATGGATTATGTGACCGCAGGCGATAATGTACAACCGTTTACTTCAGCCGATCTGAAGCAGGGCATTATAAGAATATTACCCAGGACGGGACGCATAAATCCTACCGAGGCGCGCGAAGCATATCTCGCGCAAGCCGCAGCTCTGAGATCGTTGTAACATATCCATAAAAGGGGTCAGGCCCGCCTGCCAGCAAGCAAATGACTTCAGGCGGGCAGGCGCTTTTTATATAGGCACCTGATTCTTTTTCTTTTTTCATCATATCCCATCAGTATTTTCCGATCAACTAATCTAGCTTCTTACTACACCGGCCCGGCGTAGGTGGTGTAGTTGTGCTTGATGTGCCAAATTGGCGCCTCAAGTTATTGCGGCCCCTGTTATTTATTGACAAGTGGCTGGAATTTGGTAACATGATATTATGCATCAACTCATGCGATCCAAGGAAAGAAACCTCTTCATATATATAGCCGTGATGGCTACTATCGTTATCTGCGTATATGGCTGCAGCAGCGCGCCCGCGAAGGTGAGCAGGATAAACTTAAGAAGCGAAGAGGATGTGCTCAATGAGACCAGGGCAAATGTTGAAAGACATTTAAATGACGACGGCATCGTGCGGGCTAAGCCGAAAGAAGTTAATGAGCCCGCAACCATAGAAACTCCCGCCAAAAACGATTAAACCGTCCGAAGAGAGAGGTAGTTATTTTTAAAAGATACGTACGTATATTGATTATCGCTATCTTATTGGCCGCGCTTACGCAGGTTGGCTCTTTCGCGGCAGTGAAATCGGACTCGGGCGATCTTTTGATAGCCGATTTTAACACCCGCGGCAAGATCAACACCCGTCGCTGTACCGGATCTTTCGATAGCGCGATCAGGCGCGGCGACTCAGGGTACTCGCTTAAGATCAAATACGACGTATATTCCAGGAGTCCAGTGTATAGCTCGGTGCGGATAGCGCTACCGGACATCGATGCCTCAGATTACGATAATCTTTCATTCTGGCTGAAAGGTAACGGCAAGACGGGTTACAGCACCGTATTCAAGATCGAGCTTGAGAGCTCAGGAGGGCAGGCGGGCTATCACTACGTAACCAGTGTAATCGATCACTGGCAGGAGATCGTCATTCCTCTATCCAAATTCAAAGGTTTAACGGATATTTCCAGCCTGACAGCGCTTTCTGTAGTCTTTGAAGATAAGATAGCCTCGAATAAAAGGGGAGTTATCTACATAGATGACCTCAGATTTACCATGAATAAGTAATATTTCAGTTTTTCAACATATGTCAAGACCTGCTTTTCTTCTCGCATGATCAAACACCACTCTAAAAACTGTAACTCATTATAAGCATTAGTGTTGTAAAAATGTTAAAACACAAAAAAGTCAGTTGTCGCCTATTGACTCTGTACCATAATAATGTTATACTTCAGGTGTAATAGGAACAAAAAGGCAGTTCTTAACACAACATTTTTTGAGGGTGATATAAAAAATGTTTGCTTGGCTAAGCCGAAGAGATTCGGCGAATAAAAATTCACTATCGGTCTTTAGTAATTTAGACCCGATATCCACGCGCGAAGAGCTCGGCCGGAAATCTCTTATCATGGACTGGCAGAGCGCGCGAAACAAAAAATGGATCCGGGCCGTTGCACTTTTTTTAATAGCCTGTTTTATAAACCAGGATCTGGTTTGGGCACAGGAAGGCTCTCCCGTTTGGTCTAAAGGACAGAACGGGAATTTTGCTGTAAAGTCTCAAGTCCCCACCCCGCGTGGCGCAATACCAATACCCAAAGACGTTGCCGTAACGAAGGAAGTTTACAACTCCACCAATGGCAGCGATAATACCATAATAAACATTCAGGACGCCCACTCATCTTTAGCCGCTCAAGACTCCATAGTATCCATACTTGACTCATTAGTAACCAATTACGACCTGAGGCTGGTAGCCATAGAAGGCTCCACAGGTTATATCGATACTTCTCTCCTAAGAACATTCCCCGATGAGACGATCCGCAAAAGGACGGCTCAATATCTTATGCGTAAAGGCAAGATGTCTGCCGGCGAATTCTTCGCCATTACTTCAAGTAAGCCCATAGCATTATACGGCATAGAAGATAACGCCCTCTATCGCGAGAACGTAGACCAGTTCCGTAAGATCTACGAGATAAACCTAGAGACGAAGAAGGATATGGACGGCCTCCTCAAAGCGCTGAACGGCCTGAAGGCCAGGATCTACACAAAAGAGCTGAGGGAGCTCGATGAAAACTCGGTACTTCATAAAGACGGCAAGATAGCCTTCAGCGACAGGTGGCAGCTTGTGTTAAAGCTGGCGAATAAGGTGAAGCTCGATTACAAGAAATACGAAAACCTCTCGAAGCTCGTTGAGTCAATGAAGATGGAGAAGTCGATAGATTTTGAGATAGCCAATAAAGAGCGCGACGCCCTTATCGATACGTTGACCAAGAAGATATCCAAGCAGGACCTCGAAGAGCTGATATTAAAATCGATAGCTTTCAAGAGCGGAAAGATCTACCAGGGTGACTACTATCAATTCCTGCAATCGCTTGCCCAGAAGTGGGGCATCCCTCCGGAGCCGTACAAGAACCTGATAACCTACACGGACTATATTACCCTCTACGAGTCGATAGATATCCTTGCCATATTCGAAGAGGTCAGGGCTTTTGAGGATGCGATCAAAGAGAAGCTCTTTACCACCAGCGAAGAGAGAAAGCTCCATGATATCTTAAGGTGCGTAGGTTTTGTGAAGGACCTCTTTGAACTGAAGCTCAATAACAACGACTTTGAATACCTCGACAAGAATATAAAGGTCTGCAATGCCCAAACGATAACCGATTTTATCAGGTCCTCCTCGGCCAAATACGGCCTTGTGCTGGAAGGCGATTACGATATCGGGAAGATATTCGATAATATTCCCACGGCCATAGGATTCTACAAGACTGCCGAGATGAGGAACAATACGATGCTCTCCAATACTGTAAAGAGGATGAAAGATGAAGGGCGGGATCTGGCGGCATTGATCACAGGCGGATACCACACCAAAGGCCTTACTCAACTCTTGAAAGAGAGAGAGACATCATACCTCGTAATACTTCCGAAATTTGACGCCTCAAAAGGCGAGAGGCCGTACGTGGCCATACTTACGAATAAGAAAGACGCCTACGAAGATATGCTCGAGAGCGGCAAGTATCAGGTGATGACGAACGCTTATTTCGGCGAGAATATCACAGATCCGGCTAAGGTCCAGGGATTTGTGAGGGACGTGATAATGGTAAGCCTTGGCCAGGCAGCGATACAGGGTAAAGACATAAAGAGCGTAAAGAGGCTTTGGATAGACAGCTATAATAATGCTTATGAAGACCTGAAGGCAAGAGGCATCATAAAAGATGATAGAGTCTTTGCTAAATCCCGCAAAGCGCCTCAAGCGTCCGGTGTAGAAGGTAATAATACCGGCGATACGACTCTCGCTATGTCATCCAACCTGCCGCTCGGCTATTCGCGCAAAGCTTTTAGGGATCTGGTAGGTTCGATAGACGCCCTAAAGTTAGGGAGGGACTGGGCGGTAGCGAAATTGGGAGATACCCATGTTACAGTAAGGCTCTTAGAAGACGGGACGGTAACCGCGGAAATTTCCACTCCCGCAGAGGTGGTGGAGTATAAAGCGGTTGTGGGTAGGGACGCGGCAAGAAAAGGTAAAACGGTTTCGGCAAAAGAGGCTCCGGAAAAGATCGAAGCGCTGAAGGCCACCGGGGTTCGCGTAGATGAGATTACAAGATCGTTCCTCGCAGATTTTATAATCCCCATAGCAAAAAGCAGCGATCGAAGATTAGACGACCAAATGATTATAGATATTTTTTCCAGAAAGGGCAGGGGTGACCTCGAGAAATTATATTCAAGCCTTAGTCCTGAGGGAAGACAAGAGGTCAAAGATATAGTATCTAAGGCATTAAGCGTGGCGCAGACCAAAGTAGAGCTGCCGGAATCAGGCAGGCCTATGACTTCAGGTCCTGCAATAGTACCGACAGCGCCTAAAGCGCCGGCTCCTAAGTCCGTTTCAGTAACGCCCGTAATACAGTCAGACAAATTATTAAACGAGTATAGAGCGCTACAGGAAATATTAAAGAAAAATGGTGATACGCCGGAATTAAGGCGGGAACTTGTCCGATTGGCCACTGAGGCATACCGCACTTTTATAAATCCTCAATACAGCGAACTCAAATTCCAGACAGAAGCTAATATGGCATTATGGGGTTCCGAAAAGGAAGCGGTCAAGGTTCCGTGCGGAACAGGAAAGACAAAGATAGGCGTCACAGGTATTTTATATGACATTATGCTTGAGGCGGCAGCAGGCCGGGCGGGATCCGGACTCGTAACCACCACAACGGCCGCAAAGGCGCTCGATGGCGCCAGGGAAGCGTCTAAGGTCATCTGCCCGTTATCGGGTGCGATGGTCATAGCTATCCAGCCGCCATCCAAAGCAGGCGAGGATAAGGCCGCATATGTATATGAATATGAAAACGGCAAAATGACCGAGAAAATTGTTGAGGCCTCCGCACTACCGGGGCTGTGTAGAAATAAAAATGTCGTAGTTTACGGCACGGCAACAGATTTTATGCACGGCTCGGGGCTTGAATTTGTGAGGGCCAAGCCGTCGCAATCATTCTTTACGGCAAGAGAATGGGTCTGGTATCTGGATGAGGGCGACCATGTTTTGGAAACAGAGAGAAGTAATAAGTACACGATCAGCGGACAACCAATAGCTGATTGGAAAGAGCGCAATAATTTGCGCAAGGCGGTCATGGGGTTAGTTGCCGCGCCAGATGCAGAAAATGGCAGCATCAATTACGGCGATTTTTACTCAACAGAGGTTAAAGGAGAAAAACTCTATTATAAGGTAGACAAGTCGCGCGAGGTTTCGCTTACTTCCCATGGTAAAAAATATATTGGGGAATGGGCAAAAAAGAACGGATATGATGAAGACCGCGCGTTAGAGTATGCGGTTCAGGCTCTCACGGCTCTTTATTCCTATACGAGATTGGATGATTACGAAATACAAGATGGTGACATAGTCCCTTTGGGTCCCGGACTTCAGGCGGGAAAAGAGTTCGGCAATGGTATCAGCAACACTCTAAGAGCGTTATGGGGCCTTGAGCTTAAAGCGGAAACGAAGGATATCGTATTCTTGCCGATAGCGCCGATGCTAAGCGCTGTAAAGAATTGGAAAGGCAATCCTCTGGTAAAGAAGATAAGGTCGATGTCAGGCTCACATAATGAGACCTTGATGCATGAATATTATCCAGATATCCACTTCACGGATATAATTCCGGAAGGCCTGGAGATACAGAAGACAGAATATAACCCACTTTTATTCGGGAAGAAGTCTGATAAGTATGAAGCCCTCGCCGAAGGCGTCATAGCAACTGCCAGCGGTTCGCCGGAAAAGCCGGGCTCTGCCGCCATAGTATGTTTTACCAATTCCAATACAATGGCTGAATTCATGAAGGTGCTGGGTTCTCCGCAAGGATGTGCCGTAGAGACTATCGATATAGAGACAAGAGTGGCGGCGGCCAGGAAAGACGGCAAGGCTATAACCCCCGAAGAAGCGATACTCGAAGTAGTGAAAGAGCGCGCCGGCAAGAAAAATACTATAACAGTGATTACATATCTAGGCACGAGAGAGCTGGACTATAGAGAAGTCGACGATAGCGTAAAAGAGACAGGATTTACATTCTATAGCGGTGAAATGGACAAGAACTTCGCCTCCTTCGTACAGGAAAAAGGACGCATCGGAAGACTGAGATTCGATCCGGTATCGGGACAGTTCGTGCTTGCGCCCGGCGTCTGGAAAGCCTATTGGTCCATGGAAGACACAATAGTAGAGAAAAGGGGGTATTTATTTACCGAAGAGTTCAATCCTTTGAGAAGGACGCTCGAAGGCATGAATGGCAGGCCTCTTATGATATCTGACGAAGGCCTTGGGCTTGTAAATCTGCCGCAAATCTCGCAAGGCAGGATAGCAAAATCGAATACCATAAGCGAATTCTTCCGTATACTGGATGGGGAGCTTGCCGAGAGCGCTGAAAAGGAAGAGGCGATTGACAGATACATATTCGATCATGAGATAAATTGGGCAGGCGAAGCCCAAGAGGCCAACATAAGTACGGTGTGGGACGAATATATAGCTGTAAAAAACAGGCTCGGAAGCGGCCAATACGCAAATGGGCTCTTGAGCAATGAAAAACATAATCAGATGTTTACGGAAAAGATAACCGCTATCATAAGCGCTCTGGCCGGAGTAAAAACAGACATCGACCAAGACAAAGCTATCAATGACCTTGTGAAGGCGCTTAAAGATTCTTTCGAGGAGCAGTTCGGTATTCCGGACCTCGGTGTTCCAAAAAATATCTCTGATAAAGTGGCATACGAAATTTTAAGCCGATCCGACCTGGGCGCGGCATTGGCAAGCCATGCATTGACGGTCTTCGGTGAAATCGCAATGAGCGGCGTTGACAATGAGGGAAGCGATTTCTGGTGGGATATATCCGAGGCCCAAAGAAAGCTAGGTAAGCTAAAATGGGAAAGCCAGATGGCGGAGGTTAATTCCACAGTAGAGAACGCAATAACGAGAACCAGGAGATTCGCGGATACGCTCAAAGGAATGAACGAAGCCATAGCCAGTGTTTTCATCTCTCACATATATTATGGCAAAGAAGAGGCCTTACCGTCCGTTGAAACTAAAAAAGAATTTTCATTCGGATCGATCAAGGATAAGGCGATCAAATATGTTGTCAAGCCGGCGGGCATCGCCGCGTTATTTACGGCCGGAATCTGGCTATTAAGCAAAATATTCGCATTGACATCTCTTGTACCATCTATATTGCAGGGCAACTTCAATAATCCGAAATTCTTACAGACTATCGCTTCGTGGTTTGAAGCATTCCACATGATACCGGAATTCCTGCGCTTATTGCCGGCCGGAAATATGATAGTGCTTGTGGCCATCGGAGCCGTCGCTTACCTTGCCTTAAGGCCTCTTATGAAAAAGATAGCGGCTAAAAGCGGCATAGAAGAAGCGGGACGGCTAAAGGCGCGCGGCGCGGGGACGGCCGGAGAGAGATTCGTCGTAACAAAGTATTTACTGAACAGATTTGTGTTCAGCATTACCAATAATGTATTTCCCATAATATCGGTGATCCTAATGGGTATCTCCGTAACGGGGAATGGATCAAATATCTTTAGCAGCATACTGAGCAATGTTATAGGATCCCCGACACCTCTCTTATTCATTTCAATGGCGCTCATGATCATTTCGATGGCGACCCATCTTATAGCCATAGGAATCTCCTATAATAAGGTAAAGTCCAAAGTATCGTTTGAAAAGAGAACAGAAGCGGCGCTGGCATTTAAATTATTCGGAGCAACTCTCCTCTTGCCTTTAAGTATTACCGCTATTTGGGCGATCGCAGGCGTGGGCGTTATGTCCGTAGTAGCGACTCTATTCATATTGGCCATTTTGCCGTACATCATATTGAATACGTTCAAAACAGATGACGAAAGATCGATCTTCGGAAAAATAAAAGAAGCATTTACGAAATCCTTCCTGAAAGAATGGGCCATCAAGACAGGCATAACGGGAGGCCTCCTGACATACGCTGCCTTCCTGCTTTTGCCTCTTGTTGTAGCAAATCCCGCCTCTCTTCTGGGGATCTTGGGGATTGGGGGCATATTAATGATGGTTCTTCCTATATATCCTCTCGTGAAGGCGACATATAGAAGCTTTAATATGTTAAAAGATGTGAGGTCGCTGGGTAAGGAGAAACCTAAAAAGGCGGCGATCTCAGCGGGTATTCTGGCGGAATTAGGTATCTTAAAGTCCAGAGATTTTTGGATGTACGGCGCAGGGGCGGTTGCGTTGGCAGGGATGTTAGTGGGGCTCGCCAGGACGAATCCTTATATGGCGGTCGGCATATTGGCGGCTGCCTGTTTAGCGATAGCATCTTTTATGTTATTCTTAAAGAGTAAAAATTCGCTGGCATTGAGGTTGGCCAGGATATCTCCGGAAAAAATGTTGAAGGTTTTCGGAGTTATGACGCCCATTGTTGCAATTGGCGGGCCTGCTTTAGCAAGCGGGCTTCTTGTTACGCAAAAGATGCCTGATGTTGAGGTTGCGAGAAGAGAAGAACAATCAAAGCAGGCACAAGCGGCGAGAGATAGGTTCCAGCAGTTGCCGGCAGAGACTAGAGAGGCATTGGTAGCGGAAACAGGAGATATAATGAGCGGGCGTATTCCGGGAGAGGCTCAGGCGATGGCGCCGAAAGCACCCGAAGCCGCTCCACATACAGGGCTCGCTCCGCCCGCGACTGCAAAACCGGAGTTACAACCCGCGACTCAACCCACAAAAGCAGAAGAACCCAAAAAGATCGAAGAAAAGAAGGTGCCGAAAGAGTTCACCGTTAATTGGTTAGCCGGAAATACAAGCCAGCAAGAGCTTCCACGCAGTTTCAGCATACCCGATAACAATCGTCAGGCAGTATTGGACGAGATCAAGAATACAAATAAAGAAAATCCGGATACTGAAGCCGCTATTATTGCTTACGGCACGTCAATATATGACGGCCCGCTCTGGCAAATTGCAATGCAATTAGGAGATAGGGATCAGGCCGCTAAAGCCGATACATTGACGGATGTTCTGTTGGAGGGCGCATTAGGCAAACAACATACTATAAGACACGAGGGCGGCCTTATATACAGGATCATAAATTCCAATGGCGAATATGAATTTACAAATCCTCTTACAGGCAAACCGGACACCTGGAAAGATTGGGATCCGAGAACCGGAGATAACGCGTGGGCGGGTATAATAGGACCGCTTCAGGTAGCGTATAAAAAATATAACGGTAAGATCCCGGCCGACGCCAAGGAACTGAAGCTTGCCAGAGAAACCGCAAAAGCCGCCATGCTATTGATCGATGGTACGACCGGCGGATTCAGGATGGCTCCACAAGGTGTAGGGCCTAAGGACAAACCTCTCCACTTCTATAACGCCATCTCTACCGAAAATAATATCTCCCTATACGCGGGCTTGAGTATGCTTTACAAGATCACCGGTGACAAGGAATACAAGACAGCGATGGACGGCATAGAGAAATATCTTGAGGGAGTTTTCAATAAAGATACAGGTACATTCGACCAGGGGATGACTCTCAAGGATGGCAGCTGGACCAAGAATACTCAGTTTGCCACAGACTGCCAGACGTGGGCAATATCCGTATTAGGGCCTAAGAAGCTAGATGAGATGTTTGACGCCGGTACTGCCATGAAGATGTGGCAGGCGACTAAAACGAAGGCGGGACAGTTCGCGGACAATAAACTGATAGGCGTTGCCTATACCGAAGGCCAGACCGATGTAATATCGATCGAATGGACCGCCGGCGCGATAGAGTCGGCGTTAAAGATAGCAGATTATTACAAGGACTCGAACACGGTATGGACAGAAGAAGCGCTAGCCGATGCTGCCAGCATGAGAAGCGGCATAGAGAAGTATAGAATGGATCTGGGCGATGGCAAGGCCGCATATCCCTATGCCTCAAAGCGCGTATATATACCATTTGAGCCCACAGGATGGTGGGCCCCTCCGACAAGCGTTGCCAGCACAGCCTCAACCGCATGGGTCGCGTTTATTGATAATAACTTCGATCCGTTCGTCTTAGGCGGCCGCGGCGGCATACCTATGGCATCGGGAATAAATGGTTACATGGAGCGCAAGGCCGAGGCCGTAAAAGATATGGGTAAGGCTATAGAGAAGCTTCGCGAAAAGGTATTACCGGATGCAGAAACTCCCCAGGATCTGAAGCCTTTCATGAAAGAATTTACAGAGAGTGTAAATAAACAGCAGAAGAAGGTGGAGGATTTCGCTTCCCAGAGTTTTGAAACGCTCGAAAACATGATGAAAGCCCGCCGCGCTTTCAACATGGAAGTCGCAGGGCTTCACGCCAGGTTTAGAAAAGAATTCGAGAATATAAACGCCGCGTTACAAGCGACCGAAAAAGCCACGAGCGTAGAGTTAGGGCTCCAGGACAAAGCCCGCTGGGAGGATGCTCAACAGACGCTTGCAGTTGACGACGATTTTATGTCAAGGAGCGTGGAATCCTTCAAGCCCCAGGCGGAATCGATCTATCGTTTTGAGGCGAGGGCGTTTGACAAAGATGACAAAGAGCGCAAAAGAGAGTACAGAGCCGACTTTGTGACATCCAAAACGGTGGTGCTGAGAAGAACCTATCACGCGCTTTGGGTCATTCCAACCGGTTCCGATACAAGGATAGTTGATCTAAGTACGATGAAAGCCAATGATCCCACTACAATAGACGGACGGAGCGTAAAATTCTTCTATGAGGACAAATCCGGGAGGCATTATGTAACACCCGGCGACCCGCTTGCCACAGGCGCTCTTGTCAACGGCGATGAGTACGAGATAGACAAAAGCGGGGAAGTGAAAGCGCTGCTCTCTAGTAAGGACGGGGATACAACAGTCATAAAAAGATCCAGAGATGCCCAGGACTATCAATTTGAAGCGAAGTATTCAGAAAAAGACACATGGGGCAGCATCGGATATCTCGACGCTTTAAGGAAGGCGCAGATCAACGGGACAAAATTTACCGAGCGCTTGAATATAAACCAATTCGTCGCCATATATCTCCAGGAAAACCTGATGAAAGAGATAATCCAGCGCGACGCGGATCTCGCAGGGATAAATATCAAATATGTTACTTTTGAGGGAGGGCCTAAAGGCAGCGTGGCCGTAAACGGAGCCGGCAGCGCGAACTTTGCCATAACACTACATTTCGATTCCCAGACGCTTTCCAAGAACCAGAAGGCGGCGTTGGAGAAGCTCATGAAGGATAAGAGGCTAGACGTCTTTGTATCAAATCTTACAAGTCTGGCGATAAATGATTACACGGAGCTTGGAAGACAGCAGAAAGTTTACGCCGAAGCCGTCAAAGCGGTCAAGGCGGCTTCCGCCGCGGTTTCAGAAGACGCGAAATCGCGGGAAGAGAAACGGCACACTGATATAGCCGAAAACAAAGCCCGCTATGAAGACGCATGGGAAGAACTATTGTCGCAGTATGACGCTATAGAAGGGACTCAGCTAAGGCTGCGCGGAACGCTGGGCCTTACAAGCCCGTACTTTAACGGTTTCTTCATAGGCGTGGAAGATCTGCCGGATCGTCCGGAAGGAAGGGCCGATTCCGAAAAACAGTATCAGCACCAGGCCGATCTCTTATCTATCATGGCCGCCAGGCAAGGCGAGGATACGGCGGGACGGCCACTATGGGCCCTGGACCCAAGCTTGAGCGTGGCCTCAGAGGGCACGGTATCCTTAAATATATCGGCGACGATAAATATCACCGATTTTGGCTATACCTCCGCGGCCAAGCGTGCCGCTAAGACCGAGGCCGATCTGCAGGAGATATATTGCATACTCTCTATAATGGCTCGGGCTCTTAATATAAAGGAGTCGGAGTTAAACAATAAATTCATCGAGGACAGATTAAAATCACTGGAAGGCCAGATAGCCATGGCGCAGGAGCTCTATGATCAGGCAGCGCAGGGGCGCGGCATCACGAACCGGGACCTCAAGAGAAACGACGCGGCTCGGGTACTGTATGGGCTTAAGAAAGAGCGCGAGGCGCTTGCCTCAACTTTGCAATACCTGATAATGACCCAGGATCCGGAGGCTCTCAAACTCAAGTTGATTGCGCCGAAGTCTCGAAGTGAAAAGAGTCTCGGGGACTGTCTAGAAACGCTTAACAAAAATATAATCGGAGATGCCAGGCCCGCCGAGCTTCCGGACAGAGTTAAGGCGGCGATCAAAAATTCCTCAAACTTTACGGGCGCTTATGAGACCATCATTGCGGAGTGTCCGAGAGTGTGGGGGATGGAAGAGGCCAGGATGAGGCAGGCCCTGGTTGACGACAGATGGATAGCGACCCTGCTCAAAGACGATCCCAGTCTATCCGCCAATATAGGGGCCTCCTTGAGCCCCATTCCTGGTGTCAGCGCCGCTATGATGCTGGACTTCAGTCTGCTGCGTTCGGAGAGAGAGGCCTTCCTTAAGGAGATGGCCACGGCGGAACGATCCGGCGCAAAGAACTACGTTAGCGTCGTCAGGAATTTCTATTACAAAATGCTGATAACCGGATGGTCCAAGGATATAGAACTGGGCACCACGATAGACAACCTGGATAAGACGATAAAAGAGCTTGAGGCACACTACAAAGAGGTCAGCAGCGGATTTGATGTCCCGCCGGCTGAACGGAGATATAACAAAGCGAATCTGCTCGAGGCCAAGCTGAGTCTCGAAAATGCGAAGAGCATGAGAAGGCAATATGTAATGTGGAAAGAGGTAAACTCCCTCAGGATCAAGGAGGCGCTCGGTTATTCACTGAACGACACATTGGACCTTGAGAGGAAGGATATCGCGTCTGTGCTCGGCGCGGCCTCGAAGGCCATAGAGAAATATGTCGCGGAAAATTATGATCCAAACGCTCCCGTTATGTATGCCCGCGATATGTATATGGCCTCTATCTCCGAGATAGGCGCCTCGAAATCGACTGAGCCGATCAGGATGAGTGTGGGCATCGGTTATCCGACGGGCGTGGTGGTGGATGTAGGCGAGCCCGCATCCAGGCTCATTGTCGAACCATTACTTAATATCTTAGGGTTCAGGAGCGTCAGGCAGCGCCAGCAGGATAGGTGGCAGATTGCCGCCAGAATGAAGAATAATGAAAGAGCGCTTGGGTTCATACTCGCCAGGCAGGACAGAGAGAATATGTTACGCGACCTGTCGGGGCAATATGAGGTGGCGAAGGTGACGGTGGATAGTATCGAAGGCCTGATAAAGGATCTGAAGGCAGAGATAGAGAGAGTCCCAACGATTTTAGGCTCGGATGAAAAACGCCTGAGCGATATGAGATTGGAAATCATAAACTGTGAAGGTCTCCTCGATACGGCGCGGATCCAGTCCCACAGGCTGAAGGCTATGGTCGATCTTGAAAGCAGGCGTGATAAAGCTATGGATAAGGAACAGGCTAAGACTCCCATCGTTGTCACGGACCTGACATCGCTTGTAATGAATACGCTTCCTGAGAACACGGATATACGGGACTTGATGGATACGAACGAAGCAATAGCTACCTACAAGATGAATCTCAAAGAGTCGGAGGGCATGAATATCCACGAAGGGATCCCCGTGGGCGGCACATATACCGGCCCGCAGACATGGGGCGCGGTAAGTATAGGCGTCGATTTTGCGCACCGCATTTATGAGCAGATACGCGAGAACGAGAGGCAAGGCAATAAGCTGCGGCTCGAGAAAGCCATCACAGGCAAGATAATCGGATACAGCTATTTATGGTCCGCATACCGGACAGAGGCCTACATATACGCGAATCTTTTAGACAACAAGGCGCAGCTCGAAAAGACCGGGGGCAAGGCCGCAAGGAATGAACTGAGGAAGCTTATGCCCAAGCTGGAAGCGAGCAAGCAGAGTCTGATATCCCTTAAGAAAAATCTAGAGACGCAATTGAACCGGCAGGTCAGGATACAGGGATACGAAGTGGAGGATATAGAGAAGGATGATGGCTATAAGGCCGTTCTTGCCAAGGGCCTGATAGTACAATTCTCCCTCGATACTGAAGATCTCAGGATGAAGCTTGTGGATCTGGGGATGATAGATGTAGCCGAAATGACAGAATTATCCATAGATTCGCAGCGCCTTTCCGTGCAGAATTCCGAAATGCTGATAAAAGGCTTTTCAGTAAATGCCGTAATACCAAAGATGGTGGATACCTCGCTCGGCATGGCGGATTCCGGCGGGGGCACTACGGCAGAAGACCGCGCGACTTTAAAGACGCTGCGTCAGACATATAAGACTCTTAAGTCACAGGCTCCACCGAAGCCGGCCCCGGGTGAGCCCCATCAGAGGTATGACAACTACATGCAGGGGCTTAAAGACTTGCATAAAGTAATAGGCAAGCTGGATGAGTCTGTCTCGGGCGCGTCATCGGCAGGTCCCGGTTTCTCAGGCGACCTGAAGACGCTCTTATTTGCCTCATTAAAATTGCCCGATCTGGCCGACATGTCCAGCGCAGAGGCCGCGCGCGTAAAACTCGAGCAGGCCCAATTGCTGGCTCTATTAAACAGCGATGAGACGTGGAAGGATATGAACGAGCTATTAAGGCAGTATAACAGCAACCTTGGCCTTCTTCGAAGCGCCATAAGGATTCAAAGGAATGCCCTGGATAAACTGATGCTGATGGAGAATAACGCAATAAGCTATCCCGTGCAGGAGCTGATCAACGCGCGGAGAGCTTTTGATGAGGCTACGCAGAAAGTCTTCAGGCGGGCGGAACACTATATCAGCGTACAGAATCACATCAATGTGTTGCTGCTACATTTTCGTCCGGACGGGTCTCTGCGGCTTGAGAATCTGGTCAAGCTAGAAAAATTATCGGTGGAGGCGTCTCCTAGCCTGGAAAGCCCGATGGTGGCCCACGATAAATTCCAGCAAGAAGCCGATGCGAAGATTAAAGCCTATCAGGAAGCCTTAGCGGCCCTTATCCAGAAAGGGCAGGTAAACGGTGACGGAAAGGCATATGTCGAGGCCGTGGAAAATGCGGACAAATCGATAAGCAGGCTGATGTCGGCGCTGGCCACCGGAGAGAATTATATGAAGAAGGAAGACAAGGTATATTACGCTACGGAGTTCACGGAGATCCGCGACGCGTATGGCGATCTTGTCGGATTCAAAAAGGTAGGGACCCCTTATATGAAACTCGAGGATATTTCACGTCAGGGCGGTGTTCGGGCGCTGCAAAGTAAAGAGCTTGAAGATCCGAATAAGCAATACAGGACGACGTTCCTGGCAGAGGACGGCACCATCCACCATATAATACGCCATTTTGTGGCCGTAAGGTACAGCAGTAAAGGTCAGGTGCTGACGGGCTATAATATGGTCAGGGACGACGGTATAAAGGGTATGGTAGCCGAGGCGGGATTCCGCAACAGTGAAGAATTTGAGAAGGTATTCGGATGGACGCAGAAGGAGAGGGAGGATAAAGGTATCCTTGGGGTAAGTGAGGAATTTTCTCCTGAAAAGAAGGCGTCTCTTGGCCCGGACGCGTGGAAGACGGCAAGGATATGGCAGGTCTCCCGCCCCACCCAGGAACTGATGGCGCTGAGATATTTCGCGCGGGGAGATTATAAGGCGGCCATGACGGCGTATAACGGTTGGATAAAGATAAAGATCCAGGACAGAGTTACTCCGAATCCATTCAATGAGGCGCCCCAGATAATATTCGGAAGCGGGATAAGCAAATTGCAGTCGACAGACTTCCAGATCTCGAAGCTGGAAGTAGAAAATGCGGCAAAGTATGAAAAGGCTCTTCTTGACGGCGCCTTCGTGACGCCGGATTATGAAAAGGATCCCAGTAAACCTCTTACGGATTTCGCTAGCCTGCGACAGGGTCAGTTGAGTCTCAGAAGGGCGCTTGGTGAAATCGCGGACAAGATAGGCAAGACCAAAGATCCGAATATACGGGCTAAACTCATCGAGACAGCAAAAGATATGATGGCAAGCGCTTCATGGCGCGAAAGCGACGGCACATTCCGCACCGTAGTATACGGTGTAAAGGCCGCCCATGAGTATAAGCGTCAGGTAATGCAGGCTTATATTAAGAACATGGGTCTAACACAAGAAAAATTCACCCTCTTATTCGAAGAGAAGTACGGCAAAGGCTCCATAAATAATCCCACCGAAGCACAATTAAACGAATTCTTCACCCTATATACAGGCATAAAAATAGAGTCACTGCTCGGCAAATACGACAAGAAAGACGGCAAAGAGGGAGACTATAAAAAGGATTCGTATGGCAGGACATGGCTCCTGGTCACCGACGATAAGCATAATAAGCCGCCAAAGGTTGACGTTTACAATATAAATGGTGAGCTTGAATCGACGTATGCCGGCGGAATCGATGAAACTAAAGACGATAAAGGCATATATAAAGGCATCGAGGTAAAAGGTACGGACGTTAACGTCATCAGCAATTATAGGATGGATGTCACGAAGCGTTATGACTCCACGCGCGAGATCGCCCAGACGAAGACATATTTCATAGATAGAACCAATCCCGCATTGCCTAGAGACGTGCTCGACAGCTACGGGGTAGGGGATGAACTTGATAGCAACGTAGTGGAAGATCATAAGCTTCTTGTCGACGCCGCGGGTAACTACCTGAAGAAGGACGGTTCTATTGTTAAGCCTGAAGATGTTGCTGGGTGTGACGTCACCCTGCTTGCCTACAATCCGGCCACAATAACTTATGAGCTCGGCCTTATCCAGAAGCAGTCAACAAAATTGGACAGGGTCAATAAGGACAAGTCCGACGCTATTACGGTATTGACGAAGTACGATCAGGCAGACCCCAGGAAGGAGACCGGCCGGGATTCTTATTACGAAAAAAATTCGGTCGAGAGCGCCCATCTATCGGCGGGTTTCCCGGTGACGCCAAAAGATGTCAGGCCTGAGGATAAAGATAAACACAAAGCGTTTGTAGAATCGCATAAATTTCTCTATGATGGCTCCGGAAAGATGCTTCTAGATGAAAATGGCATGCCTCGTTATGGTGCATTGATAGAAGTTTACGACGAAGTCGGCAATCTCAGGCGCCAGGAGATACCGGATACATTAAACGGCGGCACCATAAAAGATGGCACTATAGTAGGGCCTAAGATAGTTATAGACATTGATTTAGGCAAAAAAACCGGCCGCGAAACTAGTCGCAGGGCAAAGTACGTGGATGCTGTCGGCCAGGAGACGAAATTATCGGAAGGCGTATTTTTAGGTAATGACATTAAAGACGGTTCTGCAAGGGTCTTAGTTAGCGTCTTGAAAGAAGACGGTTCGCTTGCCTATAAGAAGATAGAGATATACGACGCTGTCGGTAACTTAATCCGCCAGGAGATACCGGATGCATTAAACGGGGGTCGTATCGTAGGTGAGGGTAAAGACGCAAAGGTTGCAGGTGCGCATATATTTATGACAGTTAACATAGCTGAAGGCAGAGAGGCAGGTCGTGACGCCTACTACGTAAACAAAAACGGTGAAACCACGCACCTTTCAAGCGGAAAACCCACTGATGAATATGACAAAGCCGGCAATAGAGCGATAATAATAAACGTATTGAACAAGAGTAACAATGTCATTTATAAGAAAAAAGAAATGTACGATCCGATCGGCAACCTGAAAGCGATGATAATAATAGATCCCAGCGGCCAAGTCTACGCTAAAACAATAGTTGTATATGAAAATGGAAGAGAAGAGCGCCGCTATCGCTATCTGGTGGATAAAGACGGGAACTTTACAAGCCCAGACGGTAAAATTATTTCAGGTGAAGTGCGCTATTCAGATGGCATGGTTGTTAGCGGAGCGGGAAATATAGTTGCAAAGCCTGTATCTACCGGAAAATTTGTAGGCTACGGTGAAAATGGCGCAAACATAGTAGACATAACCGAAAATAATAATATCACAAGATCAACTCTAGATATTTTCGGAAACTTAATAGAAAAAAGAATAGGCAAAGAATTGGTAATTAAGTTTAATTATGATGAATTTATGCGTCAATTATCCACTGAAACATCCTTTAACGGACAAGTAGTCAAAAGCGGTAAGACTACGGGATATGTTATTACAGACGAAACAGGGGAAAATAGAAAAGTTATCGGGCTGGACGATAAAGTGCCAGATGGTTGGAAAATTGTAGGAGTAAAAACTGAGATTACAGAGAATTTGTGGAAGACATCGTGGTCTGAATATTATGACCTTTTCGGAAATATACAAAAAACCGAAAAGCCTGTTACAGGAACAAATTTTGCCGAGGTGACAGAATTTGAATACAGATTCGGCATGATTCACGGTAGCAAATCCTATTTATATGGATTTGACCCCAAGACTAATTCGGTAAAATATACAGAACCTAATATGCCTCTCAAGACATCCACGGTAAGTTTTGATGCCGAAGGTAATATGATTTCTTTGGTAAAGGATGAAACAACGCACTGGTATTCACAGGAGAGCATGGACGCGGCAGGCCGACTGAAAGCAAAAATAGGCGGGGCGATGGATGAAAAAGGGAATTTCAAACCTATATACATAGAGATGCCCGAATATGAAGGACTTTACGGGGCTTATGGTATCGGCGAAAGAAGTTGCACATATAAATATGACGCTAATAAAAAAATAACCGATTACAAACCAGAAGACGTCATTATCAAGGCTGTCAGGGACAAAAATGTTGTTCCAGAAACGGCGAACGGTGTTCTCTACAGATATGACTTGCGTGTCAATGAGACGGCGGCTATATTCTCCTGGGAAGAATTGCAGGATAAAAGGGGCAGGCTTGCCGTAAAATACTCCCTTGGGTTACATGACGATAAAACTACGAATCCTGTAAGAAAAAACGCGACAAAGCTTGAATATGACGATGTTGGTCAGCCCGGACTTGCATTTTCCGGTATTGCCAATCGAGGCACAACATACGCAGTGGATGAAAAAGGAAATATCGATGAGACAAAAATCATCAACCAGTCTGTTTTTGAAAAGCGCGACCCGGAGACCGGAAACATATTAGTCAGAATTAATAATTTCAAAAAGAAACTGGTATGGCAGGAAGAAAAGGACGGAAAAGGCCGTCTGGTTAATTTATATAAAGGGAAAGTTGACGACAAAGACTGGGAGAAAGGCGAATTCAAGCGCGAGAGAGTCACCATTTTACATTACGACGCTTCTGATGCCTGCAGATGGCTTATGGACGTGGCTGATATGGGCCAAACCTACGCTCTTAATAAAGATGGTTCATATTTTGGAAACGTGCCGTTTATGATTTCATGGTTTGCGGGATTTTCATCCGAAGGATATATTAATAACCAGGTTGTAAGCCTCAAAACAGTAGAATTCTGGTATGAACTTAAGGATCCGACAGGCGTTTTAATGTCCTCGCTGGTTACATACGAAGACCAGGATAAATATATCATGCCGATAAAAACGGGTCTGGCTACAGATAAAACGCCCGAAAGTAGGTGGAGCAAGATAAAGGGCTATCAGAAAAACCCGTTAATGAAATTTACGCCCACAGTGCGGGAAGATCTGATCTATGAATATGGAGCCAAAGATTACGGAGTTTACGGTATTGCAGATGCCACCAAGACAACCTTACTTGATTATCCTTCTTCAGGAAAGCAGTACGTACGCAGCTCTTCGGAAATAGTGTCCATCGATGCCGACGGAAATATAACTTATTTGGAAATGGATCATTTGACAGAGTTAGCCCGCAGAATCGTCAAGAATAAAAACGGGTTACCGATCGAAACCCGGGTTGGATACATAAAACATGGTGCAAAGCCGGAGGAAAATATTTTTATAGCCATCGCCGAAACCAGATCAGTTTATGGCGAAGGCGAAAAAGATTATGGCCGGTTCGATATCGCCGACTCTGTTGAATCATGGCGGACGGATGAGAATGGAAAACGTATTTTCACAACCAGCAAATCAAAAGTCGCAGGCCTAACCGACAGAGGTGTGGTGCAGGCGGAAGAGACGCTTTACAGGATGGCGCCCGGCGGCACGGATGTTAAGAGCCACGTGTACAACAATTACTACAAAAACCGTGGCAATCGTAAGATGATAGAGGATGCCTTTTTGCGTTCGGTGATAAACTTCGGTAAATGGGGCTTTGAAGTTGATGCTTATACGGAAGATATAGGCTTCTATCCGACTCTCGTAAATAAAGATAACAAGCTCGGCGTTGACAGGAGCAAAGAAGCGATTATTACGAAAAAGAGCAAGGTGAAAACCCGGGGCGTCATGCATAATCCGTATTTCCCGGACAAAGACGCTGAATTCTACACAGTCAGCGAAGTCGAATATTACGATAAAGTGGGCGGCTTATCATATAAGGGTGAACAATGGAGCGATAGGTTCGGCAATCCGGTTGTCGATATCAGGATAATCGAAGAGGAGAAGAAGGACAGGGATGGCAAGATAATTCCTGGTACTGGTAAGCGTGTAGTCTCCTATCATTTTAATAGAGACGGTGAAATCCCGTATAGTACGGCTGTTTCGGCCGAGAAATATACAGCAAAGCTTAATATGAATAGCAGCGTTAAGAAAGGGATTAACAACGCCGAGTTTTTATATTTTTATATTAACAGAAAAGAACCTGCAAAGTATTCGCTTTTGGTGAGCGGTAAAGATATGGATGGTAATGATAAGTCGATTCTTTTAAATGACCTATGGAGTCCATGTGCTTTTAATGATTTGAACCTTCCAAACACGGTAAGCTCCATAACAAGGTCAACCCTAGTAGCTGACTCGCCATGGATAGACGACGATGTTGTCATAGCCATACCGGTTATAGAGCTTGTGGCAAAAGGTTTAGATCCCGCAAGAATAGATTCAATGTCCATAAGAGTAGATGGACAGCATAGCGAGATAAAGGTTGGAGACGTTATGCGTTTGGGCGAAGGCAATGTTGTAAATAGCGCATTTACAAAAAAGGATATTGAGGATTACGAAGAAAAACGTGCGAACGTATCTACAGATAAATCCGGTAATAAACATATCACTAAGAAAGAAGCTAATGAATCCAGCGAGCTTGAACCAAACCATGTGACTACCGTGGTAAGGCCGGACAATACCAGGTGGTATGAGACAAAGAAAATTAAATACAAGAACTATATGGGGCAGTTCGAGGAAGGATCGATTACAACGGTTTACGGGCCAGACGGGCTCTATCCCATAGGTACTATTTTTACCGGATCAGGAATCGACGGGAAAGTGGTATTTTATCGTAATGCTACGATTGAAGAAGGGCCATACACGTATGAATTAAGCACTGATCCTAAGAACGAGGTTGATCAACGCTTGGTATATAATTCAAAATCCGTAAATCCCGAAAAACCAATTTTTATTTTGGCAGACGGTGTTGTGCGCATTTCTCATGTAGATAATACGCCTGAGGCTAAAGCATATAATACTCGTGATAATTTGCCATCGGAGTTCCTGTGGAGAAAAGTGTTTGGTACAACAGATCTTGAAAATAGGGTGAGGGATATAAAATTACCCGCCCTTAGGACCGACGAAATAAATGGCTTAAAGAAAAAGTGCGAAGATGCTTTATCCGGTTCCGATGTTATTGGACCGGAAGGTAGTGTAAGCGTAGAACCTGCTCCTGTAGTAGTAAGTGACGTAAATAAAAATATCAATGCCGCAATCCTGAGATTACTGCCGATACTGATCCTTATCGTATCCCTTATAATCCCCGCTATCAAATTTAGATATAAAAAAGCCGATAAAGACCAGAAAGCTGTGAAGCCTCCAAGCAGCCCAGGGAACGGTGAAGCAGGGCCGGCGCCCACAGCTGGCTCATCGGTGACCACAGCCGGGGATGTGGCAGCTACCAAAAAGGTAACTATGTGGAGAAGGGCTGCGGGTATTCTGAAAAAAATAATGCCGGGTAAAATAACGGGCATGCTTATTATGTTTGCCGGCGTTCTGGCATTATCCGGATGTTTCGGAACGGGCGCGCCAATTATTAGCCCTGCGCTATCAGGAATAGTCCTAACATGGAAACTTTGGGTATTCGCGGTTATGTTTATGCCGCTTGTTATACTTTATAACTATATAACGGGCTTGGTGAAATCGCTGTGGGTGAAGGCGCACAAGTCATCTATATTAGATGTCCTGGAAAATGCCGAGAAAGGGGGATCCAAGTGTATAGATAGCGATTCGCTTGGTAAATCAACAACCCGCTTTATGAAGAATGTAATGGGAAGCGAAGATAAAGATATAAACATGAATACTGTTACGCCAGGTGCTGCCGGCGGAGTTTACTTTAGAACCGCAGACGGTAACATGGAAGGACTATTTTCGTTTCAGTTATTTCATATATACGCGTTACTCAGCAATTTTTATAAGAATGATTCGGCAAAGCTTGAGGCCCTCGACCAATTTGCTAAAATAGTTTCCCTGGCTATAGTGCGAGAGGTAGTGCGGGGTGAGCCGGAGGAGAGATTGGACCTCAAGTACTTTGTCAAGGGCGACTATGATGAGCACCTGTGGGCGAAGATAGAGATATACTTGAGTCAATACGCGGCGCGGCTTGTTCAAGATATCGCGGCGAACAAAACCGATGAAGTTAATAAGCTTTGGACCGAATTGCTCACCAAAATTCGACCGGACAAAGAGGCTATAGAGCAGGAAGGTGCTTTGATAAATTCGAGGATTCAGCAATTAAGAACAAAGGCCCAAAAAGCCACTGGAAGTAATGCAAATGAGTTGAATCACAATATTACTAAGCTCTCGAACATGAATATAAGCGATTTGGCAGGTGCCGAGGTTTTCTTTAAGGGTGTAAAAGAATTTATATCCGGGGAAAAGATAGAGAGAATATCGCACTTCTACGCTGTTTATTATCCGCCCATATTCGCGATGTTTCTATCAGTATTGGGAGCAGTTCTGTTTAGAGAAGGAGGAACGATTTCCATATCTGCAATATCAGCAGGTGTCGCGTCGAGCCTGCCATTGTCGATAATCTCCTTGCCAACACTGGCTCTGGTACTTGGAGTTGTTTCGCTCGGGATAATCATGAGTGAGTTTGTATATATGTACAAATTCAAAACAGGAGGAAATTTAAGACGGCTCCTGGCTTTAGCACCGTTTGCTATGTTTTATATAGTGGCGCAGCCCTTTATTACAGGCTCTCCGATAGTTGCAAGTTTCAACATAGCTATATTACTTCTTGCAGTGGGCGCGATCGCATTAATCGAGGGGATATCTCTCGCCGCGGCTAAAAGATCATTTATCGGTACCGCGCTATTCCACATGTTAAGGCCGGCTGCCGGCGCCGGAAGGCCGAGAACAATAATGCTGGTTCTTCTAAGATACTTTATCTTCATAGGACTTGGTGTGTGGGGATTTAATGTTATCGGAAACATAATAGAGAATACTTATGTACACTTTGGATTGGCAAAGGCGTTTGGTGGAATGGTTCTACTGTCTCTCAATATGGTAAACGTATGGCAGGCATTATGGCTTGGGCTGCAAACAGTATTTGCGATAATTCCTATGAAGAACAGGGGTGGTTTTGCCGGAGAATTAAGGAAATTAGACAAAAAATACAAGAAGGGTACGATCAGTTTTGAAGAATATAAAGAGGGTATTAAAAAATTAGAGACTAAATATCTAGTTGCTGATAAGGGCAGGACCGCAATGGTATTGGCTGGGCTTGATCCGCTTACCAGTATTACTGTTACGGGGAAGAGTGCGAACGAAGCCACGAGAGAAATATTAAAGCACTTAGATTATCTCGTGACCTATAATTATGAGACGAGAGCTTATGCAACCGCTATCTTTAGAGCTTTATTAGGAGAGGAAAGTTTTACCCTTGAGAATAGCAGGACATTCGCGAAGGATTATGGTAGAGCAAGAGTAGCGGCTACGCTATGGCTGAACAAACTTCATAATGCCGAAAAAAATTGTAATATTGTATTGTGGGACCCGGCGACACAGCTTAATATTACACCCGAAGACATTACTAAAGACCCTGAGCTTAGCAATATTAGTATCACGGCTAGCGCGACCGATAAAGACGATATAACCAGGGGGTGGGAACTCCGTCAGGTCGTTGCGCGAATACTTGGTTATCAAAGTATCGATACCGCCGTAAATATGATAGACATGGCAAAGGTGCTTGCCAATGATGAGCATATGTCGCAGCACATGGCCGTGTTGATATGTTCCAATAAATATCAGCATAAAAATGCCGATCAGGCTCCAAGCGCACAGACTAACGCTGCCCATGATCTCGAGCTGTGGCAGAGAATAAGATTGGCAAAGCTAATAAGTTATGCATCGAAAGGCAAAATACCTTGCTCAGTCCTGCACAACCAGACGGTATACCCTTTAAAGAGCGGTTGCATGAACAACATATTCCAGATGAACGCGGAGGCGCTCGATATCGACAGCGCTTTCATCTTAGATAGAAATGCCGTAGCCGATGACCTTGAGGCGACATTATCGGATCGTAAGATAATGCGGGCTGATAAAGATTATGTCGTTAACGTGGCAAGACGCGATACCACCATATATTCATTCATATATCCTCTTGAATCCGCGCACGGCATTGCCATGTCGAGCTATAACCCGAAAATAGGGACAGGGTGGGGGAACGAGCAAAATGTTCAGCTTAAAAAGATGCTGCTTGTCATGTCTAATCCTGAGTATCCCAGACTTTCCATATCTTCCGCCGAGAGAGAATCCAGGAAAAGCAGTTTTATGCAAAGATTCTTCGGAGGTATGGGGTTCGGACCCAATGCTCCGCACATAAGCGAGGACTATGCAGGCGTTGTCACAAGTTCATATGTGAATATCGCGTTAAATCGAAAAGCGCTGTATGGGCAATCATTGGCTGAATACACAAAGAGGAGGGAATCGTATCTGGCGACAGAGCAGACAAGCGTTGTTATAAGGTGGCCCTCGGGGCGAGCTAATGTGGTTGAAGACATAATCCTGCAACATATAAACGATTATGGACCCGAAGGATATGCGGAACGGTTGGCAAATGTAAGCGATGGTAACTTTTACCTTTATAGCCCCGTGAGAGCCCTAACCACATTCCTTACAATAGCTTCTATCCCGCTTGGATTTAGTCCGTACGTTGGGGCAAGCCTCGTAATGTGGCTTATTGGTATTGTGTTCAATCAGGTTACTACGCTTGGTTTTCTGTTAGCACGGATAAAAACGGTGGGTTTCTGGGTTGGCCTGGGTAATTGGCTCGGATCGCTCCCGGGTATCATGGCGGCATTCGCGACAAGAGATGTGTTGGAGCAGGTGGGGGCCATGAAGGCTATTTTTGTTAAGATTACTCATGAGTTCAAGACATCCGGCGCCGGCGGTAGTTTATCAGAATACAACATATTTAAGTACCTTCGAAAGCCAACCCCTGCAATGATGAGAAATACGTTCAGGTTTGTGATAATATCCGGGCTTTTTATGTATATTTTGGGATTGAACGCCCTCAGGACACTAGACATAACAAACCCGCTTCTATTGATGATAACACTTTTGTACATCATATACTGGACCATAGGGTCATTTGTAGCCGCCAATAAGCCCGGTATGGAAATAGGCTATGGAATATTTAGTGGGTCGGGAGACTGGTGGGCTAAAAGAGCCGGAAATGTATTAGGTGTACTCTATATTTTACTATGGGCCGGCGTGGCTAATCTATTGGGGATAGGGCTTAATAACGGCCTTAAGGGATTGGGCGATTATTTAGTTTATATAACACTATATTCTGTAATAATAGCCGGCGCCGGATTTATATTCTATAAGGTTATGAAAATATTGTCACCTCCTGTTGCGCCACCCACTACGCCGGTAGAAAAGGTAAAAGTTGAGGATGGCGCTGGAAAAGAAATAGAGGTCGAAAGAGTCACTGCTAAGCAGATCGATAAGGAACACGGGCGGCGTTTTAAGTCCGAGTTAATAAAATCATTTTTAGCGACTGTTTTTATTGCCCTTTGCTTTGCTATAACTCCGATGGCGGGGAAAATTCCGATCTATCTCCCGTCATTAGAGTCCTTCCATACATCAGTGTTTCACTGGTTTGGTATTGAGAATATTCCTTATTTGAGCTTCGACCTCAGTAAAATGCCGCTTAGGCTATCTTTCGCGGAATTCTTTAAATATATAGCGCTGCCTGTCATTGCTCTTTTTTCGATATACCCGAAGATCACTACAATTATAAGTAGAATCTTATCTAAATATTGGCTGAGGGAATACAAAAAGATATATGATAGGATTAAAAAAGAGGCAACTAGTGAAATTCAAAGAGTAAAAGCCAAGAGCTTGCTTAATAGGCTACAAATACAGATACAGAAAGAGCAGTGGAAGTTGATAAAACAAACCAAGTCAGATATTGATAGAATATTGGAAAAAGAGGGTAAGGATAAATCCCCTGGACAAGCAGAGCCGTCTGTTACATCGCCCACTAATATAGATGATGCTGTCAGGACCAAAGGTGAGTCCATCACCACCCGCGGACTTGCATGGACGGCGACGGGCGCAGGGATAACCGCTCTCGGAATGGCGGCAGCCGCTTACGCCGCGCACGATATAACGGCGTTATCGATAGCTCTGGGCATTATCGCAAGCTTTGCGCTTATCCACGCTATTATAAATCTCGTTGTACTTACCTATATAAATAGGGCGCTCGGGACACGCGCCGGACCGATCGCGGAAACAAGAACCGATCCGGATGGCGCCAAATATATATGGACCGCGCCGGAGTTTGACAACCTGCCTAAAATAATTCAGAAGTTAGTGTTACTCCACGAACGAACGCATCTATATAAAAACAGAATCCTGTCGGGCAAAATCGTCGCGTATACGTTGCCGATATTGGGGGCATTTAAATATGATATGGAGGCTATATCTCGAAAAAGAAGATTTATAGGAGAGGTCATAGAGGCTGTATATAAAGGAAACTCGATAAGTAACGTAGAGCTTTTAGGCAGGGCCGGTGGAGACAGGAAAGTGCTGTTTACATTGGCAGCAAGGTTGAAGAATCTTGCTGAAGAGACCGAGAATGTTACTATAAAGGCGAGAGCTTATTTACTATCAGGATATATCTACTCCAGATACAGATATTTCGGCAGAGGCGTTGATATAGAGAGAGATTATATAAGCAAAGCGTTGAACGTTATTCGGGGTGCTTCGAAGCGATCGGTAGAAGGGCCTATTTCGAAATTAAGGATACCGGATGAATACCGCGACTCCGAGCTTTTCATCAATTGTCCGGTAAGGGCTGATCTTTCGCACGGCGGGGCGTCGGACCTATTTGCCATGACATACGATAGGGGCGGCAGAGCAGTTAATATCGCGCTCAATCTGAACGGTAAGGCCCCGATAGAAATAAGAATTAAGAGACTCGCCGAACCGGTCATAAAATTGATATCTAAAGACCTAGGCGTTGAAAAAATCATAGACTCTAAGGGGGAGATATTAGATTATTCTGATAAGAGGGACGATTTAAGATTGCTCAAAGCAGCTTTTGTGGTTACCGGGATAATCAGCATAAGGGATACAAGGTCTCTTAAAGATATTTTACAAGATCTGGGCGGCGGCATAGAGTTAGAGGTATTCGTGGATGTTCCTAAAGGCAGCGGGCTCGGAACGAGCAGCATATTGGGCGCCGCTGTGCTGGATGGTTTATACAGAATATCCGGCCAGGATAAAACAGAAGATGAAGTCATTGATGCCGGATTATATCTTGAGCAGATTCTGGACGTAGGAGGCGGATGGCAGGATTCTGTTGGAGGTATTGTCGGCGGCATCAAGGAGATAACTTCGAAACCGGGCAAACCGGAACCGGTTGCTCATGAGATACAGATATCCGATGAATTCACAAGAAAGCTCGAAGGCAGGATTGTTTTATATTACACCGGCGCGAGCCATTTTGCGGGGGACATACTAACTAAGCTGACGGTGGATTATATATCAAGAAACCGCGTTGAACTCGAATCGAGAGAGAGATTGGTTGCCATGGATCGAGCCATTATAGAGGCAATCCAGCGCGAAGACATAGACAGATTGGGCGAACTTATCGCCGATTTCTGGAAGGAATGGAAGATATTAAATCCTGAAGCTAGCAATAAGAACATAGAGGAGATATTCGACGCAGTCAAAGATCTGGTAATCGGCGGGAAGCTCTGTGGCGCTGGAGGCGGTGGGTTTGCCCTATTTATTGCAAAAGAAGGGAAGAAGAAGGAGCTGGAAGACAGGCTTGATACTATGCGCGGGCGTAACAACGCAAGGGTTTATAAAGGCACGATAAATAGAAAAGGCCTGTTTGTGTCGAAAAGGCCATTACTTGCCGTATATCCTGAATCTGCTACACAGCTAGTAATCAGGTTCTTAGCTCAAAGAGATATGCCCCAAGCAACAAAAAATGCTCTAACGCAGAGAATAGGCCAGGAGCAAGCAGGCGTATTGGCCCTGCTGGGCAATAGCGAGATAAAGACAGTCGAAGAAGCAGCCGAAATATACAAAAATGGACTGGTGAGAAATATAGCGATAGCCGGAGGCATTGGTAGGGAGACTCCTCGTCTTGTAGAAAAAGTTAAAGCTTCTGAAAAATATAGCGGTATCAATTGTGACGGGAAGTCTGAAGCTGAGATATTTGAGGCGATCCTGATAGTCAATGGCGTACCAGCAGGAGCTATTATTACAGAGAAGGCTTCGACTAATACTGAAGAGAATATCAGGAATCTGATGGCCGTTTTGGAAGGCAAGGGCTATACTCCTGAAAATCTGCACAGCATGATAATAATCCAGCATCCTGCCATGCAGAGAAGGGCTGTTGTTACATTTGACAAAATCATGGCGGAGCCGGCATATCAAAAGTGGTACATTAAACGCATAAGCTATGCGCCATTTATACCCGACGTTTCAACGATGAATGAGAATGAGAAGGCATATTATATCTCGCTGATGCTTGGCGAAATAATTAGGTTGACAAACAGAAGCTATCCTCGGCCAGAATTTGTAGTGAATGTGGCTATCCCTGAGGAAGTTCTACGTTCGGCAAAAGACCTTTCCCTTGAAGCTGTAACACCCCCATCCCCGGCAGGATTTATTATCGGTGTGCCGGCGGGGACGCTGCAGGCAACGGTCGATAGAATAGAAAGTGCAGTAAGTGTAAATGCCAGCCAGCTGGGAGTAAAAATAAAAGTAGAGCCAATGGATCTGGATGGATTTAACAGGAGATTTAGCGCTGCCGGCGAGAAAGGCTTATACGCTGACGAGACCTTCGTCGCGGAGATCGCCGCAAGTCCGGAAGCAGCCAAGGACATGTTGTCATCCATAGATTTCGAGGCATCAAGGATCATATTGAGCACGAAGACCAGAGATGAACTTGAGAGGATACTGAAAGAGATAGAAGCGATGCTGCCTGTGATGGAGAGCGTGGATCTGGACGCGAGATTAAGAGAAGTGCTCAATGGTCCCAGAGCTTTGGAGCTGAAGCAGCTGATAGATAAACTAAACAAAGCCGTCGAGGCGAGAAAGCGCGAGATAGCGCCCGTCTATAATGCCAATGCCCAAAAGGTTATTGCCGAAGCGGCTTTGAGTGAAAAGAAAATAGGCTCCGCCTTGACGACAGGACTTTTGACTTACGATATGTACGCGGCCGGTGATGCGAATAGCATGGCAGGCAATATCCCGCAGGCGGTCATATACGGATTGAATGACGACAGCATAAGGACCGAAGCGGACGCCAGGGCGTATTTGGTATCGCGCGGATATACGGAGAGAGCCATAAACGGAACCAAATTTATCAATGGTAAAGGCGCTGACGGTAAGGATTTGACGCATGAAGATTTAGAGGCTGTTGTAAGCCGCGAGACGGGTATCCCTCAGGAAAATATAGGTATAAGAGCGCTGGAGGGAGAAGTGGCACTTTCTGCTAACGAGGTCTCTAACGGCGTCAGAGGCGTTTTCTTAGAAATTAGGTCGATGCCATTTGAGGGTCAAATTATATACAGGACCATGAACTCGTGCCAGACGCTCTTAAAGATGCTGATAGCTGCCGACGGAGAAGTATTACCTCCGGGAGTTATTAATGAAGGGGTGAGAGGCCGCTTCAAATATGCGCCGATAGTGCCTATCGATTACGGCCGTGAGATAGTAGATTTCATGAGATCGATGAAGATAATCGGCTCTGCGGCATAAAGATTTTTATGTAGACAGGGATCGGAGATTACCCTGATCCTATCTCCGCTCGTTACATGGTCCTGCCAAGCGGCCATCGTAACGGAGCGGGGATAGGGCTACATAATCCGATATTGAGAAGATTTAGGATACAAATGATTAAGTAGCGCAGGTTTTAACCTGCGCTACGACTGTATATGGGATAGTGAAAGTTTTTAAAAACCTTTTGATAAGCGTTCAGGGTTTTTATCCTGAGCCTGCCGAAGGATAAAATGAATTTAACTAGCTCGGAACTACCAAAGGAGAAATAAAGATGGATAAAATAAAAAGATCACACCTCTTCAGAACCATATCACTGATATTGATCTTTACCTTTATCTCTCTCGACATCTCCTATGCCTATCCGCCCGAGCATAATGCCCCCAACCAAAATCTCGCTGTATGGTCAAGCTTCCAGCAAAAGTTCGAAAAGTCCATATTTTCAGAAGGCGCGCTCCTTGCTTCCGTTTGCGACATAGGCAAATATTTCTTTAACGATACCAAAGACGCTTCGAGCTATGCCGGAGAGGCCGTAGAGGCCAAATTTGGCAAGTCGTTAAGCGAGTCCGGCATCACCATTTTGAATATGGTACCGGTCGAATACTTAAGACAGACCGAGCCGGCAAAACTTAAAGACGCTCTTGATAAGATAGGTTTTAAGGGTACTCTGCCCAATGAGAGGGTGATATTTATACTATGTGAAAAGGGCGGTAGGAAGTTTCTCATACAAATAGCCAAAAAGGGTGAAGTCTCTCCCGCAAATCTTCCCGGATACGAATGAGTGATTTCAGACAAGTCGCCCGGATCGGACGAGTATCTAGTGAAGTACCTGCCGGATGATTATAGACCAGTCGCCAGTATAAGCACGACTGTCGATGCTAAATTGGCGGAAGCCGTAAAGGATGCCAGGCTTACATTTGTGATGATAAAGCCGGATGGTATGAAAGACCTCGATGCGATATTATCGAAATTGAATGGAAATAACGAACGGGATATAGTCTATCAAAGCCAGCCGATTAGACTAATAAGGGAAACAGCCGAACAATTTTATAAGGAATATGAAAAGAGGGATTTCTACGCTCCTCTTATAAAGTACATGATGAGCGGCGAGGTCATACCCATATTGATACGCTCCAAAAAAGAAGATGCCATTAGTGATATAAGAGGTATCGTCGGCCCAATAACCGGCGTAGATAAAGCAACCGGCGGAAAAGTTCAAGGCACTATCCGGGGCGATATGATGACCGATTCTGACAGAAACAGCCAGCCAATCACCAATAGGATTCACGCATCTGATAGTATTGCCAATGTAATCCGCGAAGCAAGTATAGTATTGGGTAAAGATAGGCTGGAAGAGGTGATTGCGGGACTTCAAAGAAAGGCGCTGACTGGAGAAACTCAAGTAGCGCCGAAACCAACCATAAGCGAACCGATAGCCGAAGTTAAAGCGCCAGCTCAGACTTTTATTGTCAAGGCTATATTTAATTCTTTGACAGGAAAAATGTTTTCAATCGACCCTTTTGCCGCGATTCTTGCAGTGGGAGGTGCGGCTTCGGGCCTGGAATGGCTACGCGAATTTGTCTTTGAGCATGAAGGCATAACAGTTCTATTAGTGGTAACAGCAGTTATTGTTATAACTCTGTTGACCATTTTATTAAGTAATCGGCAAGATAAACTAGATGAAAAACTTTTTGAGACAGATTCTATTATACAAAAAATACGTTCCAAAATTAGTCGTCCTCTTAGAATTGATGAAGCGCTAAAACTCAGAAAAGATGCTAAGCGCATGATAGCACAGTATAGAGATTTTGATGTTTTTTATGCGCCCGCAGTGACCCATTATGAAAAAAATCCAGCAGCAAGCGATGAGTATTACTACGATTATGATGGTCCTCCCAGAGTAGGTTTGGTAACTGACAAGCAAGAAGTTATAGAAATTATTGCACCAAAACCTATTAAAAATCCTGCTGAGCCAGTTATGTCGAAAGTCAGGGACGAGGTTGGCATAAAGTCCCTCCAGACAGATGAGGAAATAAATAAATTGCCGGTGTTATGTGCAGGTGCGTTAAATTCCCCACCCATTTCCAAGACAGTAAAGGATGTGTTTTCTGAAGAGGACCTTGTTAGGATACATAAATTGATCAAGGCTAATGATATCCATGCTGAAAAGGTCGTCCTGGAGCCCGTACGTTGGGAACTCGATCCCGACTCTGATCGTTGGTTTGAAGGCAAGGTTTCGGTTAAATTGGTTCTCCAGGGACAAGGTGAAGAAGAAAAGCGAAGTATGAAGATCGGCGAGACTAGTTTTGCAATATTTGGAGGCTTTGGAGGGGATGGTCTTTGGCCGCAGAGGACCAACTACGATGATGTCGTATGTTGCTTATATCATGTCAATATGTTTGATAGGCGACCAGTGAAACCAACGGCTATTTGGGACGTTTCACAAACGGACACGTCTATTCCTAAAACGACGCAGGAAGGTAAAAGCGACAAAAGCACGACGCTCAATTCCGTCAATCCCTTCGCCATCGGACTTGGCGTAGTTGGGATTGCCTCGATTCTCTCGACGCTGAAAGACTTCGCCTTCGCGCATCCGATAATCGCGGGAATCGCGGCGATCGGTGTAGTGGGGTTATTGGGAGTATTATATTTAGTGTTTTATATGATATCCAGCGATGGCTCTAATGAACCTCCCCAATATGTCCCACTGTCGGAAGAAGAGCGTCTCATTGCTAGCAATGGTGGAGCATGGAATATTCGGGATGATGAGCGGGATGACGAGCTTGAGAGACTTCGTAATATCAAAAAATCTTTGGGTGAAATAGATGACAGAGACACTACTCTTCAGTCCATCAACCCCTTCGCCATCGGGCTTGGCGTAGTTGGGCTTGCTTCGATTCTCTCTGCGGCGAAAGACCTTGCCTTCGCGCACCCGATAATTGCGGGAGTCGTGGCGCTCGGTATAGGCGTAGCCGCATTCTTCGCGATTTGGCGTATATTTTTCCCGATTAATTGGTATATATGGCGGATGAAAAGCAATAGTTATTCTGTCCAAACCAGTATTAGACATGCCTTGATAAAAATAGGTACGCCAGCAGTTCCCTCTCTCATAAAAGCGTTAGCCAGCGAAGACCCTATTGTCCGAACAAACGCCGCATGGGCGCTAGGTGCGATAAAGGATCCCAGGGCCGTAGAATATCTTATAGAGTTATCCAAGGATAACAGTGATTCTTTCCAAGTCGCTAGCGCTGCTAAGGAAGCCCTGCGAACGATAAGAAGCGATGCTGCGCAGCAAGTCAAAGCCAGTAAAAACACCACCGCGAAGTTTATCACCATGATGGTGAATAAAGACTTGCAGGGATTGGATTTCAAAGATGTTGAAAAAGCGATTGCAAGCGGGAAGACGGCTATTGCTGAAGTTTCGGTTGATTGGGCAAAGAAAATAAAAGAAACCTACCCCAACGACGTTTATACTATCTTTGTATCTCCTTTAAGTGAAGAGCAGATCAGAGAGCGAATGCAGAATAAAGGTCAGACTCGAGAAGAGGTTATTTTTGAGGAGATGAAAGAGCGGCAAAAAGAGCGCGCAGTAGAAAAGCCTACCAGTGAAGAGAAGCAACTCGCACGCGCTCAAGCAGCAGTTATAGAAATGACTCGGCAGAACGAATATGATACCGTTATTGTCAACAGCGAACTAAAAGATTTAGAAAAAGACAATGCTCGATGGGCGGGTGACGAAGGAGCTAAAGTAGTTGCGCAATTTATGAGTGCCATTGATAATGCCAGAAAGTCTGGTAAGAAATTAATTCTATATTCCGGGCCTTCCGCCACGGGAAAAGGTCCTTTATGGAACCAAGTGAAGCAAAAACACGAAAATGAATTCTCCCGCATTGTTCTTTATACAACACGTGCTCCGCGCCCAGGTGAAGTAGAAGGAGTTGATTATTATTTTCGCACAGTGGAGCAGCTTTTACAGCCCGCGCTCATGGGCTCCGGGGAGGGGATGGGCCAAAAGGCAAACCTCATTGGCCCGAACTGCAAAATATTTCCTGAGAATGCCGATATAAGCGCGTCGACACTAGAGCAGGGTGCTCAAGCTTTGCGAGTTCCGGAAGGTAGTAAAATAACAGGTTTCACGATAAGAGGCGGCGCCTCGTACAAATCCGATTTCGCGGATTTAAGAGGCGGGGTAATGAAGTTTGATTCGGATCGTTCGAATATTCCAGTTGCGATCGAAGGGATCGAGATACCCAGCGCCAATACCCTTATGGATAGGAAAAGCTTGGATAGAGCAATCGCAAAAAATGGTGCTGATAAAACTATTCCTTTTAAGCAAATCAATGCGAAGGGAGAAGAGCTGGTTTTGGTACACTCAAGCTACTGTCATCCAGATCAACTGCTTTTGCCGCAAGGATCCTTTACCAACACGTCTTTTAAGGCGGAGTTTAGCGGTTTCAAAGGGCATAGGGCTTTTGAAAACGGCGTACTCTACATAGAGGAAGATGAGTCAGCGAAAGAAAAGGCGGAAGGAAGAGTTTATATGGTTGTTCCTCCCGACACATGTAAGAGCGTTGTTATCAAGCTCAAAGAAGGCGGTTTTATAATAAGGCAAAAAGATCTTGCGCCCATCAATCTGGGGCAGGGTGGTGACGAACGGCAAGCCGCGCCGGCCACTAAGCAGTTATTCGATCTCGTCGAGAAATCTGTCAAATACGACGGGGCAAAGGCCACGGCCGCACAGGCCGACGCCCACAGCATCATCGGCTCGGTGATCGTCCTGGCGAGAAAGGCCAAACTCGAAGGCCAAAATCTGGTTATAGGTCTTGAAACGGAGTGGATCCCGGGCATCAACGAAGGAACAGGCTACGGCTCACAACATGATGCCATGAATCTCCTATTAAAAGAGATAAAATCCATAGGAGACACATTGAGAGGGCTCGGTCTGGACAACGTTGAGGTCGTAGAGGGAAGCAGCCAGACGTTATCCGAAACATTGCTAGGCAAGGCTAAGTCGAATCTGTCAAATGTGGTTGTATTGGCGTCCGCCGGAACCATAAATTCGGCCAGCTTCGAGGCGTTGAGGAGCACACCTCAGGAAAAGAGGGCTTTCCTGGCAGGCGTGGACCCGTCCGACATGATGGAACATTATAAAGAGCATAAAAAAGATATGGAATTGATGGGGCAACTACTTGAGATCAAAATAATGGAGATGTTATCCATAACGCTCCAACTTGCCGTCGGGAAGACGCCGCCGAATACACCGCTGATATTTTCATACGATGAGGTTCGCAGGATAGTTATATTCATGCCGAAGCCGGAAGCGGTAGATTATAGAGTGCTTGAAGACGCCAATAAAGGTAGGGTGGCCGCCTTACGGGCAGCATAAGTTAAAGAACAAAAAAGTTGGAATTTTTTCATTAATTCAGGCCATTACTGTGGTATAATCTAGATATAAAAAGGGGCGGAAACTATCTATGAGCCTATTTAACTGTTTCATGAAGGCCGGGAGTTGTTACAAGAATGCTATGAAGATAGTAGTGTTAGCATCTATTATCATAGTATTAGCGTGTAATACCGCCTTTGCTGGTTTTGTCCCCGGATCGACCGCAGAGCAACTTCATCAGACGATAGCCTCCTCTTCCGCAAACAGCACAGCATTCACAAATCTCTACGGCCTTGCCATAAATCCGGATGACCCTGCCTATTCCGGTAAGATCATATCCATAGTTGAAAACCCGAATTTTACCACTATAGGCAACTATATAACATCGATGACAGGAGTGCATGCACTGCATGGGCTGATAACAACTAATTCCCTGGAGGCTGCGTTCCTGGCCATTTACGGAATAAACGCGACGCTATCAGATGACGCGTACTTGCAGCAATTATACGCGCTGGTCGGCATTTCCGGATTTGATCCGGTTGAGTTTACCGCAGCGCTGCAGAATGTGGCCGACCTGCACGTGGCTCTGGCAACCCGCAGAACTCTCTTTGCGCAGGCATACAGTATCGCTACGACCGACCAAGATCCGGTTGCAAATACCGCTTATCGGGATAAGCTTTTCGAAATAGTAGGCGACCATAACTATAATCAGGCTAGTTTTATCAATGCTCTCATAAGCGCGCAGACACTTCATGATGCGCTTGGTAGTTTGCGTAATGATTTCAACACCATTTATGGCATAGCGGTCGTAGACCAGGTCTTAAGCAATTCAGTCTATAGGAACAGGCTCTCTTCAATATACGGAGATCCCTCGTTCAATCAGGCGACATACTTAACCAACCTCCCGAAGGCTTCTGATCTTCATGGCGGGCTGGATCCCTATCGCGATCCATTCGAAAATGCGTATGGGATACCGGTAGCCGACCAGAATCCGGTAACCAATGTCACCTACAGAGACTACCTCTTCAGCATAGTCGGATCACCGGGTTATAACCAGACAGCATTCCTGACCAATCTTAACGCAAACCAGGAGCTTCATAACGCGCTTTCTACACTCAGGCCCGAGTTCGAGATAATATACGGCATCGCGGTAATGGACCAGGTCCTGCATAACAGTCCCTACGTCACTATCCTTTTTGCGATAAGAGGCGACCCCGGTTATGATCAAGCCGTATTTTTAGCCGCAATGCAGAAAGCGGCAGATCTGCACCAGGCGCTGGCGTCATACAGAGACCTCTTTGAACAGAAGTACGGTATCGCCATAGCAGATCAGGACCCGGTGAATAATATCGCCTACAGGAACAAGTTGTACGAGATAATCGGCGGGCCCGGATACGTAAAGGATGATTTCCTAAAAGAACTTATACAAGGCCAGCCGATATTCCAGAATATGCTGAACGTGCTTCAAGCGGATGCGGACGCCAGAGCGGCGATATTGACCCTTCAAGGTGTTACGATACCTGTTCCGTGGCCGGCCAATCCGACCCAGGCCCAATGGGACGCGGTATATGGTCTCATATATCAGGCTGACGGCAGCCTGCAAGCCAATGCTAACGATCCGGCAAGAACGATGGAAGGATTGAAGCTGGCGGCCGCCATGTTGACGGCGCTGCGCGCAGATCCTACGGCGCTTACCGCCATCCAGACGCTGATGAGCGTAACTTTGCCTTTGACGGGGCCGCTGAATGCGGAACAGTCCGCGCTCATATACACTTTTATCTACCAGGCGGACGGCTCATATCAGCCGTATGCCAATGATCCCGCACAGGCCATAGCGAGCTTTACAGCGGCATTGTCACTTAATGACGCATTAATAGCCGCCGGATTAAAGCCGGCATTTATGAATTTGTTCGGCGCAGACTATGTGAAGGCATTATTTGATGTTACCGGCGATCCCGCCTTTAGCCAGGGAAGCTTCATGACTGTCATGCCGAAAGCATCGAATTTGAACGATGCGATCATCGCAGGCGGCCTTCAAGTCGCGTTTACGAATCTATTCGGCAACGATTATACGAAATCTCTCTTCGATCTGACCGGCGATCCTTTATTTGACCAGGCGGCATTCATTGCAGCACTGCCTAAGGCAAGCGCTCTGAATGACGCGATAATCACCAATAACTTCGGGCCCTTATTCCTTGAAGTCTATGGCGTTAGCGTAGGGTCGAGCGCTTATATAGGCAAGATGTTTGACATAACGGGGGATCCGTTATACGACCTGACCGTCTTTATGACGGCCCTGCCAAAAATAAAATTACTGAATGATGCGCTACAGATCGCCACTGCCGAGCAAAAGGCGGCGTTTACAGCCGTTTACGGCATCTCGCCAACATACGGATTTGATAATCCTGATTACCGGAATCTGTTATTCAGCATTGTCGGAGGCAGCACATTTGATATCAATGATATAGACGGATTTTTGACGGGCGTCGAAAGAACGGTAAATCTGCATTACGCCCTCATGGCCATGACTCAAGGTCAGGATGATTCCTTCGGCAACCTCTACAGCGTGACTGTGCAGGGCGCGTTAAATACGAAGCGAGAGGGCCTCTTCTACAGAAATATGCCTACGAGCGGAGAGCGCACTTTCTTAAATCCGCTTTCGGGCACCGATTACACATGGGTCGATTTTGACGCAAGAGCCGGCGATAACGCGTGGCTGGCGATGGGCCAACTCCAGATATATTATCAGAAATACGGAGCTTCGTACGATCCAGAGAAGATGGAGATGGCGCTTGCCGAAAGGATAGCCAGAGCCGCTATGGACCTCATAGTGACCGATTCGATAGGCGGCTTGAGAATGAGCAGAGGCACCGACGTCATATCGACAGAGAACGTCATCTCGTGGTATGCGTCATTCAAGATGCTTTACGAAATTACCGGAAGAGCCGAGTACCTTACGGCCATGAATAAGATGCTGCAGTTTCTCACGAATGTTTATAACACCGGTGACAAAAGGTTCGCGCAAGGCGCATATGTAAACGGTGCGGTTTGGGAAATAAACTGGGATTTCGCGACAGACTGCCAGGCGTGGGCCATAGCGGCGCTCGGGCCCGCAGAAATCGATGCAATGATCGGCGCAGGCACCGCATGGGATATTTGGCAGACTACCAGGGCGTTTGCCGGACAGTTTGGCGCTGGAGGAGAGCTATTAGGCCTTTCTTATAACAATGTTGTGGACGTGATATCGATCGAGTGGACCGCGGGAGCTATAGAAGCAGCGCTTAAGATAGCGGACTATTATAAGGTTTCTAATCCGGCGCGGTCAAACGCCGCTCTCCAGGACGCGATAGATATGCGTCAGGGGATAGAGGCATATAAGGTGAACACCGCTGCCGACACAACCGGATTTATCTACGCCTCCGACAGGGTATGGCTTCCTTTCGGGTGGTATACGCCTCCTACTGACACTGTGAGCACGGCATCGACCTCATGGGTCTTATTCCTGACTTCCGGATTTGATCCGTTCGTTCTCGGCGGCACGATACCGATGTACGGCTCTTTACCCGGATTAACGCCGGAACAAAATTTAGTGAACTTGCTTTCGACGATGACGGACGGGTCGTACGACATGATACGCAGCTACATGGTGCCGCCCGCTTCGGTAGCCGCCGTGCTTGCCGAGATACTGGGTACAAATGCATTGGATCCTTTAGGTGAAGCCGCTTTCATATTCAATGGATCCAATATTTACGATGTCGGTATGGCGATAATGAACCTTTACCGTTCCGGAGATCCTGCGCTTCGCGCGATAGCGGATAATATTTCGCAGATATTCTGGGAAGGAACTTTCGGAAATTTCACCAATATTACAGATGCTTCGGGACTACCGGTCAACGATGTCACGCAGTACACCCAGCAGCTTTTCAATATCATAGGAGATCCCGGTTATAGTGAGCCTGTGTATACGGCCGCTCTGCCGGAAGTACTGGATCTGAACACAGAGCTTTTGTCGGCCAACTTAAAATCTGTATTTGTAGCCACCTATCCCGGTGACTACATAACCAATCTATTCGCGGTAGTGGGGGGAGTCGGCTATGATAAGACATCCTTTATCGTTGGCCTCTCAAAGACGACCGCGCTCGACAACGCACTTGTCGCGGCGGGCTTAAAAGATGAGTTTATAAGCTTGTATCCGGGCGACTATAATGCAAACCTAATCGCCGTAACGAGCGATCCCGGCTATGACCAGGACGCATTTATAAACGCTTTACCACTGGCCGCTTCATTAGATCAGGCGCTTGTAGCCGCAAATTTAAAAACATCGCTTGCAGCATTATATCCGGGTGACTATGTAGCCAGCCTGTTCGAAGTTGTGGGGTGGGCCGGTTATGACGAAACTATATTCCTGGCGGAACTTCCGCAAGCGAAATCTCTAAACGACGCGCTGGTTGCCGCCGGTCTAAAGACATTCTTTACGACTCTTTATGCCGGGGACTACGTTGTTAATCTCTTCGCGGTAGTGGGAGCCGCCGGTTACGATGAGGCGGCGTTTATTGCCAGCCTCTCCAGTGGATCAAAGACTATAGCGCTCGACCAGGCTCTTGTAGCGGCGGGCTTAAAAGACGCGTTCATATTCTTCTTCCCGGGCGACTACCAGACGAGCCTCATACTTGTCACCAGTGACCCCGGTTATGATCAGGCCACATTCATGACAGCTTTACCAAAAGCGAAGTTACTGAATGACGCTCTGGAAGCCGCAAATCTTAAATCCAAATTTTTTGTAATCTATCCCGGCGACTATGTAGACAATCTGTTCAGCGTCGTAATGGATCCTCTATATGTCCAGGCGACGTTCCTGACAGCGCTGCAGGCCAGCACTGTAAATCCTTTGGCGCTTGCTAACGCCATGCTTTCGGCCATTCGAGCGGATAGCGTGGCTTCATCGGCGTTCACTACGATAACAGGCGTAACTATCCCGGCTTCAGGCTTGCTTAACCAGACGCAGACAAATGCTATATTTGCACTTATCTATCGAAGCGACGGAACGCTGCAGTACGGAGCGGGTGATCCGGCCAAAACCATGCAGGGGCTTAAGCTCGCAGCGCCGATGTTGATAGCGTTACGCGCGGATCCGGCCGCGATGACGGCGCTCGCGACCATCACAGGGACTACTATACCTGCGTCCGGAGGACTTAATGAGCCGCAGGCAAACGCGCTCTACAGCCTCGTCTATACTTATTTAGGCAACCTACAGGCGAACGCGGGCGACCCAGTAAAGACGATCGCCGGATTAAAGCTCGCGGGTGCCATGCTCGCGGCGTTAAGGGCAGACCCAGCCGCTATAACAGCATTAGCAAATCTCACAGGTGTTACGATTCCGGCGACCGGGGCACTCAGCGCACTGCAATCCAGCGCTCTATACTCACTGATATACAAAGCCGATGGCTCTCTGCAGATGAACGCCTCAAATCCAGTGGTTACCATTGCTGGAATGAAGCGCGCAAGCGATATTCTCATGGCGTTAAGAGCAGATCCGGCTGCGATGGCGGCGTTCACAAGTTTCACGGGAGTTACGCTTCCCGCGACAGGACCGCTTAACGAAGGGGAGGCGACCGCTCTCTATACGTTAGTCTATGACGCCAGCGGCGCGTTAAGGCCGTTCACAAGTGTTGCCGATATCTTGACGGGCATGAAGAGGGCTTACG
>CAYSSS010000003.1:0-51520 GCA_964433975.1 uncultured Planctomycetia bacterium
CGAGATAGTTATAACCGACTTGCATAATTACGGCATGCCGTTTATCCGTTATAAAATAGGTGATTTAGGTGTAGCTACGAATAAAGTATGCTCTTGTGGCAGAGGCCTGCCCCTCATTGATAAAATCGAAGGCAGAGTTCTGGATATAATAAAAACCCCAGATGGGCGAATCATTCCTGGTGAATTTTTTCCACATCTGATGAAAGAATTCAATGAAGTGAAACAATTTCAGGTTGTCCAGGAATATGCAGACAAATTAGATATAAAGATTGTAAAGGAGAAAGATTTATCTGAGGCGAGATTAACCCTTATGAAAAACGAAATCCACAAAGTTCTTGGAAAAAAAATATTGGTTGGTATTGATTTTGTTAAAGACATACCGCTGACAAAAACAGGGAAGCTTAGGGTAACATTTTCAAAAGTGTCTACTGACGTGTAAAGGTGTGAATGAAGTGGATAAAAAAATTAATATAATGCATATAGTCTTCAGCTTAGAGTGTGGTGGACTGGAGAAGGTGGCTATTGACTTGTCTGGAAAACTAAATGATGGCATATTCAATTCCTGCATATGCTGTATCGATGCATTCGGAGAGCTATCGGATGAAGCAAGGAAAAGAGAGGTAGAAGTTATTTTGGTAAAAAGAAAACCCGGCAAAGATATTATGTTGCCATTTAAGTTAGCGCATCTGGTCAAAGAGAAAAGAATAGATTTAGTCCATACCCATAATATGGGACCACTTTTTTATGGAACATTGGCAAGTAAGCTGGCAGGGGTTCCTGTGATAATGAACACCCGTCATGGGCGCGAGAAAAAACGCGGAAATTCATATATATGGAATATGAACGATGCAGTTGTTGCAATCTCAGAGGATGCGAAAAAGGAAATGCTTAAATGTAACCGCATAGATATTAAAAAAACTAAAGTAATTCATAATGGCATTGATACAGATAAGTATGCCTGCTTAGAAGATGGCTGCGAAGTTAGAAACGCGTTGAATATTAACACTTCAACTTTTGTTGTTGGTACTGTAGCAAGGTTGTCCCCTGAAAAGGATCAGTTTACATTGATTGACGCGTTTTTAAAAGTAATCAATATAATGGATGATGCAAAACTAGTATTTGTCGGCGATGGGGCATTAAGAGAAGAGTTAATTAATTATGCGAAGAAGCTTGATGTTTACGATAAGATTATATTCTTAGGTTTTAGGGATAATGTCTTTAAGATTTTACCTACTTTTGATGTTTTTGCACTTTCTTCGCTCACGGAAGGGATTTCGCTGACATTACTGGAAGCCATGGCGATGAAGAGGCCGGTTGTGGTAACAAATGTCGGCGGTAACCCCGAGGTTGTGGTTGATGGAGTAACGGGCTTTTTAGTGCCGCCAAAAGAGCCAAAGGAGATGGCAGGGGCTATCGCAGAGATTCTAAGGAACCCGGAATTATCTCAAAAAATGGGCGAGGCGGGGAGAAAGCGGGTTGAAGAAAAATTTAGTTTAGAACTCATGGTAAAAGAATATAAAGATTTGTATAAAGAGTGTTTGGCGAGAAAGGGTATGGGATCAGCGTTAAATCCTAAGTATCATGAAAATATTGATAATCACAAACTTATTTCCCAATAGCATCGAATCGACAAGAGGGATGTTTAATTTTCAGCAATTTAAAGCGCTGGCAAGTTTACCCAGTGTTGAGATTAAAGTTATCGCTCCCGTGCCGTGGTTCCCCAGATTGAAGATAAAAAAGGAGTGGTATAGTTTTTCACTTATCCCTAAAAAAGAGACGATATCAGGTTTTGAGGTATATCATCCGCGATATGTTGTTATCCCGAAGATATTACGGTTACTCGATGGCTTCGCGTTCTTTTTAGGGATTATGCGAACGGTTAAAGAAGTACAAAAAAAATTCTCATTTGAGTGCATTCTGGTGACATGGGCGTATCCTGATGGATTTGGTAGTTTTTTAGCCGCCAAAGTACTTAAGAAACCGGTTATTATAAAAGTGCATGGCTCTGATATAAATGTGCATACAAAATCCATGCTTCGTAAAAAAATGATATCTTATGCCCTAAGAAATAGTGATAAGGTTATAGCGGTAAGTAGTGCACTAAAGGATCGGATGGTCAGGATCTGCGTGCCATCTGAAAAAATAGTAGTTATACCCAACGGGGTGAATACCGGTCTATTTAAGCCTATGGATCAGACGGAATGCCGCAGAAAGCTCGAGTTGTCTCTCGATAAGAAGATAGTCTTGTTCGTGGGAAATTTAGTTAAAATCAAAGGAGTGGAGACGTTAGTTAACGCGTTTGCGGGTTTACGGGTTAGCGGGTTGCTTGTTTTAGTGGGTAATGGACCGCTTGAAGGGACGCTTCGCGCAAAAGTCAAAGAGTTGGGAATGGAAGATCGGGTAATTTTCGCAGGACGCAAAGCACACGGCGAAATACGGTACTATATGAATGCATGCGACATATTTTGTTTACCCAGCCGCAATGAAGGATGTCCGAATGTATTGATCGAGGCCGTATCGTGCGGAAAGTACGTTGTTGCGACTAGGGTGGGAGGTATACCGGAGATAATAGAATCGGACAGGACAGGTATAATGGTCGAACCCGATAGACCGACACAGCTGGCGGAAGCGATCAATAAGAGCCTTGAAATATCGCGCATTCCGGGAAGGACATCTTCAGAGAGAAGATCATATACGTGGAAGCAGAGTGCGGAGATGCTCAGCGAGGTATTGAATAATCTACCAAGTGAAAAAATAGACCGAACGGGGGGATTTGAGTTTGCGACTGTTGAGGAAATGCTGAAATGAACATACTTTACCATCATAGAACGCAGGGCAAGTGGGCCGAAGGAGTTCATATACGCGAGATAACGAAGTCTTTTAGCTCGCTCGGGCATAATGTGACCATAGTTTCGCCACCCGGCATAGAGATATATGATGACGAAGTAAGCGGCAGAAGCGGAAGGAAGGGCGTTATTAAAAATATATGGAGCGCGGTGAGCAGATCTTTACCGCAGTTTATATTTGAAATATCCGAATTATTGTACAACCTATATGCATCTAGCGAAATAGACAGCGTATTGTCGAAAAGCCGAATTGATCTTATTTACGAGAGATACGCGTTCTTTTGTACTGCCGGCGTAAAAGCCGCCAAAAAGAGAAGAATTCCTTTTTTTCTCGAGGTCAATGAGGTAAGCGGCATAGAAAGACAAAGAGGCCAGGCCATGGTAAGGCTGGCAGGCAGAATAGAGAGATCCGTTTTCGCCGATTGTGACGCCATATTTACAGTGTCAAACTTTTTAAAGAAAGAGATTCATAAAAGAGGCGTGCCGGAAAGCAAGATATTCGTCTTGCCGAATGCGATAAATGAAAATGACTTTAAAAAGCCCATAAAGAATCCTGAGATACCCGAAGCTGCGCGCGATAAGACAGTAATAACCTTCGTTGGCCATTTTTCCAAATGGGATAATCTTGACCTGTTTCTTGAGACTTACGCCAAACTACTTTATGAGAAGAAAGATATATTTCTCTTTATTGTAGGAGATGGAGAGCTCAGGGCAGATCTGGAAAAGAAGGCGCGCGAGCTTAGAATCGACAAGGACATACGTTTTTTCGGAAAGGTACCTCACTCAGAGATTATGTGTATATTAGGTGGCTCCGACATATGTGTAATACCACATTCCAATCCGTTCGGATCTCCTATAGTGCTTTTTGAGTATATGGCAATGGGTAAGCCTGTAGTGGCTCCGCGCCTTGGCCCGATTGAAGATGTGATAACTGATGGCCATAATGGTGTCATGTTCGAGCCCGGTAATAAGGATTCGTTACAGAAAGCGCTTGCCGATCTGATTCAGTACCCCAAGAAACGCGAAGCTATCGGAAGAGAAGCGTTGAAAACAGTGCAGGAAAAGCATACATGGGAAAAGAATGCCCGGAAGATAATTGAGATTGTTTCGGTCTCTTCGTGCCCTCACAATGACGATGGGGATAAATAAGGTATGATTAAATCTATATTCTGGGTTTTAATAGTCTTGATTTTCTATACATATCTTGGCTATCCTTTGATACTTTGGATATTGACTATTTTTTTTTCTAGACCTATTAAGAAAGAAAATATCACCCCATCGGTGAGTTTGATAATCTCTGCTTATAATGAAGAGAAATTCATAGAACAAAAGATTAGAAATTGTTTAGAATTAGACTATCCAAAAGATAAACTAGAGATAATTATCGCTTCAGATTGCTCGTCGGATAAAACTGATGAAATCGCAGCCTGCTATAAAGATAAAGGAATAAAGCTTATACGCTTGGATAATAGGGGAGGGAAAACCGCTGTTCAAAATAGGGCATCCGAAGCGGCTGATGGGGAGATATTGATCTTTTCAGACGCGAACTCAATGTATCAAACGGACGCGATAAGAAATATTGTAAAGGGATTTGCTGATGCATCTGTTGGATGCGTGGGAGGCAAATTTATATATCAGAAACCTAAAGGATCTTCTTTTGGGGAGGAAAAAAGATTGCTTGGAAAATTCGAGCAGGCCGTCAGAAAAAATGAGGACGACATAACTACGCAAATTGGTGTTAGGGGAGGTTTTTACGCTGTAAGGAGTAGTTTATATAGCGCCCTGGAGGTAGATCTGGTAAGCGATTTTGGGCTTCCTTTGAGGGTAATAAAAAAAGGATTCAGAGTAATTTATGAACCGAATGCCGTAGCTTATGAAGAGACTGTTTCATCTATAGGGGAAGAGTTTAAAAGAAAAGTCAGGACTATTAGCCAGGGGTGGCCGGTATTATTTAATAAGAGATTTGAGTTGAGCTCTTTATTGAATCCGTTTAAGTATGGTTTTATTTCGCTCCAGTTGTTTTCTCATAAGGTACTGAAGTGGGTAGCGCCTGTTTTTTTGGTAGCACTTTTAGTAATTAATACATGTTTATTTCCCATGGGATACATTTATAAAATTTGTATGGAAATGCAGGTTATTTTTTATATTTTAGCTGTTACTGGAGCTATGTTGAGAAATAAAAAAAGAAAATTCAAAGTGTTTTATTTGCCATTTTATTTTTGTTTAATGAATCTTGCAGCAATAGTAGGATTTTGGCAGTTTGCCCATGGTAACGTAAAAGTAGTATGGAATCCCAGACAGTGAACGTGAGGTAAAAAATGAAAAAAGAAAATAACCGCTATTTTTTGGAAGTTTTAAGGTATGGATTCGGTTTAAAGGCACTTAAATCAATGATTCAAAAATACGCCTGGTATGTACATGATCATATAGTGCCCTTAGCACAGATGGAACTTAAAGATAATATAAGAATACACCCAACCGCATCATTACGCTGTGGTAAGAGCATATTTTTAGGAAAAAACTCTCATATCAACCAGTATTGTTGTATTTGGGCAAGCCCTAATTCAAAGATCGTATTGGGTGATAACCTGTTAATGGGGCCTGGCGTCAAAATTTTTTCTTCAAACCATGGTCACTTAAAGGATAGTCTCATAAATTCCCAGGAATGGGTAGAAAAGAACGTAGTCATAGGTAATGATGTTTGGTTAGGTGCAAATGTAGTAGTTATGCCCGGAGTAAAAATCGGAGACGGCGCTATAATTGCCGCAGGAGCTGTAGTGACTAAAGAAATCCCTTCGTATTCCATTGCCGCGGGAGTTCCGGCCCAAGTAATAAAGTTAAGGTAAAAAGATGCTAAAAAATGTACATATTTGGATTCCAGGTTATATTAAGCAGGCCTTAAAGCCTAAAAGCGGTTTAGCCGCAAAGCGGCCGACACATATTATATTTTGCATTGCTGACCATTTTGAGCCGAGGAGGGGGAAGGTGGCAATAGAAAAAGAGCTCGAGCGCGTGGATAAGTGGCTATCGAAATATGAGCCATTAGCTGAACGCCACTGGGCCGGGGACGGTAAGATACTGCAGTATACGTTCTTTTACCCGATAGATGAGCATACTCCGGAGGTTTTTGAAAAAATATCCCGGTTCTGTGAAAAAGGTTTCGGAGAGATAGAAGTGCACTTGCATCACGATAATGACACGGAGGCCTCTCTTCGTAAAAAACTTGAGCATGCTAAGGATATCTTCGGTAAACGTCATTACGGATTTGTACATGGCAACTGGTCTTTGGGCAATTCCAGAAAAGACGGAAAGTGGTGTGGCGTTAATAACGAGCTTGCGGTATTAAAAGAGACCGGCTGCTACGCAGATTTCACCCTGCCGTCCGCTCCGTCCGAAACGCAGACGCGGAAGATAAACAGCATCTACTACGCGAAAGATACCGGAGCTCCAAAGCCTCATGATTTTGGTATCGATGTTGAAGTCGGTAAGACACCATTTGATGGCCTTATGTTGATCCAGGGGACTCTATCGTTAAACTGGAAGAGTCGAAAGTTTGGAGTTATCCCGAAGATCGAAAATAGCGAAATATCTTTTAATAATCCACCTACAGCTGAGCGCATAGATTTATGGATAAAGCAGGGTGTAGGCGTAAAGGGTAAGCTGGACTGGGTTTTTGTTAAGGTACATACGCATGGGGCGCAGGATGACAATTTAAAAGATGATTATTTTAAAAACCTTGAGGCGATGTTCGATTGTTTAGAGAAAAAATATGATGACGGTATAAATTTCAAGCTTCATTATGTGACAGCAAGAGAGATGTATAATATCGTAAAGGCTGCCGAAGCGGGCGAGAGTGGAGATCCGGAAGAATACAGAAACTATTTGATCGTTTCTAATGCTAAAAAAGAGAATGCTTCGGCCCCTTCGGGGCCTAGCAATGACGGATTAACCCCTTCGGGTACAGTCCCTATTTTTCCTCGAGATGACGAATATGAAAAATAAAATCATAATATTTGTAATAACATTGATAGCGCTTGGATTTGTGGTGGGATGCGCTAAGGTGGGTTCGGGGCGGCTTAGTGGCAAACCCGGCCAGCTTTCAAATTTTGAAAATATCAAAATTTGGGATATATCGCCTGAGACCGGATTCGATATAAAGCTTTCAGGGGAGTATGTTACAGAGGGGGCGCATTCGCTTAAGGTAGTCTATCCCGTAGGCGGCCTGCCCAGCATCAATACAAAGAAGCTCCCGCGTGAATGGGGAGAGTATGACTCTTTTGCCTTCGATGTATTCAACCCCCAGGGTAGAGATATAGATTTTGTAGTCCGCCTTGACGATAAATACAAAAAGAGAGTGAATATCCCGTATATATTGAAGCCTGGGATGAATAATGTGAGTATATCGAAAGGTCTGATTGGCCGCTCAATAAACGCTTCTGAAATATACAGGGTAGTCCTGTATATAAAAGAGCCAAGGGAACGAGTTACCCTGTATTTTGATAACATGAGACTTGTTGGCATGAAAGATGGCGTTCGTGAGGGTAGTGCCGGAACAGTGCAGCAACTCGTGCTTGCAGAATCCCAGGAGATGATAACGAAAGAGACATTTGCTCCCATTGTAATAGAGAGCTTACTGCCTATTAGAGGTTCAATAAAGGTAAATGCCGCCAGGATAAATGGCCCAATTTCGAAACAAAGGCTTTTTGTCTCAAATGGAGTGCCGTTCTGTCCGGGACAGCTTAAGGATGAGAAGAATTTCGCCGTGTTCAACGCGGAAGGTAAAGAGATTCCTATTGCCATGAAGGTTTTGGCGAGATGGCCTCAGGATGGATCGATAAGGTCGCTTCTTGTTCAGTTCGAGGCCGAAATTCCGCATAAGTATAAGCAGCTTTATATGAGGTGGGGAGAGTCGGGAACCCTGAATGATCAAAAGCCGAAAGACGTTACATGGATACTACCTGAAGCAATCCTGCTTCTTCCTCCAGAGTGGTTATCGGCGTCGATGGTTACGGACGAACAGATCCCGTTTGGCAAACAACCTTTTCCTAAATATGACGATAATATTGCAAAGGTATACACTAAATTAAAGACTATCAAGTGGACTGATAATGTGGGCAAGGATGGCTATTATGATACGCCGCATGTCTTCTATCAGATCTTCTCGAGAAGCGGGAATGATGACTATTTTAGATTCGCGCGTAGTGAAGCTGTTCATTATCGTGATGACCAGCTCATCCAGGATGGTCTGGAGAAAGGCAGAGCATTAGTTTCTTCTAAGACTCGCTATGTATACGTACAGGCGCTCATGGATGATTACCTTTTGACGGGAGACGAGAGGTCACTCAATATGGCAGGAGCTATGGCAAGATTTCTTATGAAAAGCTTTCCTCCTGAAAAAGGCTTCTATGCCAAAAACGATTCTAAATTTTGGACAGAGAGAGAGGCAGCTTTTCCGCTTCTGGGCGCTATGAGTTATTATGAGCTCACGGGTGATAAGGAGTGCCTTGAGTATTCCAGTAAACTCGTGCAGAATCTCTATAAGACGCAATACCAGTGGCCCGGCCGCGGAGGATTCATCCATAACCTTTATTCACATGATACGGAGGAGGGCGCAAGGAAAGATGAGTATGGTGGTTCGCCCTTTATGACAGGCTTGCTCCTCGAAGGAATAGTAAAATACCATCGTCTTACAAATAGTAATATCGCAAAAGACTCTATATTCAGGGCGCTTGATTGGATCATGAATGAAGGCATCTCCTCGGATGGGGACTCCATTAATTATCTGACATGCGATGCGAGGCGATATGAGGGCGTCCCCGATCTTAACTTGCTCGTTGTGCATGCGTTCGGATATGGATATATGATAAGCGGCGGTGAGAGGAAGGATTTTCTGAATATGGGCAACAAACTATTCGAGCGCGGTGTAAATAGCGCTTATCTCGGGACGCGCAAGCACTTTAATCAAAATTACCGTTCAAGCGGACATTTCTTAAGCTATATAGTGCCTACAAAAGAAAAAGAGATTGCTTCGCCCGCCACCTTCGGTGGCGAGGCTCGCAATGACGGGTAAAATGAAAATGCAAAACATACTAACCATTGATGTTGAGGATTATTTCCAGGTGGAAAATTTGAAAGAAACAGTAAAGTACTCTGATTGGGAAAAGTATGAGTGTAGGGTAATAAAGAACACAGATAAAGTATTGGATATTTTAGATAGATACAGTACAAAAGCAACGTTCTTTGTATTAGGATGGCTTGCCGAGCGGTATCCGGAGCTTGTAAAAAAAATAGACGGCGCGGGGCATGAGATAGCCAGTCATGGTTACGCACATAATCTGATATATGAGCAGAGCCAGGAAGATTTTAGAGCTGACCTGAGGAGATCAAAGACGATTCTGGAAAATATAATAAAACATCCGATTGTAGGCTATCGTGCGCCGAGTTATTCAATAACGAAAAAATCTGTATGGGCGCTAGATATATTAATGGATGAAGGCTTCGAATATGATTCAAGCCTCTTTCCTATATACCATGATCTAGGAGGACTGCCCGATGCGAAAAGATATCCAAACGAAATACGCAACAATAGACACAGTATTATCGAAATACCTATATCTACGGTAAAGATAGTAGGCAAAAATATTCCTTTTTCCGGAGGAGGGTATTTAAGACTGCTGCCCTACAGACTTATAAGATGGGCCGCAAAACAGGTTAACAGAGAAGGATATCCTGTTGTAATATATCTTCATCCATGGGAATTCGATAAGGATCAGCCCAGGATAAAGACAGGGAGGATTAAGAGCTTTCGCCATTATGTTAATCTCCATAAGACAGTAGAGAAGTTTAAGAAACTTTTAAACGATTTTAAATTCACCTCAATAAAGGATTTTCTGAAAAACCAGAGACCGGAGACCCTGTATGAAAAAAATTAACTTATCAAAATTAGCCGCGGCGCTAGCGCTTACGCTCATTGTGTATATTCCCACCATAAACTGGATGGTCGATCGGTGGTTTGCTAAGGAGTCGTACTATAGCCATGGTATCCTTATTCCGCTCATATCCCTATTCATAATATGGCAGAGAAGGGATGCGCTAAAAAAGATCAAGGTCTCGGGCAGTTTTATGGGATTATGGATCATTGCTATAAGCCTTCTTGTGCACATCATATGTGCTGCCTTAAGGATCTACTTTTTATCGGGCTTTTCTTTGGTATTCGCAATATACGGGCTAGTTCTATTTACATTTGGCAAAGATATGGTACGCAAACTCATATTTCCCTTATCCTTTCTGCTTTTGATGGTACCGCTGCCGCTTGTTATAATCGGTAATCTTACGGTTAGACTTAAGCTTTTTGCGGCACAATTATCTACCATCGTGCTCAATAGTATAGGTTTCCGGTGCATATTGGATGGAAGCGTCATAAGAATGCAGTCTTCCTTCGTAGAAGTCGCGGCGCCATGCAGCGGTCTTCGCTCAATAATATCGCTCGTTACATTGGGACTGCTCTTCGCGTATGTCATGAAGACATCGTTTTTTAAAAAGAGCATACTTTTCTTATCGTCTATTCCCATAGCCATTGCTACAAATGTGATGAGGATAACCTTAGTCGCCATAGTTAATGATCTCTACGGAGAGAAGGTCGCTATGGGGGCTTTCCATGATTTTACGGGCTATATGGTCTTTGTGGTGGCATTTCTAGGGCTCTATGGAGTTGCGCAAATTATGGGAGCGAGAGAGTCGGGAGAAGATAATGAAAATTAACAAAAATACGGTTGAGTTTGTGGTGTTGATAGCGATGTTGCTGGCGGCGGGCGCGATCTCTATGGGATTATTTAATAGAGAGATGTCTGCAAGCGACAAGCTGGATGTGCACAAATTTCCGATGAAGATAGGAAAGTGGCAGGGCAGGGAGCTGCCGATCACGGAAAAAGAGTACGACATACTGGAAACACGAAACCTTATTTCAAGAGAATATGTGAATCCTTCCGGGGATAAGTTATATCTATTGATCATATATTCCGAAACGAACAGGTCCGTATTTCATCCTCCCGAGGTATGCATGGTAGGAAGCGGCCTTGACATAACTGATAAACAGGTTGAAGAATTTGATGCAGGAAACAAGGCCTTCACGACGAATAAATTGTTCGCTGAGAAAGGCCAGCACAAAGAGATCATTTTAAATTCTTATAAAGCAGGTAACATGTATACGAGTAATTTCTATCTTCAGCAAACGAGTCTGGCGTTCCATCAGGTCTTCGGGCGCAACGTACCCGGTGCAACGCTTCGAGTTTCAATGGCCGTCGGGAAAGATCAGAGTGCAACTCTCGCAACTCTCAAGGATTTCCTGAGTAAATCTGCTGTTATTCTCGACAAATTGAGCAGTTAACTCCCAACTATCACCGTCCACTCAACTCAACACTCCTTACGCAATTGTCCAATTTTTTACAACCACCTGTCTAAGATTGTCATGGTTTGTCAATGAAGTTCACGTAGACCCAGGATTCCTAACCCATAACTCCTTTATCCATAGTTAGTTAAGAAGCTGAGTATTTCATGATTTTACCATTCAGTATGGGTCTTGGCACGAATACTGCTTATGTAACTTGTGACGGATTGGGAGGAGCGTTTTTTATGAAGAAGATGATGGAGTCACTGAAAGAGATGCTGGACGGGATTATGCACGAGATAGATGTGTATATGACGATACAGCGGTATCAGCGCAACACAAGAAAGTACAAGAGCGCCTAAATGCCAGAACCAACTACTATCGCACTGGTAAGCACCGGATTTGTGGGGTTCATCACGCAATACGCCAGGAGGCATTTTCGAGAAGTCAAGAAGGCGCTTGACCTCAGCATGGCCGGAGTCGGTATCGTAATGGCCACTCCTGTAATTTTTCTTGCAGCCATAGTGGTAAAGATCGTATCGCCCGGTCCCGTATTTTTCAAACAGGAGAGAATGGGCTGGGGAGGAAAGCGTTTTTATATTTACAAGCTGCGGACGATGCGCGTAGACGCGGAAAAAAATACAGGTCCCGTTTGGGCTAAGGAAGACGATCCTCGTTTAATAAAATTCGGCAAGCTTATAAGAAAGCTGCATATCGATGAGCTGCCGCAATTATTCAACGTATTGAAGGGTGACATGAGCATGGTAGGCCCGAGGCCTGAAAGGCCTGTGTTTGTCCAGAAGCTCAGTAAAGAAATTTTAGATTATCGCAAAAGAATGAACGTAAAGCCGGGCATCACGGGTCTAGCGCAGGTATGGCATAAGTATGATGAGACGATAGCCGATGTTCGCAAGAAGGTAAAGTACGATCTCCTCTATATAAGAGAGATGTGCCTTATGGTGGATGTAAGGATTTTATTGCGAACTATACTAGTATCGGCTCAAGGAAAAGGGGCTAGGTAGATTATGAGAAAAATAGTTTGTGCCGGGATCTTATTAGTAGTGAGCGTGTTTGTTTTTGCTACGGCTGGTTACGCAAATATGTACTATGACTCCCCTGTCCCTGCCGACTTAAACGATTTGGATCACTCAAAGGCATATTATTGGGGGATATCGCGTAACCTGGCGGCTAACGAGTACATAACAAGCGCATCAATAAGTATCAAAAATATCAATGATTGGGCGATAGAAAGTACAGATTTCTTATATATGGATCTGTTCCAGGATGCGCTCTACGGGACAGGGGTAAAAACTTTCACAGATAATGAAGCTGCGGGCGATTATTTTGCAAATAATATATCTTTATTCGGGACTATGAACACCCTGGATATTTATTCGGACACAAATGAGTACAGGGAAAAGAAATGGAATAAAAAACATACAAAATATAAATGGGGGCCGTGGATCAATCCTTCGGAAGATTACACTTACAATTTTAGCGCTGATGAAATACAGATACTTGCCAATGCTATGGCAGATGGTAATTTTGCGTTCGGATTTGATCCGGATTGCCATTATAACAACTGCGGCATAACGTTTAGATTTGATACGAATGTATCGACGCCGGAGCCGGCGACGATGTCGCTTTTAGGGTTAGGATTGTTTGGACTATTAGGATTTAAGCGCAAAAAATAAGAAGGACAATACACTGAAAACCGGAAATAGAGAAGGGTAGCATGAAAAAAATAATAACGCTTTTAAGCTTGATCGTTGCCGGTTTATTTTTTATGGCTTCTTATGCAAATGCCAGCATAATCGCTAATGGCGACATGAGCGATTGGGGCGTTACTCCGGGCGTCTGGGGTACTCCTAATATGTGGGTTCCGAACAATGGCGCTATATACAACCCCGAAGACCAAAACACAGACAAGCTCGGGCCTGGTTATGGCGGTCAGAAGTTTGATGCCGAAGCAATATACTTTGTAAGAGAAAATGGATATGTTTGTGTAGCTATAGTAACCGGACATCCTGCCGGTGGATATGGAGGTCATTATCCCGGAGATGTATTTTTTAACTTCGGAGCAGGTATGGAATATGGCCTTGAAACCACAGGTACAAATGCGGGAAGGCTTTATAAAAATCCTGTATGGAACATGAGTTCGTACTGGGGAAGTTTAAATTCCGAGACCACTATGCAAGACGGGACCTGGGAAAAGGATATGGGTTTAGCTGGGTTTGCGTATGCGTTTACCTATGACGGGGCTGGCGTTAGCAATGATCACTGGGTTATTGAGATGAAAATACCCAATAGCTTTTTCGGCGATAATTGGAATGATAGCGGAACGGTACATTGGACCGAGACATGCGGGAATGATGCAATTGATCTGGACTTTCCATCTACTCCCGTTCCGGAGCCGGCGACGATGTCGCTTTTGGGGCTTGGATTGGCGGGGTTGATTGGAGCAAGACGGAAAAAAATAAGGAGAGAATGATGAAAATGGCAGCGCTTCTTGGAGTAATGATAGTCTTGTCAATGCTAGTAGTCATTCCTCCATCATTGTACGCACAAGCTGATAGCTGTATTATTTCCACAAATGACGACGGAAAGAGTAAGGACGAAACCCTGAGCTTCAAAAACGAAGACCTACTCAAATACGTCCCCTCAACCAGCATTCTCAGCATGTATCTGGACGCGGATTCGCTATTCAAGAATGATGAGAATATTGATGCGTTACACATCCTATCCGATGGAAGTATTATATTCTCGACCGGCGGCGACGGGAAGAGTAAGGACGGAACCCTGAGCTTCAAAAACGAAGACCTACTCAAATACGTCCCATCAACCAGCATTCTCAGCATGTATCTGGACGCGGATTCGTTGTTTAAAAATGATGAGAATATCGACGCACTGTATATCTTTTCCGATAACAGCATTATCTTTTCTACCGGCGGCGACGGAAAGAGTAAGGACGAAACCCTGAGCTTCAAAAACGAAGACCTACTCAAATACGTCCCCTCAACCAGCATTCTCAGCATGTATCTGGACGCGGATTCGCTATTCAAGAATGATGAGAATATTGATGCGTTACACATCCTATCCGATGGAAGTATTATATTCTCGACCGGCGGCGACGGGAAGAGTAAGGACGGAACCCTGAGCTTCAAAAACGAAGACCTACTCAAATACGTCCCATCAACCAGCATTCTCAGCATGTATCTGGACGCGGATTCGTTGTTTAAAAATGATGAGAATATTGACGCACTGTATATTAACGAAACCAATAAAGTGGTTCCTGAGCCGGCGACGATGTCGCTTTTGGGATTGGGATTAGCGGGATTATTGAGATTCAGAAAGAAGAAGCTGTTATAAACAATGAAAGGAGAGAATAGATGAAAGTATTTATAGTTTTAGCTGGAATTGTATTATCTTTGACATTAGCAAGCTCCGCTTATGCAGTGCCGTCTTATACCGATCTATGGGATGTGAATACTGGATATATAAACAGTGTGACGGCTCCGGGCGGAATGGATTATCATGGATATAATCCAAATACTGGACTATATGGATCTAATCCATGGGATGCTTTTGGTGCCACGTATGGGGACGGCGTTTCGGTATTCACAGATGGATATGGACCGGGAACTGTTCACGAGCTTTATTGGACAACTAATACATATTTAACGATAAAAAGTTTTAACCTATATTCTGGAATGGAAGGGGTAAATAATACAAATAGAATTTTTGATCACTTTATTCTTCAAGCCTACAATGGGAGTGGGTGGACAACTTTGTATGATAAAGATATTCCATTTCCTTATGGCTCTGGTACTAGTGGACTTACGCTAGATTTATTAAGCAATGTGGACAATGTTATATCGAGCAATTCATTTAGGGCTGGTTTCAGACAAGTTTCAGACTATCAATATGCCGAAGGTCCGAGAGTTATTGAACTCGATGGTTTTGCGTCTGCGCTAGTTCCCGAGCCAGCGACGATGTCGCTTTTGGGGCTCGGAATGGCTGGGCTATTGAGATTTAGACGGAAGAAGGCATAAACTTTAATAAATATGATAATGAAGGGAGGTGAAACGATGAAGAAAGTGTTAGTTATACTGATAATTGGCTTGGTGCTGGGATGGATGAACATTTCTACCGCGCACGCTATCGTTATTGATGGGATAGCGGCAGGCGGTGAATGGGTTGCGCCGTTCAAGATCCATGCCACAGATCCTGCAGAATCAGGGATATTTGATTATCTCGATGTTAAATTGCTTCTCGCCCAGTGGACAACTCCGGGCGGAGATATATATATACGCACAGATACGGTAATTAAGCCTGAATTTATTAAAGATTCAGGCTATCTGAACGACGCGTATATGGCCTGGCAATTTGATTTCGACGGTAATGGCTCTGTGGATCTATCGGCTCAACTCATCAAGGAAGTTGATTTCGGTCACGCTGATGGTAATATCTATTACTATGTTGGCGGTACCCAATACGATAATGGTGTAACAAAATATTGGGGAAAGGACGACGTCTACGAGGTACTGATACCTGCAGAGAAGGTTCCGGTATTTAATCCTGGTAAGTTTCAGATGAGGCTCATATCTGAGTCAGCAAGTTCGTCTGGTGATGATAACTTGCCGGATACGGGATGGTCGAAGACAGTGCCTGAGCCGGGAAGCGCGATGCTTCTGGGTATGGGATTAGTTGGTTTCGTTGGTAGTTTGTTTCGCAGGAAGTTCAACGCATAACCTCGTATTGCGTGTTGTGTGGATGAGATTGCTTCGTCGGCGCTAAAGCGCCTCCTCGCAATGATAGTCTGATGCGATGCGCCATACGGGAGGATGCTTGAACCAGTAGGCATGCTTACGTGGTGAGAGCATAAGACCGCAGGTTTTATGTTCTCCCACCGCAATCATAATACTATATTCTGTACTGTGGGGCAGGTGAAGACCTGCCCTGCAGTATAATAGGGCTGGCTTTTTCCTTTACTTAACTCAGGTTTAGGGTATAATACCAATCTACTCATATGAAATATAATATCATAAAAAACTGGGGTGCGTCGCTGGGATTCATGAAGAAGAATCCTATTGTTATGATGCCTTTTGTCTTCATAGCTTTTATGGAACTCTTAGCGCTGGAATTTTTATATTTCTCTCCCAGGGTACCGCTCTCATATATCGCAAATCCCATAATTCGTAAATTTTTCGGCGAAAACTTTATCCATTATCCGTTTGATCTTGTGCTGCTGCCGCGATTGTTCTATTATCTGCAAGTGGCGATCTATGCGCTCGTGGGCGCTTTCCTGACCGCCGTGGCAGTGAATATATTCAAGAACTTTAGGGACGGCCTACCGGTCAAGGCGAAGGCGATGGTGAGAAATGCCCTTAAGAGTTACGCCTCTCTTGTAATCTACGCCCTCTTGGTCAGCGCTCTTATATTTGCTTTACAGAGAGCGGATACATTCATCTTTTCAAAAGCCATGAGGCTGCTGGCGCGGATCCTGCCGATATCAATATCACCCGTTTACAAAATAGGTTTTACGCTTCTTTTATTCTTATCAAACATTATTATGCAGACTTTTCTCATATGTACCATACCCATTATAGTTATACAGAAGACGTCGATACTAAAAGCCATTACCAGAAGTGTAATACTGGGTGCGCGTAATTTTTTTACTATCTTCGCTTTGATATTTTTGCCGTTTTTTATATACCTGCCTATAATATTTTTTAAAAGTTTTTCTACGCAGATCATGGATAGGATGTTTCCAGAAATAAATATATGCATTACGGTGGTTGGGGTACTCGTTACGATATTTCTGGATTCATTCGTTATCTTGTGTGTTTCGCAATTTATAATGGATAGGAAGAGCGTAGTGGAGAAGGTGGCGTGAAGAAGACGATATGGGCCATGGCCCTGGTGCTAATTACCGTGTACGCGGTTTTTGCCGTAATAGGAGCCCGAGGTGAGTACTCGGCCGAGAAACTTCTCTATGGCGCTATCAAGATGAATGAGAAGATCACCGCCAACCCTGATGTAGTCCCGCCTAAATTACTCAATGACATAGAAAAGAAGATGAATAAGCTGCTGGAAAAGTATCCTGATACCGAAGTTGTAAAGACGGCAAATATAAAATTAGCGGAGTTTTATATAGCATACAAAAAATACGATCAGGCGCTCGCTCAGGCCGATAAGATAATTAAAAAGTACGAGAAGAATCCGGCTATATTAAGTATGGCGTATTTTCTTAAAGGGGTCGCCTACGAGAAGCAGGATAAGTGGCCGAGTGCACTAAAAGAGTATCGCACGATACGCGACAAATATACGGATACGCAATTGGGCATGCAGATGCCCATCTATATAGCCAACTACTACTCTCGAAAGGGCAGGGAGGCCCAGGCAAAGGAAGCCTATGGTGAAGCGGCGAGATTTTATGAGAAGATCGAAAGAGAGAACAGCAAAAAGGCCCTAGGTTACATGGCGTCTCTATTTTTGATACAGACATACATAAAAGCCGATAATGTTGAGAGCGCGGGTAGGCAAGTGGAGGAGACTCTTAATAAATATTTTAGTCAAATGGCGATAATGCAGCTGTTACCGCTGGTAGAGAGTATAATCGTGACCAAACTTAATGAGCCGAACAAGGCGGTAGAAATTTATAAAACCGTTCTTGCAAAATCCAAGGACGAAAAATTTAACAAAGTACTACAGAAGAGGATAGAAGAGCTATCAAAAGAGGGTTCTGTTAGTATACAAAAAAGTTAGCAAGTTTTCGCTTGATTTATAAGATGGATGTGATAGGATGAATGGAAATAATAATGGCAACGGAAAGACGCGTCTAAAAAAATTGACGCTGATGGGAAGGAAGTACCGAGGTATCATAAGTGAGATATCCAATCCCATAGATTCGACGAATCGGTTCATAAACCTTGCGTTGAATACAGTTGGGGATAATTCACAAGGAAGACAGTTCCTTCTGGAATCGAAGCAGGGGATCAGGAAGACGGCGGTTTTACTTAAAAGATTGAATGATTACTCGCAGAAGATAGAGAAAGAGATACTGGAGATGGCAAAGACAAATGGATAAATCTCGGGTTCTTATAGTTAGCGGTGATAAGCTTACACAGAGATCCTTATACGAGCTGATATGCCGGCATGGCTATGAGGCGGCCATTACGCATTCCGTTAATGATGTCATGGCTCATCTCGATGAGAAGCTATGCCATGTCATCCTGGCTGATATAGACGGGGCTGATGACGTAGAGGTATTGAAGCTCATCAAGGATAAGGGGTATCCTTCTGAGATAATAACGATGGCCTCTCACGCCGATTCAATCGATAATATGAGCGATCTGGGTGCCGATTGTCTCATAATGCCGGTAGAAGACAAAAAGATACTCTCCTCGATCGAAAAGGCCTTATTAAAGGTATCCCACACCGAATCAAGACAGTCATTCCTGACGAAACTACTCCATAAAGAGAGCACATTCCATGATCTAGTTGGGCAGAGCCAGTCCTTTAAAGATATATATTCTCTAGTAGACCGCATATCGAGCTCCAAGGCAACGGTCCTTTTGCGCGGTGAGAGCGGCACGGGTAAGAGGATGGTGGCCAGAGCGATACATAAGGCTGACAAGAAGAGACGCGATAAGCCTTTTATGGAGATATCCTGCGGGGCTCTTCCGCGCGATATCATCGAAAGCGAGCTCTTCGGCCACACGAAGGGGTCTTTTACGGGAGCCATAAATGAGCGCAAGGGGCGTTTTGAGTTGGCCCATGGCGGAACGGTCCTACTGGACGATATAGACTCTTTCTCGCTCGACCTGCAGGTAAAGCTCTTAAGGGTGCTCCAGCATAAGGAGTTCAAAAGGGTAGGGGACCACAAGACGATCAAAGTCGATGTCCGCTTCATAGTATCTACCAACCAGGACCTGGAGAAGGCGATAGCGGAGAAGAAGTTCAGGGAGGACTTATACTACCGCCTGAACGTCATATCTATCAATATTCCGCCATTAAGAAGCCGCAAAGAAGATCTTCCTCTATTAGTGAATCACTTCATGAGCCTTTATTCAAAAGAGAACCATAAAAAGATAAAACGCGTCTCTGATGAGACTATGCAGGTGCTGATGAACCACAGCTGGCCTGGAAACGTGAGAGAGCTAGAAAATATAGTGGAACGCGCCGTTATACTTGATACGGATGGCCTGATAGAGATCGACGATTTGCCTGAGCTATTAGTAGGTAGCACAATAGTCTATGCCGATACGAGGATAAACAAGAATACGGGCGATGCCGTATCTTTGAAGGACGCTCTTAAAGAGCCTGAGATGGTATATATATTGAAGGTGATGAAAGAGGTGGGATGGAACAAAAAGAAGGCCGCCAGAAAATTAGGCGTCAACAGGACAACGCTCTATAATAAATTAAAGAAGTATAATCTTTTAGCCGAAGCAAAATAGATAAGGCATAATAAATAATGTTGTACAAAGATCTAAGCTTGGCGGGTCTTGTAAATCTCGAAGATTGGCAGAAGATACAGGATTCTTTCTCCGAAGCCCTCGAAGTAACCTTAAGGACCGTTTCCCTGGACGGCAAGCTACTCACCAAAATAAGCAGTCCTAGCAGGTACTCCAGCGAAATCATTCCAAAGATCAAAGACCAGGATAATTTCTACGGGAACGATAAGCCTGAGGATGTCCAAAAGAAGCTCTCACAGGCCGCCCAGACCGGAGGCAGTATTAAAATGCCTTTCGGCGTGGAAATCTTTGTAATCCCGATAAAAGCGATCGGCAACAGGGATGTAGCCTATATGACGATAGGGCCGATCATCCTGAAGAGCCGTAAGGCCGATGCCGAATATGCCAAAGAGGCGCTAGAGGCAGGGATAAATATTGACGAGCTTACAGACGCCCTTATTGATATAAATGTATTTTCCTATAGTAAGGTATATTCTCTTGTAGGCCTTATAAAAGACATATTTTCACATATGGCTCAGACAGGCTACCATAAGAAGAGGCTGGGAGAGATAGCTCCCGAGGTCGTAGAGCTCGACCCGCTATTTTCAAAGTACTATGAAGAGAAGATATTGAGCGCGATGCTTAAGACCTGCTCTTTGGCACTTAACGCGGACTCTGGCTCCGTGATGATAGTGGATAAAGCGACCGGGACTTTACATATAAGAGCCGCTTCAAAGCTCGATGATAAGATAGTCAATAGGACCAGTATAAAGATAGGGGAGGGGATAGCAGGACTTGCGGCGGCTACAGCAAAGCCTATTATACTGCCTCAAGACAAGGATAAGAACGGTCTTTCAGCTAAGATGAGAAGGGCCGATATAAGATCATCTATGATATTGCCTTTCAATAAAGGCGACAGCCATGACGTCTATGGCGTAATAAACCTCAATATCACGCGAAAGAATACCGCTTTTTCGGAAAGAGACATCTCTGTAGTAAAAGAGCTGGTCAATATGACCAGCATCGCATTAATTCCTCTGTATCAACAGCATCTCAATTCGGATTCTTCGAAAATAAAATAGAAAACATCGAATGTTAAAAAGAGATGATGTCTCTTGATTCCATCTCCTTTCTTTCTTCGGTTGTGGGTAAGATAACATTCTTATCCTGAAGTACATCGGACTGATCTTTTTCAGCATCCATCTCAGGCGGGTTTTGTTGGGTGTCTTTTTGCTCCGCCTTTCGTTTCAGCCTCTCTTTATCGATTTGGGCGCATAACTCTTTATATGCTGTGCGCCTATCCTCGGCCTTCTTCGCGCTATCCTCTAATTCTTGTGGTGTTGGAATAGCGTTGGCTGGTATGCTGTAGCTCATGGGCACCCCTCCTTCGGTTGCGCCGGTATCCCACGCCGGGGACGATGTCGCTCGCGTGCTTATAGGGGTGCTGTCTTTAAGGACGTTTTCCATGTAGACAACCATAAATACAATGAATATTAAGACTATGATGACCGCGATAGTAAAGTTTCTGATATTCATTTAAGGATCGCTCCCATTTTAGTACTCTTCCCACAGGACTTTTAGATAGACTATCCTGCCGTTACTGTCTCTCGATGGTGGAAAATATACCGGAGCCGCGAAAGCCAGCCTCTCATCATAATTATAGTCCTTGGTGTATCCGCTGATCCTGTCCCCTGTAGTGGCGTTAAATGTGCCTATAGGACCTCTTCTTTTCTGAGTGATGCCACCTAATATTGTCAAGGTCCCTTTGAGACCGAAAGTATAGTCCGCTACCGCGAAAGAACTATTTAACGCTACTATATAAGCGTCGATCTCGATATTGAATGGAGCAGAGGAGTCGACATAGACATTATTCTGAGATACAAGCGCAAGCATGTCGGTGCTCGCGGGGTTTGTTTCTGGGTCATTGGCATACAATATGTTATTGACAACATAGATATTGTTGTTGGTCCCGACAGTTAGCTGACCGTTGAGTACGCCGGATATGTCCACGTAGCCGTCATTAACAAAAAGAGCGTTATTCGTAGGCAATGGGACATTATAATTGACCCAGCTGTTATTGAAATTTGTAACGTTTATAGTCCCATCGGAGAGCAGCGTTACTATTGAATTTCCGGTTAAATACAACCCACCGGTTTGCTGTGCCGCGGTTTTTAAGGGAGTTATCAGGTCCATTGATGTCGGCAAAGATATGGAGGGAGCGCCAAGAGTAAGAGAACCCATGAAATCTGGATCGTCTTCCGGGGGGCCTCCGTGATAATAATTGATTTCAGGGTCGGTGCTGGATACAGGGCCGTTGAATGTAGGGTCTCCCGAAATATTTAGCTGGTCGTTGCTATGGAACGGACCGTTCAGAACGTCCCCGGTTATGAACCATATCGGCCTTAGGCCCCACCAGTAAAGCAGATCCTCGTTGTTGCTTAAATACCCGAACCTGGCGCACGATATCTGCCTGAGAGTCAAAGAGACGCTTTTGCTCATGCCTTTATATATGCCAGTGGAATATAACCTATATATAGGGAAGATGCCGCCCTGTATTTGCGATGCTGTAACCGAATATGTCCCGGATAAACCGCTTGCGAGCGTAAATGTTCCGGATGTAGAGCCGGTATTTCCTTCACGCAGGTCCATAAATTTTTTGGCGAGCCCCGCTTCAGCGATTTGGTGCGCTCTTATAGCGTTACAGGTCGAATATGCCGCGGAGAGGTCATTTGAGCTGATAAGAAAGATAGCGCCTATGATGAATATGATAAGCGACGTTACGAGCATTGTGAAGAGCAGCGCGAAGCCTTTTTGTCTTTTCATAATTAATCTATTTTGGCGTATTTCTTAAATTGACATATGTTGACAGTGACCCAGAAACAGTGCCGCCGCCTATTTGTCTGGAAACAGAAATGTAGATTCCCACGGTCTCGTTATCGACATACTCAACCGGCTTCCAAAAACGCAGCGTGATGCTTGCGTCAGTGGGGGCGGTATATAGAGTTCTTTGCGATGGAAATAGTATGGGGCTTGCATAGACCACGGATTTACCGTTTAGAAAGTATCTTCTTGACTGGTTATCCGTACCGGTAAAGTCTATCTCGCTTCCCGTGGGGTTGACAACCGGAATGGTGAAAGATACAGCGCGGCGCAGCCCGGACATATCCGAACCTTCCTGTCTGCCGCGTATAATTTTTTGAAGAAGAACATTCACATCTCTTTGCAGGTTTGCCGCTTCAAGGGTGGTGGTAAATATTGTCCTTGAGGTTATGAAGGTGCCATAGACAGATCCAAGTAATAGCACGGCCACAACGCTCGCAACCAGAATCTCCGTTAACGTAAATCCGCTGTCTTTTGGTCTCATCAAATATCCTAATTAGCCTGTGGATCGTTGGCGATATAGGTCCCGAGATACTCCCTGAACGTCTTGGTCTTTCCAAACAATAATTCGTTCCACCTGAGCTCAACAACCACTTTCTTATAGTACTGGGAAGGACTGGTGACGGTTACCACCTGCGTCCCAGTAAAGTCATCTGTATAATTGTCGGGAGTGCCCCTCGAGTCGATGCTGACTGTTGATGTAGCGCTAATAATACTGGCGAAGGGTTTCCTGCGTAGATCTTCTATGGCTCTTTGCATAACATGGATAGACTGGACCTTGTGCCTTGCCAGGGAAGAGCCGATCTTGCTCATTACCATGACTTCGACAGTCGCCAGCCATACAAGCGTCAGAAGCGCAACGCTTAAGACAACTTCAGTCAGAGTTAATCCCGACCTATAACTACGTTTTGAACTCATAATAAAAGTATATAGAGCTTGGTAGGGAAAGGCAAGATAAATTTTATATTAATTGACTATATGTGAAGCGCGTGATATACTTTTGAGTAAATACTCAAAACATAACCTGTGTATAATTTTTCTAAAATAGGTATTTTAAATGATAGGCAGACCGATAAAGTCCAGAATCGTGCTAAAGAACCCTGACACAAAGCAGTTCAGTCCCAGGGGCCATAGGGGCAGGCCCGGGTATAATGAGCTGAAGGTAGAGGAGTTTGAAGCGGTAAGGCTGATAGATCATATAGGCCTGAAACAGGCCGAGGCGGCCCAATCTATGGGCATAAGCCAGCAGACATTCTCAAGGGTCTTGAGGAATGCCAGGAAGAGCCTGGCAGAAGCCCTGGTACTGGGGCATATAATCAAGGTAAGCGGGGGAGTCTTCAGAATTGAAAAATAGTCTCAAAGTAGCGGTTCTTATAGCGCTACTAATACTTACCGCCATATCAATGTCCGGATGCGTTTCAATCCCAATCCCGAGTTCATTACCACTGCCTAACAACATCCCTATCCTAAGCATGTTCATCTGATGTCCTAAGTTAACATTGACATATTGCATCTCGTGAGGTATATTTCAGATATGACAAGAGATTTAAGATTAAGGTTGAACAGGGATGAATTACACAGGTTATATCTAGTAGAGAAGAGGTCTCTCGAGGATATAGCTCGATTATACGGGACATCCAGGGTTGCTGTCTGGAAATATTGTAAATCTGAGCGCATTACAAGACGCGACAGATCTGACGCGAGATTAGAGGCGCAGAAAAGGGGAAAAGTTTCTCAGGGTTATTTTGATATTAATGAGAACTTTTTTAGTTCATGGTCCTCGGAAATGGCTTATATTTTAGGTTTAATCGCTACGGACGGCTGTGTTTCTAAGTCTGGTTCCGTGTCGCTTTGTATCAATGATAAGGATCTGTTGGAAAAGGTTAAAAATGTTATGGGTTCAGCCCATACAATAAAATATTATGGTCATCAGAAGGGACTATATAGTTTTAATTTTTCAAGACAAAAGTTATGCGCCGATTTAAAGCAACTCGGAATCCTTCCTAATAAAAGTCTTAATATACGATTTCCCGATGTTCCGGATGCCTTTTTGGTTGACTTTGTCAGAGGAGTTTTTGATGGAGACGGATCGGTATTCTTTGAAAAAAGGAGTCCAAAATTTCCGCTAAGGGCAAGCTTTATTAGTAGTTCTAAGGAGTTTATTGTTACGTTAGAATCTAAGCTTAGGGCATTGGGGATGCCTCAGAAAAACATTTGGCAACAACCAACTAAAAACAGTATTTCATTTATCTTAAGGTATGCCCATAAAGATAGTGCTAAATTATTCAAAATTCTTTATCAAAATCTAACAAAAAATAGCATATTTTTAATTCGAAAATATGAGCGTTTTTTACAGGGCATTCAACAATCTGAGGGAAGTCAACCAAAAACAGGAGGGGCTATTTAAATGGAAAAACAGCCGAATCAAGCTGAGGTAGTGCTTGAGGAATTAATAGACTTTTGGCGGTATCATAAAGGATTTGATGCAAATATCTCCGGTTTCGCAAAATATGTCGGTGTTTCCAGAGATACGGTCTATCGCTGGTTAAATCGTAAAGCCCATCCTAAAGAGAAGAAAATCATACTAATCAAAGAATGGCTAGCTGATAAAGCAAGATAATCAGTCCTTTAAAGACAGGTTGATCTATCTGAGCTCACATCGTACACTGCTTCCTATAATATATCTTATGTAAACTACGACTAGTGAAAGTAATGGCCGTAATACCCTGCGGTACAATGAGTTACGTACTTTGTCTAATTGTATGTGGATAACGTTAATTTTTGCAGAATTTTATTGCTTTGAGGATTTATTAGGGTTCAGCCTGCCTATTTGTTCCTGCAGGGTTCCCATGGGGCATATTGCGCACCAGCCTCGGGACTTGAAGATCAATGCCAGGATTATGGCTATTATGGTGGTCATCAGACAGACGCTTACGAATATAGCCCCTATGGCCATTAAACTACCGCCTGAAACAGCTATTCTATAGGCCAAGAATGACATTAAAAGGCCTAGTATAAGCCATCTAAACCATAGCCTTGAAAAGACTTTTGGGGTCGGTTTATTAGGGCTTATTTTTGCCATTCCCAGGTCTAAAAACGCGCCTCTTGGACATAGGTTCCAGCACCAAAACCGGCCTTTAAAAAACGATAATGAAAGAAAGAACGCCATCATCGCCACTACCAGATATCCGAGGATTGGGTAAAACAGGCCGCCTATCACTATCAAAGGTAGGAACCAAACCATTATAATTTGGGTCTTTTTCAACTTATACCTCTCCCCCGCTGCTTTATAGCCTCTCCCCCGGCCATTATTTGCTATCTAAAGGGGGCAAAATAGGTCCTTTAAATCTTTAGTGAATACCGTTATTTTGATTTGATCGCCAGGACTTTAACCAGGTCCGCGGCGTCTTCTATCTTGTCCGTTACGCCTTCCAAGTACTCCCCCAATTGATATGACAATAGCAGGGTTGCGGGGTCAAGCTTGGCATGTATTATAGAGCCAATAACCACCCTTTTTTGGTCATCTGCCTGGTGCTCTATATTATCAACTATATCGCAGTCTTCCAGGGCCTTTTTAAGGTCGTTCTTAGCCAAGGAATGTATGCCATCCCTCAGCTTTGTTATAGATTCCACGATGAGATCCGTGGCTACAGAGAGATTGCCAAGGACATCATCCGGGAGTTTCTGCTCAATAAATCCCAGCAAACGTGCTGCCCCATTAGTCCAATCCGCGATCCTATCCAGCGTCTTAACGAAATGCATAAGATCCTCGCGATCCGGAGGCAGTAGAAGCCCTTTTGATAATTCATCAACCATCTTTGACCTTAAAATATCGGCTTTATGCTCGCTCTCGGCAACGTTGGCTATCGCCACGATCTTCGCCTGAACGTCTCCCTTTGCAAAAGCCTTAATAGCCTCATCGAAGAACTTGACTGTCTGGTAGGTCTCCTCAACGTGTTTTTGCGAGTCCTCCAGTATGGATTTCTCCTCAGCCATTCCGAGCCAGCCTAAAATATTCCTCATCTCTTTCATTTTCGTTCCTCCTTATACGATTTTTATGAAGATCATAATGATCTTTAAAACACCAAAACTTATTACTCCTGAAATAAAAGGTGTGGCGAGCCACGATATCACTATATCCCTTAATATACGGACATTTATGACCCTGATCCCCCTTACCAACCCAACACCGAAGATGGCTCCAACTATGGAATGGCTTGTAGAGACGGGCACTCCCAAGAGCGTATACATGTTTACATTTATGGAGCTGGCCAGCTGAGCCGAAAAAGCCATTATAGGAAGCAGTTGAGTGATCTCAGAACCAACTGTCTCAATAACTTTATATCCCCATGTAGTTATGCCGATCACTATGGCCAATCCGCCTAATGCTATGCTGAGTGTAGGAGATAATATTTTTGCTCCCACCATTACACCGGTGGCATTTGCGACATCATTACCACCCCATGTAAAGGCCACATAGCATCCGCTCAAGATTATTAGTATGCTCATCACCCTTTTGAAGTGCCTTCTGGGTATTATAGCGTACAATACGACTTTAAATATTCTATAAAAAATATACCCCAGGATAGCGGCACCTATAGGGGTGCAGAACCAGCATATAAAGATATCTATAAGTACCTTGGCATTAAGTGGCGCGTGTATTGCGATGCCGGCTCCGGCAACGGCACCGACAATGGAATGGCTGGTCGATATCGGCATCTTCCAGTAGGTTGCCAGCACTACCCAGGCGCACGCCCCGAAAGACGCCACTAAAGCTATGTACGTGGCGCTCTCCTTGCTGAGCAGGTTCATCGGTACGATGCCCTTGCCGATGGTCTTTGCTACGTGAGAACCCTGCAGAGTCGCCCCGAGGTATCCGAATATGCATATCAGGATTATGGCCTGCGTTAATGTGAGGACTTTTGAACCGACGGCGGTGCCTAGCGAATTGGCGGCGTCGTTCGCGCCTATCGACCAGCCGACAGCCAGGCCCATGAGAACCGTTAATATTATAATTGCAAGCATCGCAAATGATTATAGGTACAACCACCAACCGTGTCAAGGAAAGATTGCCTGTCTTTATGGCTTATCATATTATTAACTTAGACGGCACAGAAAATATTTTTCCACCCAGATGGTGAAGCAATCTTGGTCCGTTCTTTTCGGGATGCCATCTATCGGTGAATATGCTTTTTTCTGCTTCCGCGTATACTATGTCACCGAGTATTACGTTATATTTTTTCAAGAGTCGCTCCTCCTTGCGCAATTTGCACTCGATGATGCCTATGGCGGATTTTAACCGCGGGGATTTTACACGTTTGCCTGCCTCTTTTATGAGCCCGAACTCTTCAAATTTATCTATTTTCTTGCCCGAGACGCTTCCCAGCTTACATATCATTTGTGACATATCGCTGGAAGGTATATTGATCACAAAATCGCCGGTTTCTAGTATAGCCTTGTGTATAAAATGGCCCTTCCATATCTCCAGCGCTACTATAGGAGGGTCGTCTGATATTGGCATGTGCCATGCTATCGGCGTAAGCCCTGCCCTCCCCTTCAATAGAGAGCTCACCAATACCAACGGCCCCGGACCTATGAGCCTGTACGCGATAGTCAAATCAACGGATCTTCTCATCTTGATACCAAAAACATGTGGTAACCATACGATATGGCGATCATGGCCATTACAAGTACGATTAGTGACAGCACTATATTTCTCTGCTGGGACGTGGTCTTTGCATCAAGATGCGGCGCTACCAGATGTTTCCTTTTTGTGACATAGGCCCATTGCGCGTAGAGTATTAAGAAGACTATCAGGATATTGCACTCAAACGCAACGACCGGCGCGAAAAAATGCGGATGGTCACTGAGCATCATGGTAGAGAAAGGTATCAGGCAGACGAACATGAACCATGCGATATTTATGAACACCAGGGGAGGGTCTATATACGCTATAAATTGGAATTGCCAATGATGCGCCAGCCAAAGCACTCCCAGCAGCATAAAACTGATAGCGTACGAGACGAAGTCATTCCAAAGTCCGGCGAGCATCCCCAGGTAGTCGGCTTCCTTTATGAACTTATCGAGCTTGAACATTTCGCTCATGCTGACTATCATGATAGTCATGACTATGGCGAATATACCGTCCGTGAGAGCTTCTATCCGGTTCGTCTTTAGTTTCATGTTGCTTCCTCCGATCAAAACGCGATCTTTAATTTAAAACCGAGCACATTTGCATTGAGCCATTTGTTCGGATTTTTTACCGAGAGTTTTACAGCTTGCCACATATAGTAAATGTCCAATTTTGTATTCTTGACCAAGTTCATGCCAAGTCCGGACTGGAGCCTGTTTTGATTTATATCGCCCGGCACTCCTCCGAAAACGATAAATACCTCATCCGACAGGTAAGGCTGGATCTCGAACCTGGTGAATTTCCAGGGCGCATTTACGGTGAGTTTATTGCGGTACCTCCAGAAATCGGCTTTATGGTCGAAATTGTTGAACTCCATCTTGCCGCGGTTATCAAATTTAAATCCTTCTATTTCCCATGCCAACGTTCCGGTCATGTAGGGACAGTAATCCTCCATCATGTTGTTATTGAATCTCGTTAGCTTTGGGTCGGCCGAGCTGAATAATTCGTATATTTGGCGATAGCCTGCGCCGATATTTATGTGCTTGTTGATGTCATAGAAGAGCCCGGCATCGTAGTGGAAATAATAAAATTTGGTTACGTCGTTATTCCAGCGGAACTCTTCCTCAAGGATGATCTTGAAGTTTTTTACGACATTGAACTCTTCGACATCGGTATTCCATATCTGAAAATCGCCGTTTTTGAATGTTGCCGCGTACGCGTTAAAGGCCATCGATGCTATAAGTGTCGCAATCAGCAAAATTTTTTTTGCCACCAACCGCCTCCCAAGTCGATATGATAACACATAAAGATTATATGTCAACCGATTCCATAGGCTCATTGTATTTCTGCTCTTTTGTGATATAATCTACTCATAAAGAAAAGGACTAAAAATGAAGAATGTTATAGCGATGATATTGGGTGGTGGACAGGGTAAAAGGCTATTTCCCCTGACGATGTACAGGTCCAAACCGGCCGTTCCGATAGGCGGAAAATACCGCCTCATAGACATACCCATAAGCAACTGCCTGCATTCCGATATCAAGAATATATATGTTCTTACCCAATTCAACTCGGAATCGCTCAATAACCACATAAATAACACCTACAGGTTCGACTATTTTTCACGAGCCTTTGTCAGGATCCTCGCGGCCGAACAGACGCTCCAGGGAGCAAACTGGTTCCAGGGGACTGCCGACGCCGTCCGGAAAAATATTTTGCATCTTAATCTGAAGAGCGAAGACCAGGATATACTGATACTTTCCGGGGATCACATCTACGATATGGATTATCGCGAGCTGGTACATTTTCATAAGAGTAAGAAAGCCGACTTTACTGTATCGGTCGTTCCGGCATGCCATGAAGAAGTTCATGAGCTAGGTATATTGAAACTGGGAAAGGCAGGCAGGATACTCAAATTCAAGGAGAAGCCATCCACCCCTGCCGAGATGAGAGATCTTAAATCGAGGCCCGATCCGAATCGTCCTTATACGGCGTCGATGGGGGTATATCTATTCAAGGCAAGCGTTCTTAAAGAGGCGCTAAAAGGCAATGATATAGATTTCGGGCGTGAAGTGATACCTCATTCCATAAAGAAGTTTAAAGGGTTCGGGTACATATTCGAAGGTTACTGGAAAGACGTGGGTACTATAAGCGCGTTCTATGAAGCCAATCTTGATATCGCCGCGTCCAAGCCGCACATGTCTTTTCTTTACAAAGGGCGAGTATTTACCCGCCCGCGCTTCTTAACGTCCCCCAGGATAATGGATTGCCGTATAGAGAATTCGCTTATAGGCGAAGGCTGCATCATAGGCTCCGGTGAGATCAAGAATTCCACGGTTGGGTTAAGAAGCATTACGGGTAAAAACTGTAAGATCTCCAAGAGCGTCCTGATGGGAGCCGATTATTATGAAGGAGCCTCTATCCCAAAGGGTATGCTCAGGATAGGCATAGGTGATGGCGCCGTCATAGAGAATGCCATCATCGATAAGAACGCGAGGATCGGTAAGAACGTAGTGATAAAGAATTCGAACAATCTTAAGAATTACGACGGCGATTGCTACTTTATAAGAGATGGTATCGTGGTCATACCGAAGAATGCCACTGTCAAGGACGGGACGAAGATTTAGATTGCTTCGTCGGCCTTTAGCCTCCTCGCAATGACGGTTTTAATCTTTTCAATTGTCCCTGTTTTGTCGAGCGCCCACGAGGGCGCAATGTGATCGTCTTTACTCCCCTGCCCTGTCAGCCGCTGTACGATCATATCAGAGGGTAAATTACTTAAGAATTCACGAGCCAGCTCTACGTATTCATCCTGCTCGAGAAGCTTAATCTTCCCTTCCTTGAACAATTCTTCCAATCTGCTCCCCTTTAGTATATGTAATAGATGTATCTTTACCCCTTCTATCTCAAGCTCGAATAGCTTCTTCGCGGTAGCTATCATATCTATTCTCGTTTCACCGGGTAGCCCCAAAATAACATGCGCGCATACGGGGATATCGTATTCCTTGGTCAGCTTTACGGCATTAGAAAAATCATCGAATGTATGGCCGCGATTGATCGATATTAAGGTTTTATCGTGAATTGATTGCAGGCCGTACTCTAACCAGACCTCATATCTATCCTTATACGAGGCGATCAGTTCAAGTTTCTCGCGATCTATTGCATCGGGCCGGGTGCCTATGGATATCCCCACTATTTCATCGAATCCCGTTACCTGATCGTATACCTTTTTCAATCGATCCGCAGGCGCGTACGTATTTGTATGCGCCTGAAAATAGGCTATGAATTTTTTGGCGCCCTCTTCTTCTTTCAGATATTCGATCCTGGTCTTAAGCTGTTCTTGGATGGGAAGCGCCGGATTTACATAAGAAGCGCGTGAGCCTTTGCTGTTGCAGTATACGCATCCGCCGCTATCCAGATTTGGACAGGAGAATCCGGCGTCAAGCGCTATCCTGTATACCTTACAGCCGTATTTCTGTCGTAAATAATCGTTATAAAGAATCATTGAGATTGCTTCGCTCCCTTTGGTCGCTCGCAATGACGACGAAGTTTTTCGATCCATATCATCAATATCGATATCGCTGCAGGGGTGACGCCCGAGACGCGTGATGCCTGACCAAGATTCAGCGGCCTTATATCGGAGAGCTTCTCTTTTATCTCGCTGGATAGGCCGTTGATCGCTTTATAGTCGATATTCGCCGGCACTCTTATCCTCTCCAGCTTATCGAACCTTCCGACGTCGCTGGTCTGCCTCCTGATGAATCCCTCGTATTTGATCTCTATCTCCACTTCATCCATCTCGTCGGGCTCAAGGAGCACCTTGCTCTCTTCGAGAGATACGGTCTGCCTGTATGTCGCGTCCGGACGCCTGATGATCTTTTCCAGGCGACCACCTTTGAGTCTTTTTATCTCATTCTCTATATTTTCTTTCTTCTTCATAACCGCACTATATATCTCTTTATCGACCAGACCTGCCTTGTATCCTATTGGCGTAAGCCGTAAGTCGGCATTATCTTCTCTGAGTATAAGGCGGTATTCTACGCGTGAGGTGAACATTCTGTAGGGCTCTCTCGTCCCTTTCGTTACAAGGTCATCGATCAGGACGCCTATGTAGGCCTGGGAACGGTCCAATATAAGCGGCTCCTTGCCTTTTATTTTTAAAGAGGCGTTTATCCCGGCCATAAGCCCCAGGGAGGCGGCTTCTTCATAGCCTGTAGTGCCGTTTATCTGGCCCGCCAGATAGAGCCCGGGAATCGCCTTTGTCTCCAATGTAGGAAGAAGCTGCGTCGGGTCCACGTAGTCATATTCTATGCCGTAGCCGGGCCTGACTATTACAGCGTTCTCCAGTCCTTCTATGGAGTGGACTATATCCTGTTGTACATCGATGGGTAGGCTCGTCGATATACCGTTCGGGTAGTATTCATTGGTGTTGAGGCCTTCGGGTTCGATGAATATATGGTGCCTGTCGCGGGCCGGGAACCTATATATCTTATCCTCTATGGACGGACAGTATCGTACGCCCGTTCCTTTTATTTTGCCGGTGAATAATGGCGACCTGTCGAGGTTGGATCGTATTATTTCGTGGGTCTTGGCATTTGTGTATGTTATGTAGCAAGGCAGCTGATCCTTGATCATTCTCTTTGTCTGGAATGAAAAAGGCCTTATATCCGTATCGCCATTTTGCATTATAAGCTTGTCGAAATTTATGGTCCTGCCGTCTAAGCGCGCGCAGGTTCCGGTCTTAAGCCTGCCCATGGAGAGTCCAAGGCCTTTTAGCGATATAGAGAGCTTTTTTGAAGGCCCCTCCCCAATCCTGCCGCCATCGAAATGCTCCAATCCTATATGCATAAGGCCGTTCAAGAAGGTGCCGGGAGTTATGATAAGGGCTTTACAGTATAAGACCTCCCCTAAGGAGGTCTTTATCCCGTTTACGGCGCCGCCTTTTACAAGGATCTCCTCGGCAAGGGCCTCTTTTACATCGAGGCCAGGCTGGCTTTCAATGATAGATTTCATGAAGAGGCGGTATGCGTGACGGTCAACTTGCGCCCTGGTGGACCTTACCGCAGGACCTTTTCGCGTGTTCAGGAGCCTGAACTGTATAGCTGTGGCATCAGTGGCCTTCGCCATCTGTCCGCCCAGGGCGTCCAGCTCTTTTACGAGCTGTCCTTTAGCCAGGCCGCCTATAGCCGGGTTGCAGGACATGTGGCCTATCGTATCGGCATTCATGGTAAGTAAAAGCGCCTTACAACCAAGCCTTGCCGAAGCCAGGCTTGCCTCGCATCCCGCATGACCTGCCCCTATAACTATGCAATCGTAATTTGAAGCCATCCTACCTTGCCTTTTTGACTAAATTAGTGTATACTTGTTAGTGGATGACAACAGCATATTAGCCCGTTCTCGGGTTGAAAGGTACAAGTTACCTACAATGAGCTGTTGCCATCCTTTTTATTTGCCCTTCGACTTTGCTCAGGACAAATAACCCTGAGCCTGCCGAAGGGTTTTATTTGCTCTTTTGCAGGTACTTTTGAGGCGGGTTATCTCTTGTAGAACCTATCTATAGCGGCCATTACCTCTCGCGGAGTATCTACCACGGTGAATAGCTTCAGATCCACTTTGTCTATCGTCCCCTGCGGTAGTAGAACGTTCTTTATCCATGAGATCAGCCCCTTCCAGTACTCTCTACCTACCAATATCACCGGAAAAGGGTCAACCCGCTTTGTCTGGACCAGCGTTATAGCTTCAAATAGCTCATCGAGCGTTCCAAAACCACCGGGAAATACCACGAACGCTTTCGAATACTTGGCGAACATCACCTTCCTGCAGAAGAAGTATTTAAAGTCTATCAACCTCGTAACATACTTATTCGGTCTTTGCACGATAGGTATAAGTATATTGAGCCCTATCGAATCGCCGCCGGCCCTCTTCGCGCCCTTATTTCCGGCCTCCATGATGCCGCTGCCGGCCCCCGTTATTACGGAATAGCCGTTCTTGGCGAGCAGATAGGCGGTATTCTCGGCTATCTTGTAGTATCTCTTGGTAGATTTCTTATGCTTTGCGGAACCGAATATTGAAACGGCTTTCTTGATATTTGAAAGCTCTTCAAAGCCGTCAACGAACTCGCTCATTATGCGGAATATTCGCCACGGATCTTCTTTTATGAAATCCTGCTTAAGGTAGGTCATAATATTAAAGTGTCTTTATCGAGTCGTAGGACCCGAATGGATTCTGCTCTTTTTCCGCGTTCTGGGCGTCCAGGAGCCACTCGCCGTCAACCACGAACTTATACCTGTATTTCCCCGGAGTAAGGGCGAAATTCCCCTGCCAGCTTCCATCGTTGAGTTTTGCCAGACGGCTGGCCTCATTCATCTTCCAGTGATTAAAGTCTCCCACCACGTATACTTCTTTAGCTTCGGGCGCACTTATCGAGAAGATGGTGCCCCTATTAACAGGTTCTTCCGTAGGCTCTATTGCAGGTATTCTGGGAGTAACCGGTAAAGCCGCTTCTTCCTGTTTGTAGGCGACTTCCGCCAGCGCCTGTTTAAACTCTTCCGCACCCGCCATCCTTACGACTTCCTGTGCCAGGGAGATATGATCACGCGCGCCGTTAGATTTGGCGTCGAGTTGCAGCACAGATATCCCCTTCGCCACAGATCTTCTTAGCGTGACATTCAGCCTTATTACCGTTTCAAGAAGTTGATCCTTGAAGAACGCCTTTATCTCGTTCAGCATTATTTCGGAATACTTGAGCCTTCTGTCGTAAAGAGTGGCCAGGGCTCTTACCTGCGGAGTATGGTTTATCTTAACCTTAATAAGTTCTACCATGCCCAGCAGTTTTCCTACGCCCATAAGCGAGAAGGCGCCCATATCCACAGGGACTATGACAAGATCAGCCGCCCTGAGCGCGTTAAATGTCAGAAATCCGAGGCTTGGCGGGCAGTCGATTATCGTATATTCGTAATTGAGCTGGCCCGCGTATATCGATTCGAATAACTTCGATACCGCGCCCTCCGTGTCTTTCAATTCCTGCTCCAGTGTGCTTAAGAGTATATTGGAAGGTATCATGTCCAGGTTATCGGATACGTTGACCACGCAGTGGCCGATGCCGCGCCTCTTTTCTTGATTATCCGTGAGAACATTGTAGATCGATTTGTCCTGAGGCGCGTTTGATAATCCCAAGCCGAATGTCGCGTGTGCCTGCGGATCAAGATCTATCAGAAGGACCCTTCTTCCCAGATGCGCGATGGCGCTTGAAAGATTTATTGCTGTCGTGGTCTTGCCGCAGCCGCCCTTTTGATTCGCTATAGCTACTATTCTCATCTGCGAGTCCTCCCTTTCACTAAAACATACATTAAATATACCCTATAAGAGCAGAAACTACAAATGTTTTCTGGCAGATCTCTACTTTTATAGGGTATATCTCTCGCCTCATGATACCTCAGAGTAAAACTAATTCCCTAATCTTGAAGAGATAGCGTTTCTCCATGTATCGCTCAATGTCTTTACGTCCTGATCAATCAGGACGGCTTTTCCGCAGCTGATAGTCAGTTTTTTACCATCGACATTGCCCAATATTTTGCAGGAGACGGAATATTTTTTTGCTATTTCCTTCAGATTGTTCAAATTATCTTTCTCGACAGAAACGACTATTCTGGAAGGCGCTTCGCCAAAGAGAAGCGCGTCTTGCCTTACGTCGCTTGAGTCTAATTGTATATTAGCTCCCGACAGCTTGTTTTTATTTGTGATGCACGACTCCACTAGCGTTACAGCCAATCCACCCTCTGAACAATCATGAGAGGAGCTGATAACGCCTCTCTGGGCGGCCTCCAGGCAGGCTTGTTGAACCGCTTTTTCTTTCGATATGTCTATCTGGGGATTACCCTTCTTTAAGCCGTGTATCAGATACAGGTATTCGCTGCCCGAGAGGTCTGAACTATTTTCACCGAGAAGGACTATTACGTCGCCGTCTTTTTTGAAATCCTGGGTGACGCATTTTGCTGCATCCTCGATGAGGCCCACTACTCCGATCATCGGCGTTGGGTCTATCGCTCCCTTTGGGTTCTCATTGTAGAAGCTTACATTGCCGCTGATGACGGGTATGTCCAAGCCTTTGCATCCTGCCGAAATCCCTTCTACACATTTTTCGAACTGCCAGTAGTTTTCCGGCTTCATCGGGTTTCCGAAATTGAGCCCGTCTGTTATAGCGAGAGGCCTGCCCCCGGCACATACCACATTCCTCGCCGCTTCGGCAACTGCCATCATCGCGCCGATATAAGGATTAAGGTAGCAGAACCTGCCGTTGCAGTCGACGCTTATTGCTATAGCTTTTTTTGTACCCACGATCCTTATAACAGCGGCGTCCGAACCCGCGTTAACCACCACATCGTCCTTATTCACAAATGTGAATTTTTTATAAGCAGATTCCTTGCTCGCGATGCTCGGGGAATCGAGCAGTTTCAAAAGAGCCTCGTTGAAATCACTGGGCTCCTTTAAGGATTTGTAGTCTATCTTCTGGGAGTCTTTTAAATACGCTGGCTCCTTTGTTTCTCTTGTGTAAAGCGGCGCCTTTTTTGTGAGCAGTTCAGCCGACACCTCGCAGACCACAACTCCTTTTTCTTTGACCCTCATCATCTTATCGTCTGTTACCTTACCTATCTTCACCGCATTTATTTTCCATTTCTTTAATACGGCTAAAGCATCATCCTCTTTGCCGCTCTTTAGAATGGCGAGCATCCTTTCCTGCGACTCGGACAATAGGATCTCATAAGGGGTCATGTTTTTTTCTCGTTGGGGTACCAGAGCCACGTCGATTTCTATGCCGGTTCCGCTTCTTGTTGCTGTTTCGCATGAAGAGCATGTGAGGCCCGCGGCTCCCATGTCCTGCATTCCTGCAACAAGACCTTTTTCTATCAATTCAAGACACGCCTTTCTCAGGCGCTTCCCAAGCTCCGGATCGCCTATAGCAACGGCACTTTTAGAGGACGACGATTCTTCCGTTATCTCCTGCGAAGCGAAGCTTGCGCCGCCGACACCATCTCTGCCCGTATCGCCGCCTATGTAATAGACGGGGTTGCCGATACCGCTTGCGGTCCCCCTCATGATATCTTTCTTGTTTACGATCCCTACAACGAAGGCGTTGACAAGCGGGTTTCCTTCATAGCTTTCATCAAAATATGCCTCGCCTCCTACGGCGCTGACCTCGGCGGTGTTGGCGTAATGCGCGAGCCCTCTGATCACCTCTTTAAACAAATATTTGACCTTTTCGTTCCGAAGATTCCCGAACCTTAGGGCCCCCAGCACGGCCACCGGTCTTGCGCCCGTGGTGAATATGTCCCTGACGCATCCGCCTATTCCGGTAGCGGAAGCCTCGAAAGGTTCAACGGCGGAAGGATGATTGTGCGATTCTATCTTGAACGAAACCCCCCAGCCGTCCCCCAAGTCGACTATGCCGGAGTTTTCTTCGCCCGCACCTACGAGCACATCCTTGCCTTTTGTCGGAAATAATTTAAATAATCTTCTTGAATTTTTGTAACTACAGTGCTCAGACCACATCGCGGAAAAGACGCCGAGTTCCGTGACATTAGGTTCCCTTCCGAGCAATTTTTTTATTTCACCGAACTCTTCTTCACTAAGCCCCATCTCTTTAGCTAAATCAGTGTTAACCTTGATCGTTGCCAACATCTAACCCCTCCTTGTTTTTTAGTTGCTACTCCCATTCGATGGTTGCGGGCGGTTTGGAGCTTATGTCGTAAACGACTCTGTTTACGCCTTTTACTTCATTTATGATCCTGTTCGAAATCTTCCCTACGACGTTGTAGGGTATTTTCGCCCAATCCGCAGTCATTCCATCGACACTCGTCACAGCTCTTAATGCTACCACATTTTCATAAGTCCTTTCGTCGCCCATCACGCCGACAGATTTTATGGGAAGAAGCACCGCGAACGCCTGCCAGATCTCATCGTACAGGCCCTCGTTCCGTATGGAGGATATGAACCTGTCGTCAACTTCCCTTAATATATCGCATCTCTCCTTCGTGACCTCCCCTATGATCCTGACCGCCAGCCCCGGCCCCGGGAACGGATGGCGTCCCAGGACATTCTGATGCATCCCGAGCTCTCTGCCGACTTTTCTCACTTCATCTTTAAAGAGGTACTTTAAGGGCTCGACCAGTTTCATGCGCATTCTCTTAGGTAATCCACCTACATTATGGTGTGTCTTTATCGTGGCGCTCGGCCCTCCGAAAGCGGAACATGATTCGATAAGGTCCGGATAGAGCGTTCCCTGAGCGAGATATTCCACAGAACCTATTCTTTTGGCCTCCCGTTCGAATACCCTGATGAAGATCTTTCCTATTATCTTTCTCTTCTTCTCCGGATCTATCGCGCCTTTCAGGCCGTCTAAGAACTCTTTTGAGGCGTCAACGCACTTAAGGTTTATCTTGAAATGTTTCTGGAATATCTCTCTAACGCGCCTCGCCTCACTCTTTCGCAGCAGGCCGTTGTCGACGAATATGCATACGAGCCTGTGGCCTATCGCCCTATTGATGAGGATCGCGGCTACGGAAGAGTCGACTCCCCCGGAGAGGCCCAATACCACCTTCCCCTTACCCACGGTCCTCTTTATTTCAGAAACGGTCTCTTTCACGAAAGACTTCATCGACCATTCGCTCTTGGCGCGGCAGATATCTTTAAGGAAATTGCCGATTATGGTCTTGCCGAACTTGGTATGAGCGACCTCGGGATGAAACTGGACTCCATAGAGCCTCTTTTCAAAATTGGCGAAGCCGGCTACGGGAGTATTCTTCGATGAAGCTATGCGTTTGAAACCTTTAGGCATCCTCTTCACTTTGTCGCCATGGCTCATCCAGGTGACGCTTTCCTGCGGGACGCCCTTGAAGAGGTTCTTATGGTTTGAGACCGAGAGACTCGCTCTTCCGTACTCTCTCGAGCGCGACCTCGCTACTTCACCTCCCAGTATCCTGGTCATGAGCTGCATTCCGTAGCATATCCCCAGGACCGGTATCCCTAAGGAAAATATTCGCGTATCGCATGTCGGAGCCCCGGGCGCGTAGACGCTGGCCGGGCCGCCGGACAAAATTATCCCTTTGGTCTCCTGCCTGTCTATCGAGCTTATATTTATCATGGGAGGGACTATCTCGCAGAATACATTGAGCTCGCGGACCTTGCGCGCTATCAATTGGTTATATTGCGAGCCGAAATCCAGTATTAAGATCTTTTCTTTAGGCATCTACATTCCTTTGCAGAGTTTACGCTCGAGCGCTTTTTTAGACGGCGTCTTGCAGATCTTGGTCGGGTAGCTCCCGGTGAAGCACGCCGTGCAGAACTCTTCCTTAGCTAACAACATGGAGCTAAGCATCCCGTCCAGGCTCAAATATTTTAAACTGTCGACTCCGATGAACTGGCGTATCTCTTCGATCGATCGATTTGCCGCGATGAGCTCTTTCTTCGTCGGAAAATCGATGCCGTAGAAGCACGGCGATATCAGCGGAGGACAGCTTACGCGCATATGTATCTCGCTCACCCCAGCCTCTCTTAGAGCCCTGACGCGGCTTCGTGAAGTTGTGCCCCGGACTATCGAATCCTCGACTATTATTATCTTCTTCCCCTTAAGGACATCCTTTATCGGATTCAACTTTACCCTCACCTTGAAATCTCTGATGAGCTGGCTCGGCTGAATAAAAGTTCTGCCTATGTAGTGGTTTCTGACATACGCCATCTCCAGCGGCAGCCCGGAGCCTTCGGCGTAACCCAAGGCCGCGTAATTACCCGAGTCGGGTATCGGCATGACAAAATCCGCGTCTACGGGATGTTCTTTAGCGAGCGCCTTGCCAAGGTTTTTCCTGGCCATATATACGCTCTTGGTAAAGATGTTGCTGTCGGGTCTTGAGAAGTAAATGTATTCGAATATGCAGAACGCGTGCCTGGGAAGAAGGGTTGTATCAGGCGCCTTGAGCGACGTAAGACCGTTCTTATCTATGATTACTACTTCGCCGGGCTCGATATCTCTTATATAGGCCGCCCCTATCATGTCAAAGGCGCAGGTTTCGCTCGCTACTACATACGCGCCGTCGATCTTGCCAAGGCATAGCGGCCGAAAACCAAGAGGATCCCTCATGGCGTAGATGGCATCGTTTATCATAAGGACGAAAGAGTAAGCGCCTTCGAGCTTTGAGAACATAGGCACTATCTTCTCCCTGTAATTATTCTTATGGTCCTTCACGAGGTAGTGGACTATCAATTCAGAGTCCATCGTGGTCTGCAATATGGATCCGGAATCTTCAAGCTCGTTGCTCAATTCTACTGAGTTGGTGAGATTACCGTTATGGGCTACGGCTATGAATCCTTTTTTGTGATTTATGAGAAGAGGCTGGACGTTCTTGGTTACGCTGGAGCCGGTGGTGGAGTATCTGACGTGGCCTATTGCGACAGGCCCTTTCAGCTTCTTCAAGATCTCCTCGTTGAATACGCTGCCGACTAAGCCCATCCCTTTATGCAGATGCACCTTTTTGTAGTCGTAGCTCGCTATTCCGGCAGACTCTTCACCCCTGTGCTGGAGAGCATATAGAGCTAGATACGCAAGTCTAGCCGCATCTTTATGGCCGTGTATGCCTACTACCCCGCAATATTCTTTCATGATAGTCTTTAGCCCATTTAGCTTTAAGCTATAAGCTGTAGGTTTTAAGCTTAAAGCATACAGCTTACGGCTTACAGCTTTTTTTATGGTACTCCTGCAACGATCTTACAGATATCTTAGGTTTCTTGATAAGATTCTCTATTCCGTTGACGGTAGCCTGAGCGCCGGAGACCGTTGTTATAAGAGGAATATTGTAGAGGGTAGCCAGGCTCCTTATCTTAATCCCGTCCTCTTTGGTAGCTCTTCCTGAGGGCGTATTTATGATGAGCGAGATCTTACCGTCTTTAAGAAGGTCTATGGCGTTTGGCCTTCCCTCGTGAAGCTTGGGCAATACCTGGACGTCTATATCATTACTCTTCAGCGCATCCGCGGTGCCCGACGTTGCCAATATCTTGAAGCCGAGATCCGCGAGCTTCTTGGCGACGAATACTATGTTCCTCTTGTCCTGATTCTTAACGCTTATGAATACATTGCCTTTTTTCGGAAGCTTCTGCCCTGCCGCTATCTGGCTCTTTGCGTAGGCTGAGCCGAATGTCGCGTCTATGCCCATTACCTCTCCGGTAGATTTCATTTCGGGGCCTAAAATAGCGTCTACCCCCGGGAACCTGATGAACGGAAAGACCGACTCCTTCACAGTGACGAAGTTTATGGCCTTCTCTTTTGTGAAGCCGAGCTCTTTTAAGCTCTTGCCGAGCATTATCTTTGTGGCGAGATTTGCCAGAGGTACGCCGATCGCCTTGCTCACGAACGGAACGGTTCTCGATGCCCTGGGGTTGACCTCAAGGATATAGACTACGTTATTCTTTACGGCATACTGTATATTCATCAGGCCTTTCACCTTAAGCTCTTTAGCCATCGCGTAGGTGTTCTTCTTTATCGTTTCTATTATGTCTTTACCCAATGTATGCGTGGGCAGCACCATGGCGCTGTCCCCCGAATGGATCCCGGCCTCTTCGATATGCTCCAGGATCCCCCCTATAACGCATGTTTCGCCATCCGCTATGGCATCGACATCGACCTCTATCGCGTCCTCGAGGAATTTGTCTACCAGGATCGGCCTTTCCGGAGACGCTTCCACGGCCTTTTCCATATAATCGGATAGGCTCTTCTCGTCGTAGACTATCTCCATAGCTCTGCCGCCGAGAACGAACGACGGCCTTACGACTACAGGATAGCCTATCTTTTCAGCCACGGCTTTCGCTTCATCGCATGAAGTAGCCGTGCCGTTATCCGGCTGGATCAGCTTTAATTTTTTCAACATCTGCTGAAAACGTTTTCTGTCTTCCGCTATGTCGATTGAGTCGGGGCTTGTCCCTAAGATATTCAATCCCGCCTTATGGAGCGGCCCGGATATATTGAGCGGCGTCTGGCCTCCGAACTGGACTATGGCGCCTATTGGCTTTTCGATATCTACGATGTTGAGCACATCTTCCACAGTTAGCGGCTCGAAATAGAGTTTGTCAGACGTATCATAATCTGTCGATACCGTCTCGGGGTTGCAGTTTATCATTATGCTCTCATAGCCCTCTTCTCTTAAAGCGTAAGACGCATGGCAGCAGCAGTAGTCGAACTCTATGCCCTGCCCTATTCTATTCGGTCCGCCGCCGAGGATAAGGACCTTCTTCTTGCCTGAAGGTATCGTCTCGCTCTTCGTTTCGTAGGTGGAGTAGTAGTATGGCCTCTTGGCCTTGAACTCACCGCCGCACGTATCGACCAGTTTATAGGCCGGGCTTATCTTAGCTTTAGATCTATTCTGTCTCACTTTATTCTCCGTTGAGTTTACCAGGAAGGCTATTTGGGTATCCGAAAAACCGAACTTCTTCGCCTTTAAAAGAAGCTCTTCCGGTATCTTTATGTCCGCGTCCTTATCTTTGTTCCTGAATCGCTTTAATTGTTCTTCGACCTCAACCAATTCTCTTAAATTATCTATGAACCATTTATCGATCTTGGACAGGTCATATATCTCTTCATTTGAAAGGCCCATCTTCAGGGCGTATCTTATATAGAAGAGCCTGTCGTCGTTTGGTGTTCTTATCTTCTCTTTGATCTCGTCGATCATATCCTGTGAAGGCGTCGTTAACATTTCGTCCGTGATCTTGTCGCGTCCATCCGCGCCGAAACCGAAGCGCTTGGCTTCCGTCGACCTTATGCCCTTCTGCAGCGCCTCTTTGAAATTTCTTCCGATCGACATAGCTTCCCCGACGGCTTTCATGGACGTATTGAGCACGCGCGAAGTGCCGGGGAATTTTTCGAACGCGAACCTGCATATCTTGAAGACGCAGTAGTCTACCGTCGGCTCAAAGAATGAGGTCGTCTTGCCGGTGATCTCATTAAGGACCTCGGGAAGCGTAAGGCCAACCGCCAACTTTGTCGCGACCCTGGCTATGGGGAAACCGGTTGCTTTTGAAGCGAGCGCCGAACTTCTGGATAGCCTCGGATTAACCTCTATTATGACGATCTCGCCGTTATCCGGATTTTGGGCGAATTGGATGTTGGCCCCGCCACCAGTTATCCCGATCTTACGGATAATCTTCTTCGAAAGGTTGACGAATTGCGCGTACTCTTCAGCGGTGAGGGTCTGGGATGGCGCCACCACTATGCTGTCGCCGGTGTGAACTCCCATGGGATCGACGTTCTCCATCGATGTGATCATTATGACATTGTCCACACAATCCCTCATAACCTCGAACTCTATCTCTTTCCATCCCAGGACGGATTGCTCCACAAGTATCTGATGTACCGGGCTCATATCGAGGCCCTTGGCAAGAGCGATTTCGAGCTCTTCTTTGTTGTACGCGATGGCTCCGCCAGATCCACCCATGGTATAAGCCGGCCTTAATATGAGAGGGAAGCCGATACCAAGGCCTATCTTCATTCCCTCTTCTATGCTCCTCGCTATTCCGCTCTTGGGAGTGCCCACGCCGATCTCGTGCATCGCCTTTTTAAAGAGCTCCCTGTCCTCCGCGCGAGAGATCGCGCTGACATCGGCGCCTATGGATTCCACCCCGTACTTCTTTAAGACTCCTTCCTTCATCAGGAAGTATGCCAGGTTCAGGCCTGTCTGGCCGCCGAGAGTGGGCAGTATCGCGTCCGGCCGCTCCTTCTTTATTATCTCGGTGACCGCATCGATCGTCAGAGGCTCTATGTAGGTAACATCAGCCATATTGGGATCCGTCATAATTGTAGCCGGATTTGAATTAATGAGTATGATGAAGTAGCCCTCTTCCCTAAGCGCTTTACATGCCTGTGAACCCGAGTAGTCGAATTCGCAGGCCTGCCCTATTATTATTGGGCCTGAGCCTATCATCAGGATCTTGTGTATGTCTTTACGCTTTGGCATATTCCACCTCCCTGGAAGATCTTACGGTATCCTTGGTTTTTGAGGGTTTGCCGGCGATCTTCAGGAACTTTGTAAAGGCGCCATTGACTTCGTCGAATCCAGGGCTCACGGGATTATATTGGACGGATATGAACTTCAACCGCTTGCTCTCCATCTCTTCTATTGAGTTGTCGTTTACATTGCGCATTGAAACTGTCACATTCTTTTTTGATTTAACCGAACCCTCGTCTATCACATATGAGTGATTCTGGACCGTTATCTCTCCCTTAAAACTATCTTTAGATTTTATGGGATAATTTGATCCATGATGGCCGACCTTCATCTTGACGAGCTTAGCTCCGAGCGCCAGGCCTATGACCTCATGCCCGGTTGCCACGCCCATCATCGGTATCTTGCCGAGCAGTTCTTTTATGGTGAGAGCTACTTCACCGATCGCGGGATCGCTTTCCGGGCCATTAGATATTATCAGCCCGTCCGGTTTCAGGGCCAGGATCTCCTTGGCTTTGGTATTGTAAGGCAGGAGCGTTAGATTGCAGCCGAGCGTAACGAGTTGTTTTATAAAGCTGTTTTTCATGCCGAGGTCTAAGACGGCTATATTGGCGCCTGATGGCCTGCCTTTTATCTCGGTGGGACTCTTAACGGATATATCTTTTATGGCCTCGCGAGAGCGTTTCTTTTGACTTTTAAGCTTCTTCAACAGCTCATCCGGGTTCGAATCCTTTGTGGAGACTATACCGAGCATCTCGCCTTTATCTCTTATCGTTATGGCAAGCGTTCTCGTATCTATGTCGCTTATGGTTATAACATCCTCTCTCTTAAGGAACTCTTCAAGTGGCCCTTCAGCCTGCCAGTTTGAATATATGCGTGAGGATTCCTTTATGATAAGGCCGGATATCCAGCACTTCTTTGATTCGTTGAACTTCTTCGCTACGCCGTAATTGCCTATTAAGGGATAGGTAAGCACGAGTATCTTCCCGGCATTGGTCGGGTCGGTCGCCATCTCCTGGTACCCGACAACGGCGGTATTAAGTACCACCTCGCCTATCTTCTCCCCTTCCGACCCCACGGAGATCCCCTCAAAAACACTGCCGTCTTCCAGCACCAGCTTTGCCTTCATATCACTCTCCCTTTAAATAAATATAGCCAGCGAAGACGACAGTCCCCCTGGCCACAATTTTTACGTTGCTCAACATGCTACTTGCTATATCTTTTTGCTGCTCCTCTGCGATAGGCATCCATATTTTCCATATCAGACTATGATTTTAGCATGCCTGACTGAGTATGTCAAGTTACAAAGAGATTGCGGGAGGAGAATTTGCCATCGGTAGTGAGGTTAAGTCCAAGCATCTTTAGCCCCACCTCATCTCCAGGTGAAGGTATATGAGTTATATGCATTTCGCAGCCTTTTAATTCGACCAACTTTTTCATGGCGATCTCGGCCGTATGATTGGCAGAAGCGCTTATTGAGAGCGCTATAAGCGTCTCTTCCAGGTCAAGGCTCTCAGGATCTCCCTTAAGGATATCTTCTCTCAGCTTAGAGATCTGGTTTATTATCTGAGGCGAGAGCAGCAAGATCTCATCTGGAATATTCGCTAGGACCTTTATGGCGTTCAGGATCAGGCTTGATGAAGCGTTCATCAAAGCGCAGTTCTTCCCCGTTATCAAGCGGCCATCCTTTAATTCTAGCGCGGCTCCGCAGTAGATGCCGGCGAAACCTTTGCCGTTCTTCTCGGCGTCTTCGGCCGCCTTTCTAGAGACCTCTACCACTTTTCTATCCGTAACTTTTACACTCATGCCCTCCATTAACATAGATGCCCTGTCAACGGTCTCCCTCTTTTCTATGCCCAGTACATACTCGGCATTGTACCTGAAGTATCTTCTTATCAACTCCTGCTTAGCCGCCTCCTGGACCACGGCATCGTTAACTATTCCGAAGCCTGCCCTGTTGACTCCCATATCCGTCGGAGAATTGTACGTGGGCAGATTCGCATCTTTTTTCAATATCCTGGTAAGAATAAGCTTTAATATTGGGAAACTCTCCACGTCACGGTTGTAGTTTATGGCCGCCTCTTTATACTGCGCCAGGTGAAACGGGTCCACGAGATTAAAGTCCTGTATATCCGCTGTGGCCGCCTCATACGCAACATTGACGGGGTGCTTTAACAGCAGGTTCCATATCGGGAACGTTTCGAATTTGGCGTACCCGGAGTTAACGCCGCGTTTGTGATCATGGTACAGCTGTGAAAGGCATATCGAAAGCTTCCCGCTGTTGGGGCCCGGAGCCGTAACTACTACTATAGGCTTACTCGTCTCGATGTACTCATTTTTGCCGAATCCGCCTTCGCTTACCACGAGGTCTATATCGGAGGGATATTTTTCTATGGGGTAATGCAGATAGACCTTTACGCCTCTGCGCTCGAGCTTATTTTTAAATATGACGGCGGAAGGCTGATTCGCGAAACGGGTTATAGTAACGGCGAGTATGTCGAGCCCCCATTTTCTTAAGTCATCGATCAACTTGAATGTCGCGGCATCGTATGTTATGCCGAAGTCGCCTCGCACCCTTCCGCTCTCTATGTCGCCCGCATATATACCGAGTACTATATCGATCTTATCCTTGAGTGACTGGAGCAGCCTTATTTTGACGTTGGGATCGTATCCGGGCAGGACCCTTGCGGCGTGGTAATCAAAACATAGTTTGCCACCGAACTCCAGATACATCTTATTGTCAAATTTTTTGACTCGATTAAGAATAGCCGCCGTCTGTTCTTTTAAATACTTTTCGTTATCGAAACCGGTCTTTCTCATCTCTATTCTCCTGATATGAACTTGCGGAAATCTGCCATCGCCTGCCTGAATGTCTCCTGGTTGGACTGCCAATCCTTGTATTTAGGCGTCTCTGTGACCCATTCTTCGAATAACGCCCACCTGAGTTTGGCGGCATCGGCCTGTTCTGCAGATAGCCCGAGATTACCCTTTATTACCGGCTGCATGCTTGGAAGGTTGGCCTTACCCCTGTAATTACTTATGGGAGTTACTTTGCCGGTAAGCATATTATACTTCGAGGGGATCTTCATTCCCGCTATCTCGTAATTAACGACCCGCGTGAATATCGATTTATATGACGTTACGATAAGGGCAACGACGGCTATTATTATGACCGCCGGGATAAAGATCTTCTTCATGCGCTCCTCCTCTGACTAATTTTGGAACTCCATTTTATACAAACTATCGTTGGTGCCGGTAACCCACAGGTATCTTCCCTCCCAGGCTATCCCTGTAGTTTTTCGGGCCGGGGACTTTATATATCCTGTTATCTCCAATTTTTCTATGTCTATCCTGTATATGCGTCTGGCATACCAGCAGCTGACCCACATATCTTTACCGTCCCATGCCAGATGCGCCGGCTCAAGGATCCTGCCGATCTCCGCTGTGCTTAAGATATTCATATCGGCATCCATCTTAAGAAGATGGAATTTGGTTCCCGTAAGAGACCGTGTCCATGTCACTATAAATAGGTTAGAGCCGGTCCATGCCGCACCAGCCGGGTGCGCCGGCTCCACGGACTTCTGCGCCAGCGCGTACATGTTATCACCCTCTATCTCCGCTGTATATACTTTTTTTGCGTCCCAGTCGGTTACAAAGAAGATCGCCTCATCTCTCGGGGTTATTGCCTCCGTGAAGGAGCCCGCCGGTACTATCTTCCTGATTATCTCCTTGGAGAGCGTGTCCACGACCCACGTATCGCCCTTCTTCCCATTACAAACCCATATATCTTTTCCGTCGGAATAAAGCCCTTCATGGTACCATTTTGGTATCTTTATCTTTGCGACCGCCTTAGCCTTTATCCGGTGGTAGTCCTTGGACAGTGTAAAGCCCGAAAGCGCAAATACCATGATAACCAGCAGGATAAACTTAAAAGCTCTCAAGAGATCTATCCCCAATATGTTAGAATTTGTAATATGCTCCCGCGCTTAAGGAAGTTTCGTCTATGAAATGGCCTTCAACGCTTATGTATGTATTCAGAGTCATCTTTATATCGCAGCCGATCACCGCGCCTCCATAATATCTTGGCGAGCGGTTCTTCCTGTCTATATCATTCGTCTTCTGTATCAGGTTTCCGTACGACACTTTACCGCCCGCGAAAGGAGTAAAGATCCCTATGTCTTTTGAAGAGACCAAAGATACCTGCCAGTCTTCATAGATCGCCATGCGTTTATCGCCGTTCACATATCTATTGGCCGGGTGGGTGCTCGTATGCTGGAAGCCGGTTACGACACGCACCTTATTTGCCGCATCATCAATAACTCTCAATCTGAATCCATAACCTCCGGCAAAGCCGTTGCTATGCTGGACCGTAGGGTGCACTCCGCCTTTCTCTCTTACATTGCCGAACCCTATCTTTCCGTCCAGCGTAAGCCAGTTGAATACTCCGTAAGAGAGCGTATAATAGTTCTGGAAGCTTCGGACGTTTCCGTAGGATTTGACGAGATCGTGCTTGAATATGCTGTTATTTTGATAGCCGGTTATATACCCGCCTTTGTATGGTATATTTGTGCCATCAGTGGGTGCCGCGAAGAGAGAGTATGCGGTGAAGAGGATAGCTGCTATTAAACCATATACCTTTATATTCCGCATATGGAGCTGTATTCTACTACATTGTTTATCATAAGTCGAGTAATAATACGGTGTGTGCGCTCTCTTTTCATGTTTTGTGCTTAAATTTTACTACACAAGTCCCTGGTCTATCATCGCGTCCGCGACCTTGATGAATCCGGCCAGGTTTGCACCCTTGACGTAGTTAATATATTTCCCTTCTTTTCCGTATTTTACACAATTCTCATGTATTGATATCATGATATCGTGTAGTCTTCTATCCACTTTTTCGCGCGTCCATGACAATCTCATGCTGTTTTGGGACATTTCAAGTCCTGAGGTTGCCACGCCGCCGGCATTCGCCGCTTTTCCGGGAGCATAAAGTATCTTGGCATTCTGGAATACCTTTATGCCCTCAGGTGTTGTTGGCATGTTGGCGCCTTCGCCGATCGCTATACAGCCGTTCTTAACGAGCGTCTTGGCATCCTCACCGCTAATTTCGTTCTGCGTAGCTGAAGGGAACGCGATATCGCATTTCACGCTCCATGGCCTTTTCTTCTCAAAGTACTCACAGGTGAATTCTTTGGCGCAGTCCTTTATTCTGGCGCGCTTCACATTCTTAAGATTGAGCACACAAGCGAGTTCCTTCTTGTCTATGCCGCCTGCGTCGTAAATGAAACCGTCGGAATCCGACAGAGTCACTACCTTGGCACCCAGCTCTATGAGTTTTTCCACGGTGTATTGAGCAACATTTCCGGAGCCGGATACGGCGCATGTTTTTCCTTTTAAGGATTCGCCCCTGGTCTTAAGCATCTCTTCGACGAAATAGACGCATCCGTAACCTGTTGCTTCAGGTCTTATAAGGCTGCCGCCCCAATTCAGGCCTTTGCCGGTAAGTACTCCGGTGAATTCATTGCGCAGCCTTTTGTACTGACCGAACATATAACCGATCTCCCGCTCGCCCACTCCTATATCGCCCGCAGGAACATCCGTATCCGGTCCGATATGCCTTGAAAGCTCCGTCATAAAGCTTTGGCAGAATTTCATTACTTCGTTGTCGCTTTTGCCTTTCGGATCAAAATCGGAACCTCCCTTACCTCCACCCATCGGCAGAGTCGTAAGGCTATTTTTGAATACCTGCTCAAACGCGAGAAATTTCAAAAGTCCGAGATTGACGCTGGGATGAAAACGCAATCCGCCTTTGTAGGGTCCTAAGGCACTGTTCATTTCTATTCTGAACCCTCTGTTTACCTGTATTTCATTCTTATCATTCAGCCATGGAACGCGGAACATTATGACCCTCTCCGGCTCTACGATTCTATCGAGTATCTTTGCTTCTGAGTATCTAGTGTTTGCATCTACAAAAGGCATCACAGATTCTATGACTTCCTGCACCGCCTGGTGGAACTCGATTTCTCCAGGGTTTTTTGCCTTTACTTTTGCCATAAACTCTTCTATTCTCTTTGACATACTGTCTCCTTTTTGACGCATAGGTTAACTTTATTATCAAAAATCAACTCAAAATAAAAAAGAAGTCCCGGTCTTTCCAGGGACATCTTTGTCCTTAACATATTCAGATTATAGCTGTTTGACGCTCTTTTGTCAAGACTATTTTGCTTTGAGCTGCTCCAATATACCTAAAGCCGCTTTCTTCGCCATGCCCATAGCCTCTATGACGGTGCCCTCTCCCCCGACGATATCTCCGCCGGCGTAAACTCCCTTTATGGAAGTTTCCATAGTTTCTTTATTGACTATCAGGTCTCCGTATTTATCCGTCTTTAATTCCGGCGTTACGCTGATGAGTATCTGGTTGGCCTTCAATCCGACCGCTATAACAGCTATGTCGCAGTCTATGTCGAATTCGCTTCCCTCGATCGGCACGGGACGTCTCCGTCCTGAGCTGTCGGGCTTTCCGAGCTTGCATTCTAGGCATCTCATCTTCTTGACAAATCCGTCATCATCCCCTAAGAATTCCACGGGCTGCATGAGAAATTTAAACTTAATCCCCTCTTCCCTGGCATGCTCAATTTCGAGCCTGCGCGCGGGCATCTCCACTTCGGTTCTCCTATATATGATGGTTGTATCAGAAGCTTGCATGGTCATGTTCTGAAGCCGTAGAGCCGCCCTTGCGGCATCCATCGCGGTATTGCCGCCTCCTATAACAAGGACCCTCTTACCTATGTTAACGGGGGTATGGTATTCCGGGAATTTGTACGCGGACATAAGATTTATTCTCGTTAGAAATTCGTTTGCGGAATATATATTGCAGAGGTTCTCACCGGGTATCCCGAGGAACGACGGTATCCCCGCGCCAAGGCCCAGGAATACCGCGCAGAAGCCTTCGGACAGGAGCTCATCGAGCGTCTTTGTCCTGCCTATGATGAAGTTTCCGACAAACTCAACACCTATTCTTTTTAGATAGTCGATCTCAAAGTCCAGTATGTCTCTTGGCATCCTGAACGGCGGAATGCCGTACCTCAAGACCCCTCCGGGCTTCTGAAGAGCCTCAAATATGGTAACCTTTACACCGTACCTCGCAAGTTCTCCCGCACAGCATAATCCCGCAGGACCGGAGCCGACTATCGCGACCTTATATCCGGAAAGCGTTTTGTCAGAAGCTTTTGGCATTTCTACCTTATTATTCATGCCGTAATCGCCGGTAAAGCGTTCCAGAAAATGTATATTTATCGCTTCTTTGGATGCGAAGACGGATCCCTTCTTGGTGAGGA